>CAKTWW010000007.1 GCA_934630855.1 uncultured Collinsella sp.
CTTGAAGCCTCCGGCAACGGGGGCTTTTCTTTTATGGCACCACCGCATGGATTCGAACCTCGGTCGAGGCGCGAGCGTCAAGAAAACGCGGAGCGTTTTTAGCGAGCGGGCGAGCACGCCGGCAGGCGGGCGAAGCCGGTGCGGATCCGCGCAAGCGGATACGCGGAATCCTATACGCCGCACCAATTGAACTTGAAGCCTCCGGCAACGGGGGCTTTTCTTTTAAGGCGACATCCCATGGATTCGAACCTCGGTCGAGGCGCGGGCGTAAGGAAAACGCGGAGCGTTTTTAGCCCGCGGGCGAGGGCGCCGGCAGGCGGCCGAAGCCGGTGCGGATCCGCGGAGCGGATACGCGGAATCCTATACGCCGCACCAATTGAACTTGAAGCCTCCGGAGACGGGGGCTTTTCTTTTACGTCGGCATCCCATGGATTCGAACCTCGGTCGAGGCGCGAGCGGTTTAATCGGTGCTTCGTAAAATTTTTCAAATTGTTGCTTGACCCATCGAGGGGTCACGTGCATAATAATCCGTGCGTTGCGGCGTTACCTCAGCTGGATAGAGGGTCTGACTACGAATCAGAACGTCATAGGTTCGAATCCTATACGCCGCACCATTTGAGATCAAAGCCTCCGGCAACGGGGGCTTTTCTTTTAGGCAAACGCCGCATGGATTCGAACCTCGATCGAGGCGCGGGCGTAAGGAAAACGCGGAGCGTTTTTAGCCCGCGGGCGAGGACGCCGGCAGGCGGCCGAAGCCGGTGCGGATCCGCGCAAGCGGATACGCGGAATCCTATACGCCGCACCATTTGAGATCAAAGCCTCCGGCAACGGGGGCTTTTCTTTTATGTAAGCACCGCATGGATTCGAACCTCGGTCAAAGGGACCATTTCTTATCGACTCGTGTAAGATTTCGAATATGCGCCTCGGTGAGGCCGCGGCGCGCTCTTTCTGTAGGCGACCGATCAGGGTGATATTTCGTGGCAGAGCGTCCGACATATAAGCTCAAGTTTCTCGATCCCAAAAAGCGCTTTCCGGCTATGCCCGAGCAGCCAGCGGGACGCTCGTATGGCGTGGTCTGGAAGCTCTTTGGCGAGGATCCGCGTGAATCATGCTATGTCGTCGAATTCGTCGGCAAAAGCCATGTGTCGCTTTTGGGCTACGTGAGCGTTTCGGGTGAGGTCTATAAGGTGGACCGTCCCGTTAACGAGGCATCGCTGCCCGACGATCCCGACATGCAACTGGTTCTTGACGAGTCCGACTCCAGCATTGGCGAGATCGCAGTGAGGGGTAGCGACGGTACGATGCGACCTCGAACACGAGTTGCCGGCTCTCCCGAAGGCGCCATGCGCGAGCAATCCGATCATGAGACATGGAATTCAACCCGCAGCCTTCGCTACGGCGAATTTATGGCCTCGATGTTTTTGCGTTACGTAATATTTGCCGATTCCGAGAGCGTTGCCGCAAGTGCGGCGGCCGCTGACGGCCTCGATGGGGGAATGAAAAATGCCGTCGATAAAATCAAGCTTGTAAAACTCCCTGAGCCGGTCGAGGTGCTGCTGGGCTTTGATTCCGCGCCGCTCCCCGATGCCATCGAAACGCTGCTCTACCGCATTGACCATACAGATAATCCGAGTGGCATCGAGCGCTATGCCGCCGCTTTGATGGGCGAGGTCAATCTGCCTCGTCTGCGTACCATTGCGGCCAAAACCGAAATGAGCCTGGCGCGCATCGATCGCTCGAGGCTCTTCTACCTCAATTTTGACCGTAGCCTGTTGGACCAAGACGAGATCGATACCCTGCTTGCCATCGAGTGCCGCTTGAATCGTCTCTCGGGCATCCTTGAGCGTATCGGGGCGGGGCTGGGCCCCGTTGCCTCGTCGCCAAGCTTTGAGGGCTGCTCGCTTTTTGATCTATGGCATATCAGCAAGACGACGAACGATGTTCCTCACCTGCTCGAAACGCTGTCGAGCGACAACCCGTGGGCCAAGCCGGGGACGGTCGCATGCCAGCCGGGCGGCGAATGGGACGTCCGTACCCGATTCGCGCGAATCGTAGAGGCGCTCAACGTGGTCACGCGTCTCGACTATACCTATCGGGCCAACGTCGCCGATGGCATCATGCTGGTGCGATTTGGCCGCACGGTTGTCGATGCTATGCCGCAGCGCGAATACGACGCTCAAGATGACGCCTGGCGCGAGGTTGATGAGTCCAAACGCGCAGCATGGGCCGCCGAGCACGATGCGCGCATTGCACTTACGCTCGCGGCGGCCTGCTTTGCTTCGGGCGCCTGCATTGCGCGCTGCTACGTGCAGATTGCGGCTCCTGATGGCGAGCAGGGCGAACGCGTTGTTGAAACGTACTCCTTTGGCCGTGCGGCCTATCTTGCCGATTGCGTTTCCGTCGCCAAGGATCTTGAGAGCATGGACATGGATGACATGCCCTGCAAGCATCTGCTCGAGGCATATGAGGCAGATGCGCCGGATATGATTGAGCCAGCGGAGGTCCATGCCCGCCCGCGTGACGACCATCGTCCATTGCCGTCTGCGCTTCGCGATTTGCTGCTCGCCGATACGGCCGACGAGCTTGAGGTCATGGAAGAGGACAACGACCCGTATGTCGCCCGTGTCGTCGAGCTGCGCGAGCAATCCAAAGTTGACCGAGCTGGTGCTTTCGAGGGCTTTTCTCGCCTTGTTGAGGAGCTGGAGGCAAAGTGTGCCGTCGCCGAGCTTTTAGCGACGGGTCCGGTGCAGACCCAGTTCTGCGACAACCAACTGGTGCGTATGGTGCTGCCGGTGATGGAGGAGGACCGTTGCGTGCGCATTCTGCGCGCGCCCGATGCGCTGTATTTCGCCCAGCACGAGATTTGCAGCTTTTACGCCGAGCAGGAGGACTTTGAGCGCGCGCTGCCCGAAGTGCGCCGTCTCTACGATTTGGCGCGCTCGTCCATGCAATCTCACTTTGCCCTGATCAATGTGCTGGCACGCCTGGAGCGCTATGACGAGATTATCGAGGTGGCGCGCCACGGCCTGCGCATTGCCAGCGACCGCCCCTCGATCGGTTACCTGTTCTATCGCCTGGCGTTTGCCTATTGGAACTGCGACCAGCTCGAGCTGGCACTGGCATGCTATCGCCTGGTGCCGCGCGGCGAGGAGTCGGGCGGCAGCGCGCAGGAGGAAATGCAGGGTCTTATGAACGAGATGGGCGTCATCAAGCCGCCCACGTTTGAGGAGGCCGTCGAGACCATCCGCAAGGCGGGCCTTGAGCTGCCACCGGTGCCCGCCGTGACCAATCAACTCGCGGATGCCGCCGTGCAACTCGTCGACAACGGGTTCTTTTTCCTAGCACGCGGTTGCATCTATCAAATGTGGCGCACCATGGGCAACGACGAACTCGGCTCCCTCAACCGCTCGCTGGGATAGGGATGGCTGGCCTGCCGTTTCCGCATTGAAAAGCGAACTTGTTCAGTATGGTGAACGGAAATGCCTCCAATTTGTTTAACATACTGAACAAAACGGAAGGTGCGGGGCGGCCTGAACCGAAAACCGTCACCCCAGCATCTCTTCGAGTGTAACAAGCTTGACATTGCCGATCGCCGCAGCGCGGTGGTGGCAGTTATCGGTAAAGCCCTCCTTTGAGAACACGTAGTACCGCTCGATGTGCTCGCCCAAAAGGATGCTGCGTCGCAGGAGCGTATCGAGCACGTCAGCGTCCACAGTCTCATTTCGCCATTTGCATTCACCGACGATGAGCCCGCTGTCGATGCTTTCGAACACGATGTCGATTTCTTCCTGCTGCTTTGTTTGAGGATTGGTTCCCCACCACGTTCCAATTCCTTTGAACAAGACATTCAAGCTGCCGTTAGCTACTTGTTGAGCTAGCCACTGGCGACAAACGTCTTCGAAAACCGGCCCAACGAACGTTGGGAAATCAGCTTTAATGATCGCGCTTGCGATCTGCTCTTCGAGCCCAACCTCGAGCGCTCCGGCATATTTAGGGACGAAGCGGTACCAAAAACGAAAGAGGTTATCGCTGATGCGGTAGAAAACCTGACGTTTTTTGGCATTGACTTGAGGCGTTACGCGCTCAACCAGTTGAAGCTCAGCAAGGGCGTCAAGTAATTGAGAAACTTGCGGGCTGTTGAGGCCAGTGGTATCGGCAATTTCCTTGGGCCGCACGTAGCCGTTGGCAATCGCAGAAATAACGGCGTTGTAAATGGCGGGATTCCGCACCTCTTGAAGCAGGTAGTTTTCGGGTTCGATATGCAGGTAGGCGCCCTGGCGCAAGATATACTTGGCAAGATTACCCGCTGTCGAATCCGAATCGTCGAACTGACTGAGATACATAGGGATGCCGCCAACGGCCGCATAGAGCTCGACGAGCTTTTGGGCATCGGCCCTCGGGAGCATTTTCTTGGCATCGAAAACTGAAAAAGGTTTGAGCTTAATCTGCATAGTTCTGCGTCCATACAGGGGACTTTTGTAGCCCATAACCTGATGCTCCATAAAGCTCATTGAAGACCCGCACAGGACGAGGAATAGTTTGCTCGATTCGCGATTTTGATCGATGAGAACCTGAAGGAACGATGAGATGCCCGGGTAGCAGGCAGCAAGATAGGGATATTCATCGATAACGAGAACCAGACGCTCCCTCTGGGCAATCTCGAAGACGGCGGTAAGTGCGCTGCAGATGGAGTTCGTCGTTGGCTCGGGAGTCATCAGGCCAAAGGCTGGGTCGATTTCCGATAAGGCTTTGTTGAGCAGGCGAACGTTGTCACCGATGGTCGTCTCGAGTGCTGTGAAGAAGCAGACCTTTGGCTTGTCAGCGACAAAGGTTCTGAGCAGGCTTGTCTTGCCAACGCGGCGACGTCCATAGACGACGGCAAATTGAAAAGAGTCGCTGGAGTAAGCGGTTTCGAGCTCAGTGAGCTCGCACCCTCGGCCAACAAAAGACGGCATTCGCATCACCTTCATATAGATAAGGTATAACTAATTAAACTATAACGAATTAAGGTATGAATTACTATAACAGGACACCATGCACTTGGGATTCACAAGGCTAGCCATGCCGGGTTAGGTTGGTCTGGCGAATGCAGTCGTGGCAAAGAGGGCAGAGGAGAAGTTTCTCGCCGTATAATCACATTCATAATTGGTGTTGTGCAGCAGTGCCTTATTTGTCCGGCGGCCTCAAATAATTACCCGCTTAAAATCTCTTTTAAGGGATAGCCGTTTCACATATCTTGTGAATCAGCAAAGGGATGGTCGCGTACGCGATCGAGAAAAGGGGAAGGGGAGCGATCGTATGTATTGCCCTCATTGTGGAGCCAAGAACGTCGAGAATGCCAAGTTCTGCTATGCCTGCGGAACGCCGCTGACTCCTGTTGTTGCAGCGCCGGGTGCACCCGGCGCTTCGGAGACGAGCCAGAGCATGAATCAGGGCACAGCGTTCGAGCAGGGCGTTCCTGCTCCCTCGCAACAGCCGGCAGGCAATCAGGCGTTCCAGAATGTTGATTACGCTGCGCCATACGCCGCTCCGACCAATGTGCAGTCCCTGCCTGCCAACTCGAGCGTGGGCTCCAAAATTGCTGCGATTCCCATGAAGCAAAAGGCAATCATCGGCGGTGTTGCCGCAGTCGTCCTGGTTGCCGTTGTTGTCGTGGTCATGTTCCTGAACAGCGGCCCCTCCAACGGCACAATTGAGCAGATCGTGCGCGAGAACGTCTCGACCAAGGACATGAGCACCGGCTCGATGTGGAGCGACGGTAGCGATTACTCCATCAAGTCGGTCAAGGTGCTCAGCAAGCAAAAGGGCAATATGCAGGGCGTCTCGAGCTATCAGGTCATGGGCGTTAGGATTACCGATCCATACTCCGCAAGGGTCGAGGTCGTCTTTGCCAACGATGACTCCGAGGTCACCAAGCAGGGCAATATCAACCTGGTCAAAGCCAACGGCAAATGGGACACGATTTACTTTACGGGATCCGAACTCGATACAACGGGAACCAAGGTAACCGGGGGCGTCGACGAGAAAAAGGTCATCAAGAATATGGGGACGATTCTGAGTACGGCTGATGCAAACGGCTATTCCATGAGCCTGTCCTCGCTGTATGACAACGGCGATTTTAAGGTTAAGAAAAGCGACCTTAACTCGGAAAAGGCAACGGATACCGTAAAGATCTCTTGCAAGTCGAGCTCGACATACAGCGAAAGTAAGGGCACTATCACCGCTAAGTTTGTCTATGGCGGTAATGGTTGGGAACTCAATTCCGTTGATGCGAGCGATGATATCGACAAGGTGAGCTATCAGAAGCTCGTGGGAACGTGGACCGGCAAGTTTAAGAGCCAATCAAGTAGCGAGGAATGCTTTGGTGGCAAGGCGAATCCCGTTAAGGTGACGATTACCAAGGTTGACGATGAGACCGGCGAGGTCGAGGGGACGTTTAGTGGCGTGGCGCATAATCACAAGACGCCCGATAACGCAGAGGATTCCGATGCCGGCGATACCGTGCTTACCGATGTTCCGTTCAATATGGTGTTCACGTTTAATTCCTCGTGGTCGTATCCTTCGGATGACTATGAGTGCCCCCAAGACGCAAACGGCAAAGTGACGTTTTCGCTGAGCTTTGGCGATGATGCCGCCGCAAAGATCAACACGTCCTATCAGCCGAGCAGCATTTTTGATTGGTCGTACTACTACGACACCTATACGCTGACCAAGGACAACTAGAGCGATTCATTTAAGACGGATGGCGGCCCTGCGGTTGCATACGGGGCCGCCGCGATGGAGGAGAGACGTCGATGTTCTGCCCGGTATGTGGAACAAAAGTAGGGGACAACGCAAGATTCTGCACCGGTTGCGGTGCTCCGCTTGACGCGCTGCATCAAGGCGGTTTTGTTGCGTCGGCGCAAGTGAACCAGGTTGAAAGCGTTAATCCCGCAGGCCCTGCGACCCCGGTAAACTTTGGTTCCCCGGCGCCGGCACCCCAACAACCCAAGCGCTCGAATATGCTCGACTTCCTCGTGGAAAAGCGTCAGATCGGCAACCGTCTGGTGCCGACGTTCGCCCTCATCATCGCAAGCTTTATCGCCGCCGCAGGCATCGCCTACGCTGCATTCATGCTCTACAAGAATGTTGTCGAGCCCCGTATCCAGGAGCCCGTCCAGCAGGAGCAGACGGCGAAAAAGAACAAGGAGCAGAAAGAGGCTTCAGGGGATGACGATAAGGAAAAAGCAAACAAGGAAGCCCACATTGCCTACGATGAGGTATTAAATCAATACCGTGAGGCATTTGCTGATGGGTCTCTAACCCAAGGCTATGAAGATAACGGATTCTCATACGACGATGCTGTGGAATCGCCATATTGGACTGATTGCCAGAAAGATTCTAAATACCCCCTGTTTAATTACTTTATAGATGTTCAGGGGACTGGCATAACCGTGCAAGGAATGCGCTATCTCTATAGGGATTTAGACGGGGACGGGGTTGATGAACTTTTATTTAGCTTTGCAGGTGATGATGCGGGGATTAGTAACCCGTCTTCATATGTACTGGCTATTTATACTTTTGAGGACAATCAAGCTAAAGGCCTCGCTGCCGTAACGGGCTACAGACAATCCATGGAGCTCTGTGCGGACAATGTTATTTGTCAGTGGGGCAGTAGCGGATGGGCAATAAATAGTTGGAACTTCAGCCGATTTGTTGAAGGACATTTCGAGACCGAGACGACAATGTCGCAGGATTGTGACGTGGAGACGAAGGTTGCAACTGTTGAATGCTCAGGGGCAATTAACGATACAGCGAGCGATTCGTTTGAGGGTATCTCGAACAGCGCCGATTTGACCAATTGCAGCGCATTGATCAAAAAAGTTATAGATGCCTATCCGGTTGACACTTCGGCAGCTTGGCAGCCGTTGATCTAGCAAGGAGCAAGCCATGTTCTGTCCAAAATGCGGCGCTAAGCTCGCTGACAATTTAAAGTTTTGCACTGAGTGCGGTGCTTCGCTAGAAGGCGCGGCTCAGGTGTTGGCTGAAGTTCGCGAAAAAACGGAGGTGAATGTTTCGCCATCGGAGCTTTCTGGCGAAACGTATGATGCCGGCCCCTCGATGGCTGATGCTGTTGACGAAGCTGTTGAGGTCGAGCCAGAATTCGAGAGGGTTGAACAAGCGCCCTCCGAGACCCCGCAGATGAGCGAACCCCTACAGCCGTCGACCGCGGCAAATGCCGCATCTCAAGTTGCGGCTCCGCAGAGGAAAGAGCCCAAGGCACTCTATATCGTTGGAATTGTCGTCGGGATTATTGTGATCGCGCTGGTGTCTTGGCAACTCTTCTTTAACGGCTCCGGTGGCAATATCGTCACGTTCGGCCAAAAGGAGTCGGTGGTTTGCGCGCTCGATACCAAGGTAATTCCTACAGACTCAGACGGTAATAAAATTACGTCTTTTGTGGCGGAGCTCATTGATGAGGATGGTCACTCTTCGAAAGTTAAAGTGACCGGCGAATCAGGCTTTTCGATAGGGAAGTTCAAGGACGCCGCAGAGGGGTCGTACACGCTCAAGGTGACCAACAGGCAGACGAAGGTCGAGTATTCGATTCCGGTAAAAATTGTGAGCGATAACCGTAAATCTGAGGCGGAAACCGAAATTACTGTTCAAGCTCCTGGCAAGGATGCTGCCGCGGATACCAAGAAGGATAATGCGGGCGGGAAAGATGCGGACCCTACCCAAGTTGCCGCATATCGCGCATACAACCAAAAGTGCCGAGAATATCTCAATAAATATGGCGAGGCACGTGTTGTTGAGACGTACGGTTATGCACTGACGGGTTTTTGCGTGGCGGATTTGGTTGATTTCGACAACGATGGAAATGACGAACTGCTAACAATAACGTGCGACCTGGATGAGAGTGCATCCCAGATGGACTGGATCGGGACAGATTCGACCAAGCCCTATGAGGTCGAGGTATGGTCTTATGTCGATGGTGGTCTGAAGCGTATATATGAACAACACTGGGTTGATCACAGCAACGGTGGCGGTGAGTACCTCTCTCTTACGGAGAAATCTGGCAAGATTTTTATCGAGAGCAACATGTATATGATGAGCGATCAGATGAAGGCCATGTGTGAGGAAGGCAATGTCATTTCTGCTTCAATTACGACGATGCGCGGCAAAAAGGGCGATGCTTTTGAGGATGACATTTCAATGGAAATTGCCGGCCAATACACGTCCGAGGGTTTCGAATCTTTCTGTCTTGTACAGGGAAAGCCTGCATCGGAGAAGGAGTATACGGATGCTTTGGAAAGTTACAATCAGCATGCAGCCTACGCATTGCTGGATTTCAGTATGACGCGAAACGAGTATCGAGATTCGACCTATTTATCCTTGCAAGATGTCCAACAAAGGACTGCGGATACGCTATCAAAGCTTGAGAAAGCGTAGGTAAGCCGTTTAATTTGGCGAGGGCGGGGATCATCTGATTCCCCGCCCTTGTTCGGTTACAGCCAAGTTGAGCTTTTGTAAGACCAGCTGTTAAACTTGTTAAAGTTTGCTAAAGTTGTTAAACTCGCCGCTGCGAATTCGGCAACGCCAATGTCCAGCTCACCTACCTTCCGCTCGCGATCCGTTTAAGCTCGGCTTTTCGCTTGCTGTTGAGGAGCTGGTCTAGGTTGAGGCCCTCGGATCCACAGCGCTTAAGCAGGTTGGAACCGTTGAATCCGTTTTCGGCAAGATCGTCTTCTAGCTCGTGCTTGAGCTGAGTCCATTTACTCAATTGTTTGCGAATGTAGTCGGGACGGCGCTCGGTCGCCTCGGCTATTTCGTTTATCGATTGGCCCAGAGAGAAGCGACGACGTATCTCGAGCGTTTCCTGACGGGTCTTTTCGTTCTTGGCATCGGTCTTGCACTTTTCGCTGCAGTATTTACGCTCCATGCCGCGATGTCCCGCGAGCGAAAAGGCGCGTCCACACTGTTCACAGTACCCGATGCGCACGGTGCTGAGCTTGCGCGAAAAATCGAACCACAACCAGGATAGATAGCTGTCAAACGAAAGAAATCCGGTGGACTCGCTGCCTTGGAACACGTCGACGTGCGCACCGGAGAGATGTGCAATCACGAGTGCTTGGACAAGTGCGGTGAGCGCTCCCTTGTCGGTGTCGTCGAGGGGTCTGTTTTGCGGAACGATGCTCGCATCGGGGGCGATGTCGTAGTAGCTCTGTTCGCTGGGAACAAGTTTGAGATGCTGCAGCGCTGCGCGTGAGTCGTCATCGCTCAGGGCGAGCAGTAGCTTGAGGGTCTCGAAGTCTTCCAGGGTTAGCTCATGGTCAAAGGAAAAGACGCGGAATTCAACGACGGATCCGGCGGCATCTCCCGTCGCGGAGACAAAGGCGTAGAAAAAGCCGTCGTTCGATTCGATGCGACGGATGATTGGCAGACTCTTGAAGCATGCCGCGTAGCCACCGCTTATACCGAGGTAAATCGAGTACATGGAGAACGACGACCTGTCGGCTTCACTTGTGATGACGACTTTATCTATCTGCCGAATGGCGCTGACTTTTGCAATGCTGCAGTTACCGTTGAGGAACTCCTGAATGCGCACCGCAACAAGTGCCGATACGGCCGCATACGCCCAATCGCGAACAAGTTCGGTGTCGCGAACGCCAAAGAGGGGCCCGGTCTGGCGCGCGAAGTCGACAATGTTGTCCACGTCCATGCGGATGGGGGACTCGGGGGTGCCGGTTGGTTCAACACACGAAGCGAGTTTTATCAGGTCGGCGTGGCGCTCACTGTGCATTGGCGATGCGTTTTGCTTAAGCTCGCTGAGCTCGACGGGACGATAAAGGTCAAAGGCGAGCAACGTATCACTCGGGGTCTGTCCGACTTGCGGTCCGATGGTTTTGACGCCTTTAAAAGGGATGAAGCCTTGGACAGTTTTGGTTTGCGAGAGGTTGAACATATCGCTCCTACCTGCTGTTTTGTCTATGTGAAGTATAGCAAAAAATTACCCGGTTATAATCACTGTAATTGGGTTGCTGCAAATCGTATCTTATGTGGCGTCAGGAAGAGGGACAGCAGAAAGGACCCCATCATGTATTGCAAGCAGTGTGGATCGCAGATCAACGAAGGCGCCAAGTTCTGCGGCGTGTGCGGAACGCCCACGGTCGCGGCGGAGGCGACGCTGGAGGATGTGGCCGCCAACAGCCGTCACACCTTTTATGCTCCCCAGAGCACCGGCCTTGGAACCATCGAGTTCATTACCTCGTACATCACGTTCTATCTTAAGGGGAGTATCGAATTCACTAACGATAACGTGATTGCGCAGGTGCCTAATACGATCCTTGGCGTGATTCCGCTCGGTCGCCGCAAGCGTACGCTCGATGTTGCCCATATCACGTCAACGGTGAGCGACTTTAAGGTCGACATCAAGAACTTGCTGATCGGCGTGGTGATCGCTCTGATTGGCCTGTGCAGCTTGGGAGATCCGGACAGCATCTTGCTCGTTCTGGCGACCATGGCGTTCGGCGTGCTTATGGTGCTGAACGCGTTGATTTCGTACGTGTCGATTTCCATGGATTCGGGCGAGCTGGTTCTTATTCCGTTGGTGGTTTTTGAGCGCAACAAGGCCGATATGATTGCCGATAACATCAACAGGCTGCTGAGCGCTCGCAAGTACGACACCAACGTGCGCATTCATGCCGAGAATGCCGCCGACCGCATGGCGTACGGCCAGGCGCAGGTTGTCGACGCCATCAATGGGCTTCGATAGGCTCAAATTATTACTTAAGGTGCCGTCGGGAGATGCTTGACGGCACTTTATGATGGAATGGCTCATAACGGTTGATGTTCACGTTGCGATGAGCCGACCGATGCGGATCAGGTGGGGGAAACGATGTTTTGCACGAACTGCGGTTCCAAAATCGAAGAGGGTGCGTACTTTTGCGGTAACTGCGGTTGTCGAATCGCAGGCTCGGCGGCCAATACGGGCCATGGGCCGTATCCCGCCCAGCCCCAGAATGCCGCCTATGCTCAACAGAGCGTACAGTATCCGCTCGATGCTCCTGTCGCGCCGCAGCGCTCGTCCTTCGCCTCGTTCTTGACGGAGCGCCGCCAGATCGGCCGCGCGATGGTCCCCACGTTCGCCATCATCCTCGCCGCGATGATCGCCGCCGCGGGCACGGCATACGCCCTGTGCAAGGCATACCAGGTCTTTGTGGCTCCGGCACTCGAACAGAAGAACGAGCCCGCAGGCGAAGACCGGGGCGGATCGAATAAGGAGACGGCCTCGGCTCAGAACGATAAGGCACATGAGGCTTATGAGGGAATCATCGATGTGTACAGGCAGTATGGAGCGTACTGCGATGAGAAGGGGACGGGGCTTGGCGATGAGGAGTCGTCAAAGAAACTAGAGACTCTCATGGACGGCCAAAGTTATATGGGTATCTATGTCTATTACAAGAGCGTTGATCCGGAAAACTGTGAGGCGTATTACTTGGAGAAGGACATCGATGGTGACGGCGTAGACGAATTGTTCGTGGCGCAAGAACTGGCCTATACGGAAAGCGAAGGCAAAGGCCTCGTGAACCTTTACTACTTTGAGGACGGCAAAGCCAAATCTATCTACGACAACATCGGTGACGGAATGGCGACCGCAACGCTGTCCAAGGACGGTTTTCTCATCATGGGGGAAGGGCAAGGTATCGAACTCTGTGATGAAGGAAAGATAGCGCTGAGGACGAGGCAGGACAGGTATAGCGCAAGCTACTACTTTGATTATGCAGGCGGGAAAATGAGTCTGGCGGATGCTCTGCAACTCAACTATGACGACTCGTCTGATGAGGAGGATTCCTATAAGGTGATGAGCATAGAAAATGGCAAGAAGCAGCCGGACCAGACGGTCGTTGGTTGGCAGAATGCTGGCGCAATGCGCGATGAGTTTGACGCCAGATATCAAGCCTCGACAGAGAACAGCAAACTTCTTGCAAGCCACGATTGGGCCAAGATTGAGTAAGTTTTGAGAGGGGATTACGGTCTGCAGGCGTTACAGATTGAGACGCCGTGTTTCGAGGGATTGGTTTGTCTTGATCTGTAACGTTTACGGGCCGATTTAGCCGATAACTGTTACAGATTGAGACATTTGCGGATGGCGCCGACCATTTGTCTAAATCTGTAACATCTGGACGAAGATTCGGCCTGTAGATGTTACAGATTGAGATGTTGGCAAAGGGGCAGACTGTTTGTCTCGATCTGTAACATCTGGACCCAGTTTTGTCCTGTAACTGTTACAGATCGAGATGATTGGCTGAGACGTTTGCCGGCAAAATGGGATCCCTCAAAATTCCCCCTTGCCCATCCTCGACTGTTTGGTTACTATAGAACGGCTGTTACGGAGAGCTGACCGAGAGGCCGAAGGTGCTCGCCTGCTAAGCGAGTATGCCCCAAAAGGGCATCTGGGGTTCGAATCCCCAGCTCTCCGCCAGTTTAACTTTAAAGAAGGGTCCCATTTGGGGCCCTTTTTTAATATCAACTAAGTAAGCTGGGGATTCGATCCCGAGAGGGCACGGGCGTTAAGCAAACGCGAAAGCGTTTGTAGCCCGTGGGCGAAAAGCCGCCAAGCTTTGAAGCCGGAGGGCATGCGAAGCATGCCCGGACATCCCCAGCTCTCCGCCAGTTTGAATTGAAAGAAGGGTCCCACTTGGGGCCCTTTTTGCTATGGAGAAAGGAGGCTGGGGATTCGAGCCCTCAAAAAAGAGGCGTCCCATTGGACGCCTCATATTGGTTCGAATGTAATGTTATCCCGGCCTTATACCTCGGGCGCCTTGGCCACGGTCTCGCTTTCGGCCGTGAGCGGGCGATTGTCGATGCGGCGACTCAGGCGGTCAAGCTTCACGAGTAGCCATTCGATGGGGTTTGGCCCCGAGCCTTCCTCGTCGGCAACTAGATCCACGACGGCAATCTTGGTGCCGTCCTGCTTGAGCGTCACGCTGCCTACCTTGTCGCCCACATGTACCGTGCCCGAAAGATCGTCATGCGTTACCTTCTCGGTCACCTCGCCGGCAAGCGAGAACACGGTCGTCTGAGCCGCGGGGTCGGCGAGCGTGGCATCAATCGTCTTATCGGTCCAGTCGGTCTGGCCAATACGCGCCATGAGGGGATTGCCGTTGGCAGTCTTCTCCTGCGTATTGGCGATCGCGACCGTAACCTTGTGGCCGTAGTACCAGTTGGCAAGGGTTGCCGTATCGGCAAAGCGCTGGTCGGTGGTGGTTGAGTTCAAAACCACGGTGTAGACCTCGTCGCCGTCGCGATTGTAGGCGCTCGTAAAGCAATAGCCCGCGTCGTCGGTAGTGCCGGTCTTACCGCCAATGTTGCCGTCCTGGCCGAGCAAAACGTTGTGCGTATCCATGGAATGCGAATGGTCGGAGCCGTCGGCACCCGTAACTTCGATCCAGGAATCCTCGCTTGCCACGACCTCGCGGAACGTGTCTTTTTTCATCGCCTCCTGCATCATGAGCGCTACGTCATGTGCGGTCGAGTGCATATCGCCGGCCCACTCGTCAAAATCCAGGCCGTGAGGATTCTCAAAGACCGTGCCGGTGCAACCGAGCTTTTTAGCGCGCTCGTTCATGGCCTTCACAAAGGTGGCCTCGGCGTCTTTGGTCTTGGGGTCGATCTTTTTGCCCACGTATTCGGCAAGCGCGATGGCGGCGTCGTTGCCCGAGGGAATCATCAGGCCGCGCAGGGCCTGCTCCACCGTGAGCTCGTCGCCTTCGAGCAAGCCGGCGGTCGAGTTGCCTACGGTGGCGGCAGCGTTGCTCACCGTGATCTTCTCGTCCATCTTGCAATTCTCCATCGCCAGGATCGCGGTCATAACCTTGGTGATCGAGGCAATCTTGACCTGTTCATCGGCGCCGCGTCCATAGTAGACGGTGCCGTCTTTGCCCATGACGACAGCATTGGTGGCCTCGATATCGGGGAGATTCTCGGCTGTAATGCCGCGTGTATCGGCGGTCTTGCCGCAAACGTCGTCGGTCGTGAGCACTTGTGCGCCGGCGACGGTAGGCGCGCCTGCGACAAGGGCGATGGCACAGACAAAGCCGGCGACAAGCCGGGCAGAGCGCTTTGTAAAAGAGGTGAGGGACTTCACGGATTTCGCTTTCGACGGGGTGGTCTCTTCTGGCACTAGAGTATATCGTTTGCCGGCGGCGACGAGCATCGTGCGCGCACATGGCCTGCATCTGCGCCCGAACGGGCATATGGGTGCTTAAGGTCGGCTTAATCGCCCGCGCTTGTTGTGTGTGGTAAGCGTCCCCTCGGGCATAATGGAGCGCGAGAGGAGCACGCATGAACGAGCGCATTTTGGTGGTCGACGACGAGAAGGCCATTGCCGACCTGGTCGGCATCTACCTTACAAAAGAGGGCTTTGACGTCCAGATCGCCTACAGCGGGGCCGATGCGGCCAAGGCGATTTTGGAGCAAGAGTTTGATCTGGCGCTGTTGGATGTCATGCTGCCCGATATCGACGGCTTTGAGTTACTGCGCACGATTCGCGCCAGCCATACCTATCCGGTAATTATGCTGACGGCGCGCGACGCCCAGCAGGATAAGATCGATGGCCTTTCGCTCGGTGCGGACGATTACGTGGTCAAGCCGTTCCGCCCGTTGGAACTCGTCGCGCGCGTCCGCGCCCAGCTTCGTCGCTATACCAGCTACGGCAGTCGTGTGCAGGTGGCCGAGTCTCCGGTCATCCAACTCGACGGTCTCGAGATCAATCGTGACGCCCGCGCGGTAACAGTAGACGGCAAGCAGGTTCGCCTGACGCCCATCGAGTATTCCATCCTGCTGTATCTTGCCGAGCACCGTGGCAGCGTGGTGGCCGTGGAGGACTTGTTCCGCGCGGTGTGGAATGAGGACTTTATGCCCGGCTCCAACAATACGGTGATGGTGCACATTCGCCATCTGCGCGAAAAGATCGGCGACGACGCCCAAAAACCGCGCTTTATCAAAAACGTCTGGGGCGTCGGCTACATCATCGAATAACGCTTTTCGCTTGTAAGGATCTTGATATGGAAAAAGACGACGGTCGGGCATTTGAGGCCCCCGATCGACTCTTTGAATATGTAAGGGCGGTCGTCGATAACCGCGCGCTTGCGACGGTGCTGCTCTTTTTGCTGAGCCTGTTGCTGGTCGGCATCGACAATATCGTCGGTATTCTGGCGGTGCTACTCATCGGCTTTTTGCTAATCGATCGCTTTGAAATCGTACGTCGCTGCGTGGTGATCGGCGGGGCGGCGTGGGTTATGACGCTGACGATTGGTGCCATGTCGCTCGGCGGCATCGAGGGGCCGGTGCTCTTTGATGCCGGCTTTGTGTTCAACATGCTCGGCTTTGTGCTGGCGCTTGCCGTGTGCGTCCTGTTCTTTTGCGGTCGCGCCCTGTATTACCAAGGCTATGAACAGGGTGAACAGCATGCCGACCGTGTGCTTGCCGCCCGTATCCAGGACCGCCTGATCGATCACCCCGATGCGTGGGATAACATCGATGGCGACTTTCTCGAGGTCGAGGGAGCTCTCAACCGCGTGCGCGATCGAGAGCGCAAGGTTCAGCAGGCCCTGCGTGACGAGTCGCATCGCAAGGACGATTTGGTTACCTATCTGGCACATGACCTTCGCACGCCGCTTGCCAGCGTGGTGGGCTACCTTTCGCTGCTACAGGAGGCCCCGGAGCTGCCACTCGAGCAGCGCGCGCACTTTACGGGCGTGGCGCTCGACAAGGCGCACCGGCTCGACGCCCTTGTCGAGGAGTTCTTCGATATCACGCGCTTTGATTTCCACGATATCGTGCTCACGCGCGGCTATGTCGACTTGGGATTGCTGCTGGCGCAGGTTGCCGACGAGTTCTATCCCATTCTCAACGAACAGCATAAGGAAGCGCAGGTCGATGTGTGCGAGGATCTGACGGTGCTTATTGATGGCGACAAGATGGCCCGCGTGTTCAACAACATCATGAAAAATGCCATCGCCTACAGCTACGGAGGTTCGACCATTACGATCGAGGCCAGGCGTATGGACGATGGCGGCGCGTGCGTGCGCTTTATCAACCAGGGAGATCCTATCCCCGAGGCAAAGCTCAAGGTTATCTTTGAGAAGTTCTATCGCCTGGATGCGGCGCGTGCGACCAATCGCGGTGGTGCGGGCTTAGGGCTTGCCATCGCCAAGGAAATCGTTGCGGCGCACGGCGGCGTCATCGCGTGCGAATCGATGCCCGAACACACGGTGTTTACCATCGAGCTGCCCGCCGCATAGCCGGCGTGTCCTTACAAACACTTGACAATGCGCTCACGCGCGTATGAGCCGCGATTCCTACTATCGATACTGCTGAATTGATATCGATATGGAGGTATGCGGTATGACGGCTGCTGCGGCTATGGAGCCCACGGAGCTTGAGGAACTCATGGAAGCGCGGGCCGAGGCCGCGCACGAGCGCGAAGTCGGGGATGCGACTCGCCCCACGGCTGAGGACCTTGCCGCCTCGCCGACGCGCATCGATGTTGAGGGCCTCGATCTGTTTTACGGCGACCACCATGCGCTCAAGGACGTATCCATCAAGATCCGCGACAAGCAGATCGCCTCGTTTATCGGCCCTTCGGGCTGTGGAAAGTCCACGCTGCTGCGTTGCTTTAACCGTATGAACGATGGCATCAAGGATTGTCGCATCGAGGGTAAGATTGCACTCGACGGCCAGGATATCCTGGGCGATTACGACATCTGCCGTCTGCGCCAGCGTGTGGGCATGGTGTTCCAGCGCCCCAATCCGTTTCCCATGAGCATCTATGACAACGTCGCCTATGGCCCTCGCGGCATGGGCGTGCGCGACCGCGCCGTGCTCGACGAACTGGTCGAGGACTCCCTGCGCCGCGCGGCGCTGTGGGACGAGGTCAAGGACAAGCTCAAGGAGTCGGGCCTGGGTCTTTCGGGCGGACAGCAGCAGCGACTGTGCATCGCCCGCGCGCTTGCCGTGCAGCCCGACATTCTGCTGATGGACGAGCCCACGAGCGCCCTCGATCCTGTGTCGACGCTGGTGGTTGAGCAGTTGGCGTGCGAGCTCAAGGAAACCTGCACGTTGGTGGTCGTTACGCATAATATGCAGCAAGCCGCACGTATTTCCGACTCGGTCGCGTTCTTTTTGCTGGGCGAGCTGGTGGAGCATGCGCCCACCGCTCAGCTCTTTAAGAATCCGACCGATCCGCGCACGGCGGACTATTTGACGGGCCGTTTTGGCTGATACTATCGAGTGCAGGTGCCTTTAGGGTTAAGATGCGGTCATACCGGCCGCAAAGGGGTTCAACATGATCTACTACGTCGAGGACGATGACAACATCAGGGATTTGACGGTCTACGCGCTGCGCAAGCAGGGGATTGAGGCCGAAGGCTTTTCGTGCGATGGTGAGTTCAAGGCTGCCGTGGCTCGACGGGTGCCCGATGCTGTGCTGCTCGACATCATGCTGCCCGATACCGATGGCCTCGCCATTATGCGCCGTCTGCGCGCCGACCGCCTGACGGCGACGGTGCCCATTATGATGCTCACCGCTAAGGATACCGAGCTCGACAAGGTCATGGCGCTCGATGGTGGCGCCGACGATTACCTGACCAAGCCGTTCTCGCTCATGGAGCTTGCCAGCCGTTGCCGCGCGCTGCTTCGTCGCGGCGGCATGGTCAAACAGGCGAGTGATGTGCTCAACGTGGGCGATATCGTGCTTTCGCCTAGCCACCGCGAGGTGACTGTTGCCGGTGAGCCGCTCAAGCTCACGCTACGCGAGTTCGACCTGCTCGAGTACCTCATGCGCAAGCCCGGTGTGGTCTTTACCCGCGAGTCGCTGCTGCAGAGTGTGTGGGGCTGGGACTTCGACGGCGGTTCGCGCACCGTTGACGTGCACGTGCAGACGCTCCGCCAAAAGCTCGGAGAGCACGCCGGCGCCATCGAGACCGTCCGCGGCGTGGGTTATCGCCTGGCCGAGCCTTCTGCCAGTGACGATGCCGAAGAGGCCGGCGACGCGCCTAGCGCATCGGAGGAGTAAGTCGTGGTCTTCGCCCCTCAGGGAAAGCGTACCCTGTCGCATCGTGTGTTTGCGACGATCTTTATCTGCGCCATGGCGGTCATCGTGGCGTTTACCGTGCTGGGCGCGTTCTTTGTGCAAAACACCCTGGCGGACGCCACAAGCGCCAACCTTTCGCAGGAAACCGAGCTTATTGCCGCCGCCTTAAATGAGCAGCAGGAACCCATTGCCTTCCTTCGCAGCCTCGATCGCGAGGACTTACGTATCACGCTGATTAACCATGACGGGTCGGTTGCCTACGACAACCAGGCATCGCCGGCCATGCTGCCCAATCACGGCGATCGTCCTGAGGTTGCCGAGGCGCTTGAGAGCGGCGCGGGCTCCGCGGAGCGCGCAAGCTCCACGCTCGATGAGATTATGCTGTACCGCGCCGTACGTCTTGATAACGGTCAGGTTGTCCGTCTGGCGCAGGCTCAACCTGGCGTTGCGGCGATTCTTTTGTCGCTTGTGGCGCCAATGCTGCTTATCGCGGCGGCGGGAGCGGTGCTCTCGTTCTTCCTGGCGCGCCGTGAATCCCGCGCCATCATCGCGCCGCTGCAAGAGGTAGATTTGGATCATCCTCGCCGCAGCTACGAGCACGCTTACGCCGAGATGGTTCCCATGCTCGAGCGCATTGAGTCGCAGCGCCAGGAGCTCAAGCGCCAAATGGCAGTGCTGGCCGATAACGATCGCATGCGCCGCGAGTTCACGGCCAATATCACCCACGAGCTCAAGACGCCGCTAACCGCGATTTCGGGCTATGCCGAGCTTATTGCGAACGGCATGGTCGAGGGCGAGGACGACCTGCGCAACTTTGGCGGACGTATCTATCGCGAGGCCGGCCGTCTGGCGTCGCTCGTCAACGATATCCTTACGCTGTCCAACTTGGACGAGGCTGAGCGCGCAACCGAGGGTGAGGCGGTGCCCATTGGCTCCACGGAACCCATTGAGCTTTCGCGTGCCATTTCGACGGTGGAACAGCGTCTTGAACAAGTTGCTGAGCAGTCAAATGTGACCATTGGACTCGAGACGAAGCCCGTGGTCATTGAGGGCGTATCTCGCTTGATTGACGAGCTGATTTATAACCTGGCGAGTAACGCCATCCGTTACAACCGTCCCGGTGGTGCGGTGACGCTGCGGTGCGGGACCAATGACGAGGGCCATCCGTTCCTTGCGGTAGCCGACACGGGCATTGGCATTGCGCCCGAGGAGCAGGGAAAGGTGTTCGAGCGGTTCTATCGCGTGGACAAGAGCCGCTCCAAGGCGCGCGGTGGAACGGGCCTGGGGTTGGCTATCGTTAAGCATGCCGCCCTGTATCACCATGCCGCGATTGACCTATCGAGTGAGTTGGGCGTGGGAACTACCATCACGGTAACGTTTCCCGTACAGCGGGACGAGTCATTCGCATAACAACGCAGCAGACGCGTTGTTTTGACGCCGCACCGGGGCTGCCGATGCGGCGTTGTTATTGCGCAACATTGCCGTTTGCACTGTATCTTATGTATAGAGTTCGAACGTGGTCGGAAAGATGCGATATCATACGAGCAGTTTTTTTCGATATGAACTAGGGAAATGAAAGGCAAGCTGCATGACCCTTCTCGAACTGTTCCAGTTGCTCAAGAAGCACCTTAAGCTGGTCATCGCCCTTCCGGTGATTTGCGCGGTCGCCATGGGCATCGTGTCCTTCACCATGATGGACAGCACCTATACCGCTACGACGAGCATGTACGTTCTCGCCAAGACCGACGATAGCGGCCAGATGAGCTACAACGATCTTTCGGCGAGCCAGATGCTCTCCAACGATATCGCCACGCTGCTCGATAGCGATAGCGTTAAGGGCGGCGCCGCCAAGGACCTGGGCCTCGCCGATCTGGACGACTATAAGATCTCCGTTTCCTCCGAGACTACGACGCGTGTCATCACGCTTTCGGTGACGGGTACCGATCCCGAGGAGACGGCAGAGGTGGCAAGGGCAATGGCCAGCTCGGTGAGCACGGTTGCCCAGAACGTCGGTGCCGCTCAGAGCATTAACGTTATCGATAAGGCAAAGACCCCCGAATCGCCCAGTGGCCCCAAGCGCACGCTGTACGTTGCCGTTGCCTTCCTCGCCGGCGTCTTTATCGCAATTGCCTACGTCGTTTTGGCGGATATGCTCAACACGCGCATCCGCGGTGTCGAAGAGGCGGAAGAGCTCCTTGGTATTCCCGTTGTCGGCCGAATTCCGGCTATGAAAGGTGGTAAATAGGCATGGCTAGGGCTAAGAACACCGATAAGCTCGTGGTACAGAATGCCGCCAAGACCCTTCTGGCCAACATTCGCTTCGCGAGCGTGGATGACCCCATTCGCACCATCACCGTTACGTCCTCGATTCCCAACGAGGGCAAGTCTACGGTTGCCATCAACCTTGCCCAGGCTATCGCCACCAGCGGCAAGAGCGTTCTTCTGGTCGAGGGGGACATGCGCCGCAGGTCTCTTTCCGATATGCTTGGCGTTCGCTCTCGTGGCGGTCTCTATGCAGTTCTGTCCGAGCAGATTTCCATTGACCAGGCAATCGTCGAGACGGGTCAGAAGAATTTCTACTTCCTCGATGCTGAGCCGCATATTCCCAATCCTGCCGACATTATCGTGTCTCACCGCTTTGCCAAGCTGGTTAAGGCGCTGTCTGCCAAGTTCCAGTACGTCATCTTTGACGCTCCTCCGGTCGGCACCTTTATCGATGCTGCCGAGATTGCCAGCCTGACCGACGGCACGCTGTTCGTGGTGCGCGAGGACTTCACCAAACGCGAGGAGGCGCTCAACGCTATCGCTCAGCTTAAGAAGTCCGAGAAGGTCAAGCTTATCGGTACCGTTATGAACTTCTGCGAGACCGAGACCAGCGAGTACTACTATTCTTACTACACCAAGGAAGGTAAGAAGGTAAAGAACGGCTCCGCTGCTCAGGGCGCCTCTAAAAAGGGCATCTTTACCAACCGAGCAAACGTTTAGTTGATTAAGGCCGACCTATGCGCGACATTCATTGTCATATCTTGCCGGGTGTAGACGACGGTGCTGCCGATCTCGATGAGAGCTTGGCGATGCTTGCGGCTGCCAAACAGGCTGGCGTAACCAGAATCGTCTGCACCCCTCATTGCCGAGATCCCTTTTTTGACTACGACAAGATGTGGGATGCCTTTGAGCTGCTGCGAGATAACGCGGACGGTTTCCCGCTTCAGATGGGCTTTGAGGTCAATCACCGAAAGCTCGTCGAGCTTGGCATCGATGCCGCGGAATACCTGCATTTCGATGGAACGAATGAGTTTTTGCTCGAGCTTTCGACGCATGCCGATGCCTATGCGTTTAGAGAGTACGAGAATACGATTTTCGATTTGCAGTGCCGCGGCTACCAGGTGATCATCGCCCATCCCGAGCGCTACCGCGCTGTTCAAAAGGATGTGAGTGTGGCGGAGCGTCTGGTCGATATGGGCTGCAAGCTGCAGGCTTCGGCAGACTTTATCGCCGGCGGCCGCTTTGGCCGCGAAAAAAAGCCGGCGCAGCGTCTGTTCGATCAGAACCTGTACAGCTTTATCGCGAGCGATGCTCATAACGTGGGCCACTACGATTGCCTGGCAAAAGCTCGCGCGCAGTTTAGCGTGCGCGGGGCTCATTTTCGCTAAAATCTGTCCCTAACGTTCGTATCGAATGAAGGGGTGGCTATGGATATTCAACTTAAGACGGGTTGCTTTGATGACGCGGCGCTGGTGCGCCGCGCCGTTTTTATGGACGAGCAAGGTTACGAGAACGAGTTCGACGCTATCGACGAGGCTCCGAGCTGCATTCATGTGACGCTCTACGTTGACGGCGAGCTTGCCGGTTGCTCACGCGTGTTTCCCGAGGAGCTGGAGCGCGTGGCCGATGCCGAGGCCCCGGTGTCGCCGGCGTGCGACTTGGACGAAGGCGCCACGGCGGGGGAGACCTACATTATGGGGCGCGTTGCCGTGCTGCCCACCATGCGTCGCCGTGGTCTGGCGAGCAAGATTATCGAGGCCAGCGATGCCGCCGCGAGCGATGCCGGTGCCAAGCTCATAAAGTTGCATGCGCAGGAGTACGTGCTGCCGCTCTACGCCAAGGCTGGCTACACGCAGATTGCCCCGGTGGACTACGAAGACGAGGGCCAGCCTCATGCCTGGATGGCCAAGCTGCTGGGCGACAGGTAGGGACGTTCCTTTTCTGCCGGCAGCCGGGGACACTCCTTGGCATTTGGCGTATGGGAGCATTGCAACATACAGTTTTTCAATTCCGTATGTATATATGCGCGCTAATGGGTTATAAAATCTAAGTCTGAACATAGCAGGTCTGCGAAGCGGCTCGGGCGACCGGGCCGTTTTTGCGGACAGGGGTAGCGCGAAAGGACTGCACATGCGTCAATTTAAGACCGAGAGCAAAAAACTGCTCGACCTCATGATCAACTCCATTTACACCAATAAGGAGATCTTCCTGCGCGAGCTTATCTCCAATGCGAGCGATGCCGTCGACAAGCTCAACTTTAAGAGCCTGCAGGATCCGAGCGTCAAGCTCGACCAGGGCGACCTAGCCATCCGCGTCTCTTTCGATAAGGATGCCCGCACCATCACGATCTCGGATAACGGTATCGGCATGACCGCCGAGGAGCTCGAGCGCAATCTGGGTACCATCGCTCACTCCGGCTCCGAGGAGTTTAAGACCGAGAACGCCGAGCAGCAGGGCTCCGATGTCGACATCATCGGCCAGTTTGGCGTGGGCTTCTACTCCGCCTTTATGGTCGCCAGCCACGTGAAGGTCGTCAGCCGCGCCTATGGCGAGGACACCGCTCACGTGTGGGAGTCCGACGGCCTTGAGGGCTACACCATTGAGGACGGCGAGCGCGCCGAACACGGCACCGACGTTATCCTGACGCTGCGCGAGAACGAGAAGCTCGACGCCGAGGGCGAGGCCGAGACCTACGATCGCTTCCTGACGGAGTGGGGCCTCAAGAGCCTGATTCAGCAGTACAGCAACTATGTGCGCTACCCGATTCAGATGATGGTGAGCAAGAGCCGCCAGAAACCCAAGCCCGAGGACGCCGGCGACGACTACAAGCCCGAGTACGAGGATTACCAGGAGCTCGAGACCATCAACTCCATGACGCCGATCTGGAAAAAGCGCAGCTCCGACGTCGAGCAGAAGGACTACGACGAGTTCTACAAGTCCACGTTCCACGATTTTGACGATCCCGCGCGTACTATCAGCTTCCACGCCGAGGGTACGCTCGAGTACGACGCTCTGCTGTTTGTCCCGGGCCGCGCGCCGTTCGACCTGTACAGCAAGGATTACGAGAAGGGTCTGTCGCTCTACAGCTCCAACGTGCTGATTATGGAGAAGTGCGACGACCTGCTGCCCGACTACTACAACTTTGTGCGCGGCGTCGTGGACTCTGCCGACGTGACGCTCAACATTTCGCGTGAGACGCTGCAGCAGAACCGTCAGCTCAAGGCTATCGCCAAGCGCGTGGAGAAGAAGATCACCGCCGATCTTGAGGATATGCGCGACAACGACCGCGAGGCTTATGAGAAGTTCTTTGAGAACTTTGGCCGCGGCCTTAAGTACGGCATCTACTCGAGCTATGGCATGAAGGCCGATGAGCTCGCCGACCTGCTGCTGTTCTGGTCTGCCAAGGAGCAGAAGATGATCACTCTGGCCGAGTATGCCAAGGGCATGCCCGAGGACCAGAAGGCCATCTACTATGCCGCCGGCGATTCGCGCGAGCGCCTGGCCAAGATGCCCGTCGTGAAGGGTGTGCTCGATCGCGGCTATGATGTGCTGCTGTTGACGCAGGACGTGGATGAGTTCACCTTCCAGGCCATGCGTGAGTACGTGGCGGCGGATATGCCCAAGATCTACGAGGACGACGCCGCTCGCGAAGCTGCCGAGAAGGCCGTTGCCGACGGTGCCGAGCCCGAGGTCGAGGATCGTCATCTGGAGCTCAAGAACGTCGCGACCGGCGATCTTGATCTGGCGACCGAGGACGAGAAGAAGGAGGCCGAGGACGCCACCAAGGAGAACGAGGACCTCTTTAGCGCTATGAAGGAGGCGCTCGGCGACAAGGTCGAGAAGGTCGCCGTCTCCGCACGCCTGACTGACGCCCCCGCCTGCATCACCACCGAGGGTCCGCTTTCGCTCGAGATGGAGAAGGTGCTTCAGAAGGGTCCCGAGGGCGCGCCCGACGGTATGCCCAAGAGCCAGCGCGTGCTCGAGCTCAACGCTAAGCACCCGGTCTTCGCCAAGCTCGTTGCTGCCCAGAAGGCGGGCGACGCCGACAAGATTAAGCAGTACTCCGGCTTGCTCTACGACCAGGCCCTGCTCGTCGAGGGCATCCTCCCCGAGGACCCCGTAGCCTTCGCCGCAGCCATCTGCGACCTAATGTAGTTATGTAGTTGCGCGGTTCTACGAACCGCGCAACCAGTCGACGCTGCAAACGCCCCTAAGCGGCAATCTGACGTTCAATCGTCGGTTGCGTACCAAAGTACGCTTCCCTCCTCTTTCACGTCACCTTGCTCGCTTAGGGGCGTTTTCGCTGACTTATGCTCAACCTGCGGCGCTTTCGTGGTCCAAGCTAGTCGTTGGGGACGTTCTTAAATGACTAGTCGTTGGGGGACGTTCTTGTTTGACTAGTCGTTTAAGAACGTCCCCAATGACTAGTTGGGTTGCTAATTTGTGCGGGTTGTGGTTTTGTGAGCTGCGGGAATTTGAGATACTGTACATCTGTACGTTAACTAATCTTCGTAGTATATTGCTACCCGCAAAACTCAGCACCATTGTGCCGCGAGACGTTAAAGGGCCTCCGTACAATGGTTGTTAATAGCATGATTCGTTGAACGACAGGATGGATGGTCCAAGCGTGAGTCTCGGCAGCAAACTATCCGATGCAAAGGTTTCCTTTGCGATCTTTAAACGCGACATCAAGCGATTGCTCGTGAACCCCGTTGCCCTGGTGGTTACCCTGGGCGTGTGCGTCATTCCCTCGCTGTATGCCTGGTACAACATCGTGGCCAACTGGGATCCGTACGGAAATACTCAGGGCATCAAAATCGCTATCGCCAACAATGACCAGGGAACTCAAAACGACTCGGTGGGCGAGCTCAACGCGGGCGATAAGGTGGTCGACCAGCTCAAAGAGAACGATCAGCTAGGGTGGACCTTCGTCGACTCGGCCGCCGATGCCAAGGAGGGCGTCGAAAGCGGCGAGTATTACGCGGCGATCGTGATCCCCAAGAACTTCTCCGACAATCTTGTCTCGATGCTCGACGGTAATTACCATCAGCCCAAGCTCACCTATTACGTCAACGAGAAGAAGAGCGCTATCGCTCCTAAGGTCACCGACACCGGCGCCAGCACCATCGAGGAGCAGATCAACTCGGAGTTTGTCTCCACGGTGGGTGAGACCGTCGCTGGCATTGCCAAAGATGCCGGTATCGACCTTAAAGACAAGGCAACCCAGACTCAGGATTCGCTGGTGAGCTCGGTGTCCGAAGCATCCGACACCCTGGGTGAAGTGCGTGATTCCATTGGCGACATGAACGTCGCCATCGACAAGACAAGCAGCTCGATCGCTTCGGCCGATGCCGCGCTGGCGGGCCTGCAGGGCCAGACGCCCTCGCTGACGCAGGCGATCTCCCAGGGCAATGACCTGTTGGGCGAGGCTCGCACCACGGCGGGCAAGTCTATTACCTCCCTTTCCAAGGCGCTCTCGGAGGGCAGCCTTGCGCTCACCAAGACGTCGGCCTCCGCGAACGCTGCCATCGGCAAGCTGACGGGCACGGTCACATCTACGACCACCCGTATCGACAACTCGCTCGAGTCTCTCCAAGCGACGATCGACCACAATAAGGCCGTTATCGGGCACTTGGAGATTCTCGCCAATGACACGTCGACAGGTTCCGAGGAAATTGACGCGCGCATTGTATCGACCATCGATTTGCTTCGAGAGCAGAATGAAAAGCTTCAGAGCATCAAGGACGGTCTGTCTGCGCAGTCGAGCGCCATGGCGAATGACGCCGCGGCTGTCTCGGGTGCCAGCGATGCTATCAACAATGCGATCCAAACCGGTACGACCAACATGAATCAAGCCCAGACGGATTTGGGGCAGAACGCGCTGCCAAAAGCCTCGAGCGCGCTGGACTCCTTTGCCGCCGTTTCGGGCGACCTGACCGGCATCGTATCTGGCCTCACCCCTACGATTGCGAGTGCGCGCGGCACGCTGGCGCAGCTCGACGCCACGCTCAAGCAGGCAAAGACCACGCTGTCCCAAACCGACGCCTCCCTTGCCAAGGTCCAGGACAGGCTCGCACCCGCCGCCAACGACATCGCGGCCCTGCAGACTTCCGAGTCCATGGGCGAGCTGGCTGATCTGGTGGGCGTCGACGTCAATGACGTCGCAGATTTCATGGCATCTCCGGTTGAGCTGACGTCCAAGTCGATCTATCCGGTCAAGAGCTTCGGCTCGGGCATTGCTCCTTTCTACACCAACCTGGCGCTGTGGGTGGGCGGCTATGTGCTCATCGCTATCTACAAACTCGAGGTTGACCGCGAGGGCATCGGTAGCTTTACGGCGCGTCAGGGCTACTTTGGCCGCTGGCTGTTGCTGGTAATCCTCGGTGCGTTCCAGGCCATTATCGTTACGGTGGGCGACTTGGTCATTGGCGTGCAGTGCGTCAACCCGTTGCTCTTCGTGCTGGGCGGCATCGCCATCTCGTTTACGTACGTCAACATCATCTACGCGCTGTCCACCACGTTTAAGCACATCGGCAAGGCTATCGGCGTCATCCTGGTCATCGTGCAGATTCCGGGCTCGTCGGGTATGTACCCCATCGAGATGATGCCCGGCTTCTTCCAATGGCTGCATCCGCTGCTGCCCTTCACCTACGGCATCAACCTGCTGCGCGAGACGGTCGGCGGCATGTATGCGTTCAACTATCTGTTCAACCTGTGCATCCTGGGCGTGTTCCTTGTCGTAGCGCTCTTTATCGGTCTGCAGCTGCGCCCGCTGCTGCTCAACCTCAACCTGCTCTTTGACAAGCAGCTTTCCACGACGGGTCTTATGATCTGCGAGTCTAACGACCTGCCGCGCCAGCGCTATTCGCTGCGCACGGCCATGCGCGTCATGCTCGATTCCGATTCGTACCGTCGCGAGCTGCTCGATCATGCGGTGGCGTTTGAGCATCGCTACCCGTACTACATCAAGGGCGGTTTCGCCGCTGTGGTAGGCGTGCAGGTCCTGCTCTTTGTGCTGTCGACGGTGCTCGATATCGACAATAACGGCAAGATCATCCTGCTTGTCATCTGGATCATTTCGGTTATCGCCATCTGCGGCTGGCTCATCAACATCGAGTACATCCGAGCGAGCCTCAATACCCAGATGCGCATCTCGGCGCTCTCGGACGAGGACCTGCGCCGCGAGATGCGCGAGCACACGTCCGCCATTCCTGCCGCCCGTCGCATGTTTGGCCTCAACGCCAGCGAACGGGGTTCTAAAGCCGAGACTCAGGCCGTCAATCAGCTCGCTCATGACGACGCATGTCACGTGCCCGAGAGCGGAGACGACACGTTTGTGATGAATGAGGACAGCGCTCCGCTTGGCAAGCACTCCAAAGGAGGTGAGGCATAAATGAAGAACATCCTGCACTTGTTTAAGCGCGACGTCCAAAACGTGTCTCACTCCGTGATCGGCATGATCGTCGTGATGGGCCTGATCATTGTGCCGTGCCTCTATGCATGGTTTAACATCGCCGGAAGCTGGGACCCCTACGGCAATACCGGCAACCTTAAGATCGCCGTGGTCAACACCGACGAGGGCTACGAGAGCGATTTGATTCCCGTTGAGGTCAACGTGGGAGAAAACGTAACCGCTACTCTGCGCGGCAACGAGAACTTTGACTGGGTTGTCCTCAACGACCGCGATAAGGCGATCGAGGGCGTTAAGTCGGGCGCGTACTACGCTGCCGTCGTCATTCCCAAAACGTTCAGCGCAGACATGATGACGCTTTTCTCGACCGACGTGAAGCACGCCGACATCGAGTTCTATGAGAACCAGAAGGCCAATGCCATCGCCCAGATCGTGACCGAGAAAGGTTCGAGCGCGGTCCAGAGCCAGGTCAACGAGACGTTTACCGAGACCATCACGGCCATCGGCCTCAAGACCGTGTCCAGTCTGCTCGACTATATGAGCACCGATCAGGTGAGCAACTTCATCGCCAACCTGTCCTCGACACTGGGCGATTCGGTCGAGGACCTGCAAGACGTTCAGGCCAGCGCGACGTCGCTTGCGGGCATTTTGAGCTCCACGTCCGATTCGCTGACGTCGGCGGGCGGCATGCTCAAGCAGTCCGGAACGACCGAGGAATCGGTAAAGCAGCTCATGCAGCATGCCGAGAGCGGTATTGCCGATTCCGAGCAAGCGCTCAAGTCCGCTAGCGATGCGATCGATGCCGCCATTGATGGGAGCGCAGGTTCGTTCGATAACGTTTCTACCGAGCTCGCAAAGGCATTTGACGCTGCAAACCAGCATGTCGATCTTACGGTGTCTCAGCTCAACGATGGCGCAGCGTCACTCAAGAACCGTGCCGACGAGATTGATGCCACGGCGGATAAGCTCCGTAGTCTTGCTGGCCAGGTGAGTAACGATAAGCTCAAGGCAGGGCTTGAGGATGCGGCTGCTGAGCTTGACAAAACCGCGACGGAGTACCGCAACAATGCCAATGAGCTGACGAATATCGCGACGTCGCTTACAGACAGCATGGCAAAGGTCAATGAGTCCCGTGCCGAGGTCGACCAGGCGATCGCCGATGCCAAGGCTGGCATTTCGGGTGCCAAGATTGATTACGACTCCACGTTCTCGGTTAAGGCCAAGGAGCTCAAGAAGACCATTTCAGGCGTTTTGGATTCGCTGAACGGTATCTCGGGTGACCTGGATAGCGCCGTGAGCGGTCTGACCGATGCCTCCGGCTCGCTCGCAAAGGGCCTGTCCAAGGCTGCGACGCTGGTTAACAAGGCTTCCGATCAGCTGGGCGAGGCGTCCGATAAGATCAGGGCCTTCAAGGACGAACTCGACGGTGCTCTGATGTCCGATGACCTCGCCACGATCAAGACGATGATCGGCAACGACCCCGAGGGCCTTGCCGCGTCGCTTTCCGGCCCCGTCGCGCTCGACCGCAAGCCGGTTTACCCAATCCGCAACTACGGCTCCGCCATGGCGCCGTTCTACACGATTCTGTCGCTGTGGGTTGGCTCGATCGTGCTGGCGGCCATGATGAAGGTCTCGGTTAACGATGAGCTCATCAACGAGCTCATCCCCGTGCGCCTGCACGAGATCTATCTGGGCCGTTACCTGTTCTTTGGTGGCCTGGCCCTGCTGCAGGCGACGCTCGTGTGCGCGGGCGACATCCTGTTCTTTGGCATCCAGTGCGACAACCCGCTGCAGTTTGTGCTGGCGGGATGGGTCGCGAGCCTTGTGTTCTCCAATATCGTCTACACGCTCACAGTGTCGTTTGGCGATATCGGCAAGGCGCTCGCCGTCGTACTGCTGGTCATGCAAGTCGGCGGTTCGGGCGGTACGTTCCCCATCGAGATGACCGGTCCCGTGTTCCAGGCTATCTATCCGTTCCTGCCGTTCACCCACGGCATCAACGCCATGCATGCCGCCATGGCCGGTGCATACCATATGGAGTACTGGGTTGAGCTGGGTATTCTGGCGAGTTATCTGATTCCGTCGCTCGCCCTGGGCGTGGTCTTCCGTCGCCCGGTCATCAAAGCCAACGACTGGATCATCGAAAAGCTGGAGTCAACAAAGCTTATTTAGTACAGCAACGTTAACGCTGATGTAGTGGCCACGCCAGCGAGCGAGCCACATTTGCGCCAAGGTGACGTGAAATGAAAGGGCGCTGACCTTCTGGTCGCGCCCTTGAAATTGAACGTCAGATTGGCGTGAATGCGGCTCGCGCAGCGTCGGTCGGTCCGCCGTTCGGTAGAACGGCGGAACAAAACAATTTCACGTCACCTTGCTCGCTTAGGGCCGTTTTCGCTGACATTGACGAAGCATCGAGGTTTGCTCTATCGACGCTTTAGTGGGCTGGATTGCGATGCAGTGCTGGTTGTTGCTACAGTAGCGGGGCGTGCCGGGGGTCCGGTGCGCCCTGTTTTTATTTGACCATGAGGCGGCACGCGGCTATATGCGTGCGGACACCACGCCCAGATTGAGCGCGAGGATGCCCTATGGCCCAGCATACCACCGACAATATCGAAATGATGCCCGATAGCCCTGTTGCCCGCGAGGACCTGGGTGCGGGCGGCACCTCCCGCGGTGCTGGCGCTCGCTCGCCGCTGTTCTGGAAAGTCTTGCTGCTTTCGGTGGCGATCGTCTGGGGCTACTCCTTTACGACCATGAAGGATGCGCTCGATACCATTCCGGTGTTCGAACTGCTCTACGTCCGTTTTCTGCCTGCCGCGCTGGTTATGTTCGGCATCTTCCACAAGCGCATCATCGCGCACCTCAACGCGCGTAACCTCATCGTTGGACTTGGGATGGGTACGCTTATGTGGGCCGCTTATGCCCTGCAGACGGTCGGTCTGGCACACACTACGGCAGGCAAGAACGCTTTTTTGACGGGCACCTACTGCATTCTCGTGCCCTTTGCGAGCTATTTCCTGAGCGGAGAAAAGCTCACGCGCTATAACCTGGGTGCCGCGCTGCTGTGCCTGGCGGGCATTGGCCTGGTGGCGCTCGACAGCGTCGAGTTCAACATCGGCGATGCCATCACGCTGGGCGGTGCGGCCTTCTTTGCCATCCAGATGGCGGTGACGGCCAAGTACGGCCGCAAGATGGACATCAACGTCATTACGTTTTGGATGTTCGTGGGTAATGGCGTCTTGAGTCTGGTTTCGTCGCTGCTCTTTGAGACCCAAGCGCCCGCGTCTGTATGGACGCCGAGTTTTACCGCCGTGATGGCCTTCCTCTCGGTGGGCTGTACGTGCGTGGCGCTGCTCATCCAAAATGTCGGTCTGGCACATGTCCCGGCCTCGACGGGCTCGCTGCTGCTCTCGATGGAGTCGCCCTCGGGCGTGCTGTTCTCGGTATTGCTGATGGGGGAGGCGCTCACCTCGCGCCTGCTTGCCGGCTTTGCACTCATTTTCCTGTCGATTATCTTGAGCGAGACGCACTTCGATTTCTTGCGCCGAAAGCCGCGTCCGCAATTGTAAACAACTTGTTGCGCCGCCCTTCTGGGGCGGCATTTTTTATGCCTCGCCCTTAAAGTTGTTCTTTGCACTTTATGCTATCAAAGTGCTTACTGCAAAAACGTTACTGGAGGGCATCTATGGCACCAGCTCTGTCCGATCTTCAACCGCAACCAGCGCCTCAGGCTACCACGGCGGCGCAGACCGCTATCGGCGATGGCCTGGTCACAGAGGCTCAGGCATTTGCCAATGAGCTTGCCACATGGCGCCACGACCTCCATCAGACCCCCGAGCTCGGTAACAACCTTCCGCAGACGTCGGCCTATATCCAGGCGCGTCTAGGCGAGATGGACATTCCCTATAGCGTGCTTGTCGATGGCTCCTGTGTCGTTGGCCTCATCGGCGCCGGTGCCGTCGCAGCGGCCCAGGGTAATGGCACGTGCACGGACGAGCAGGCGGGCACGGTCATCATGCTCCGCGGCGATATGGATGCCTTGCCTGTTGCCGAGGAGTCGGGCGAGCCTTTTGCCTCCACCAATGGCTGCATGCACGCCTGCGGCCACGATATGCATGCTACAGCGCTGCTTGGCGCTGCTCGTTTGCTCAAGGCCCGCGAGGCCGAGCTTGTCGATGCCAACGCTACCGTCAAGCTGCTGTTCCAACCGGGTGAGGAGACCTTTGAGGGTGCCCGTGCCGCCATTGCCGACGGCCTGCTCCAGAATCCGCGCCCCCAGGCCGCGTTCGCCATGCACGTCAACAGCCAGTCGCCGCTTGGCCTGGTGCTCTACGGAAGCCCGGCGCTCTCGGGTGTGTACGGTTTTCGCATCACGCTCCAGGGCAAGGGCGGCCATGGCTCGAGCCCCGAGATCTGCATCGACCCCATCACGGCTGGCGTGCATGTGCACTTGGCACTCCAGGAGCTCATCTCCCGCGAGGTACCGGCTGCCAAGGAAGTCGCACTGACCGTTGGTAAGTTCGCCGGTGGCCTGGCGGCAAATGTTATCCCCGACACCTGCGTGCTCGAGGGAACGCTGCGCGGCTTCGATGTCGAGCTCATGGCTCACCTCAAGACCCGTATCGTCGAGGTCGTCAACGGCGTGGCGGCAACGTATCGCACGCCGGTGACCATCGAGACGCTCTCGGACGTTCCGCCACTCGTGCTCGATGACGATATGACGCGAGTCTCGCTTGGCTATGTGGGCGCGGTGCTGCCCAAGGCCGCTTTCCTGCCGCTGTTCCACGCCATGGCAAGCGAGGACTTTGCGCTCATTTCGAGCGAGATCCCGAGTGCGTACTTTACCGTGGGCGCAGCCGTGACCGACACGGACGAGCATTTTGCCCAGCACCATCCCAAGGCACGCTTTAACGATGCCGAATTGCCACTCGGCGCCGCGGCCTATGCCGCCGTCGCCTTAGGTTACCTCGCCGACCACCGGTAGCACCCAACCTTGCCTTTCAAGCCTGCGGGCATGGCCATAAGGCCTATGCCCTTGTCCTTCAAGGCAATCTTGGGCACTACCGGCGCCCGGCGCAGGCTATTCGTTTGTTTAAAAAGGAGCAGTATGTCCCAGCAACGTAAGTTCTTCCCCGGCTGGCTCGTGGTGGCCTCCGGCTTTGTGATCATGGCCACGTGCTACACCATCTTCGTCAACTGCATGAGCCTGTTCCAGCCGCTCATCGTCAGCGACCTTGGGATCACGCTTGCCCAGTACAACATCTCCAACGCCATCTCCACCGTGGTGAGCGTTGTGGGTTCGCTCGTCATCGGCCATGTCGCCGACAAGGTAAGCGGCCGCATTTTGGGCTCGCTTACCGTCATCGCCACCTCGGCGGTGCTCGTAGGCATGAGCTTTGTAGGCGAGCTTTGGCAGGTCTACGTGCTCTTTGCCGTCTCGGGCTGCTTTGCCGTGGCCTCGACCCGTCTGCTCATTAGCCTGGTGACCGCCAACTGGTTTACCGCTAAGCGCGGCCTTGCCATTTCCATCGCGCTCTCGGGCTCGGGCTTTGGCGGTGCTATCCTCTCGCCGATCGTGAGCTCGCTGATCGTAAGCGTGGGCTGGCGTTCTGCCTTCTTGGTGCTTGCTGCCATCTGCATCGTGGCAGCGTTGCCTATCACGGCCTACTCTTTCCGCACCAAGCCTTCCGAGATCGGCCTCAAGCCGCTCGGCGAGAACCCGGGCGATCCGTCCGCCTCCACCTCGGGCGATAAAAACGAGAAGGCTGCCCCCGAGGTCAGCGTTGGTTGGTCGCGCATCAAGAAGAGCCCGGCATTTTGGCTGCTCGTCGTCGCTTTCCTCTTTATGGGCCTGGTCAATGGCGCCATTCTTCCCAACCAGGTAACCAACATGACGAGCGTTACCGTCAACGGCGCCAAGATCGTCACGGGCGGTCACGATCCCATGTGGGCAGGAACCGTGCTTTCTGCCTACATGGTCACGGTCGTTATCGCCAAGATTTCGCTCGGTGCGATCTATGACCGTTTTGGCCTGCGCTTTGGCAATATCCTTGGCTCTGTTGCGTGCATTATCGCCTGCGTGGCGCTGTGCTTCCCGACGACGGATCTTGGCCCCATTGTCGCCGCCGTGAGCTTTGGTATCGGAACATGCATGGGCACCATCACGCCTACCATCGCCGCGTCCAAGCAGTTTGGCATGGCCGACCTCGGCAAGGTCACGGGCACCATCACCTCGCTCGAGATGGTTGGCGGTACTGTGGGTGCCATCGTCTCGGGCGTGCTGTTCGATGCCTCGGGCTCCTTTGCGAGCACTTGGGTCGTGTGCCTGGTGTGCTCCGTGGTCATGCTCGTGTTCCTGCTGGCATCCGAGCCCATCGCCGCCAAGCTGCGCGCAAGCGTGGCAGGGGAGTAGACACCCGCCACTCTTTTTTCGTTTGTCCCGTTCTGCCCGTGGCGGCCTTGGGAGCCGAATGGCTGCTCGTACCATCATTCGGTTTCCAAGGCGGTCACGGGCGAACGAAATGATCCCTTTTCCTCCGTCCCCAAGGGATCACGTGATCCGAAGGGGCGGAGGAGAACGGATCACATGCCGCGGCGGTGCATCTGGCCGAACGAGTCCCCATACCCTCGTTCGGTCAGACGCGCCGCCGCGGTTTGTGTTTGTGCCGTATAATGACCACTACCTATGACGCGATACAAAAGAAAGGTGTTTGCCCATGCAGGCACAGAAGGCGGAGGGAACCCGCGACCTTATCGGCGCCGAGATGCGCGCCTGGCAAAAGATGCAGCAGATTGCGGCCGGCGTGTTCGAGCCGTTTGGTTTTAAGCCCATCGAGACGCCCGCGATCGAGCAGGTAGACGTGTTTGTTCACGGTATCGGCCAGTCGACCGACGTCGTGCGCAAGGAGATGTTCCGCGTGTTCAGCGGCGCCAACCTGGAGCGCGTCTTTACCGAGGGAACCGACACAAAGCTCAAGCCCAAGCAGCGCCTGGCCCTTCGTCCCGAGGGAACTGCCGGCGTGGTGCGCGCCGTCGTGGAGAACAACCTGGTACCCCAGGGCTCCACGCCCTTTAAGGCGTACTATGCCGAGGCTATGTTCCGCGGCGAGCGCCCCCAGAAGGGCCGCCTGCGTCAGTTCCACCAGGTGGGCATCGAGTGGCTCGGCGCTCCCGATCCGGCAGCCGACGCCGAGTGCATCATCATGCTCATGGAGTTCTACAAGCGCCTGGGCTTCGATCTGTCCAAGCTTCGTCTGCTTATTAACTCGATGGGCGATGCCCAGTGCCGTCCGGCGTACCGCGAGCAGGTCAAGCAGTTTATCCTCGATCACGCCGACGAGATGTGCGACGAGTGCCGTGAGCGCGCCGAGCTCAACCCGCTGCGTGCCTTCGACTGCAAGAACGACCACTGCCGCGAGATCATGGCCACAGCCCCGCTGATGGGCGACAACCTGTGCGACGAGTGCCGCGAGCATTACGAGCAGGTCAAGCGCTATCTGGATGCCGCCGGCATCGAGTATGTCGAGGACCCCACCCTGGTGCGCGGCCTGGACTACTACACCCGCACCGTCTTTGAGGTCGAGGCCCCCGGTGCCGGTGTCGGCTCCATCGGCGGCGGCGGTCGCTACGACGGTCTCGTTGAGCTCGAGGGTGGCAAGCCCACGGCGGGCGTCGGCTTCGCTGTCGGTTTTGAGCGTGCCCTGCTGGCCCTGCAGGCCTTTGGCAGCGACCTGGGTGCCGAGGAGGCCCCGTGCGTCTACGTTGCCAACGCCGGCAAGGAACTGCGTCAGAACGTCTTTACCATTACGCAGGAGCTTCGCGCCGCAGGCATTGTGACCGAGGCCGACTATCAGGGTCGTTCGCTCAAGGCCCAGTTTAAGCAGGCCGATAAGGTGGGCGCCAAGCTCATCCTGGTCCTGGGTGGCGACGAGCTTGCCGCCGGCAAGGTCAAGGTGCGCGACATGGAGAGCCACGACGAGGTTCTCGCCGATCTGGAAAACGTTGTCGAGGCGGTTTGCGAGCGCCTGTAGCGCATCATGTTGAGCTGCGGGCTTGCAAATGTGCCCTGCTCATGGTGAGCGATTGTTACGGGGGTGTTTCGCTTTTATGCGGAATGCCCCCGTTTGTGTATGCCGCCTACCGAGAAATACGACCATTTGGGGCAAAAACCCTTGCAATGCAGAAAATACTTTTGTGTGGTAAAGCGCAATCTGTGTCGAAAGTATTTCTCAAGTGCCTATAATGAATACCGCATGTTACGTGCATAGAAGGAGGAATGGGAGGAAACGTGGCTGAGAACCTAAGCAACCAGTCTGTACCCGAAGCCGCGGCGCGCGTCGCTGCCGTGGTCAACCGCCTCGTTAACCGTATCGGCTCGAATGCCGAGTCCAAGGAGCGTCTCGCCGAGATCGAGATCCCCGAGGAGCTTCGCGACAATCTGGCGCTGTTCCTGCGCCTGGAGCGTCGTGTACTTAGCGAGTATGATCCCGAGATCGCGGACCTGTTCGACAAAATCCTGTCGGCCGAGATTGCGGCCAATGCCGGCAACCCCGGTAGCCGTGCTGCCGACGAGGCCGTCGATGAGCAGGGCGTGCCTACCGCCGACGAGTCCACCGCCGTTGCATTCCGCGAGGTCGTCGATCTGATCGACAGTCTGCCGCTCGATAAGCAGCAGGTTATCGTCCGCGCCTTTACGAGCTTCTTCCATCTGGCAAACCTGTCGGAGGAGAACTACCGCGTGGCTCAGCTGCGCGAGCGCGAGGCCGGCGCATCGACCGATACCGAGGTCGACCCCGCCAACGAGCTCACCGTTGCCTACCACCAGCTGGTAGATGAGATGGGTGTCGAGGGCGCCAACGAGCTACTCGGCAAGCTGGAGTTCCACCCTGTCTTTACCGCACATCCCACCGAGGCCCGTCGTAAGGCCGTCGAGGGCAAGATCCGCCGTATCTCCAACCTGCTGGAGGAGCGTCCGCGCCTGGGCGGCTCCGACCTGGTAGAGAACGAGCGCCATATGCTGCAGGAGATCGACGCCCTGGTGCGCACGAGCCCCATCGCGCTCAAGAAGCCCACGCCGGTCGAGGAAGCCGATACCATCATCGACATCTTCGATAACACGCTGTTCGATGTCATCCCCGTCATCTATCGTCGTTTTGACGACTGGGTGCTGGGCGACAAGGCCGGCACCGTGCCGCCGCTGTGCCCGGCGTTCTTCCACCCCGGCAGCTGGATCGGTTCCGACCGCGACGGTAATCCCAACGTTACCGCCAAGGTGAGCCGCGAGGTCGCTGCCAAGTACTTTACGCATATGGTGCTCAAGCTCGAGGACAAGTGCCGCCGCATCGGCCGCAACCTCACGCTCGAGGCTACCTACAGTAAACCGTCTGCCGAGCTCATCAACCTGTGGAACCATCAGGTCGAGATGAGCACCCAGTACACGGCCCGCGCCGAGCTCATCTCCGAGCACGAGCCGCATCGCGCCGTCATGCTCGTCATGGCCGACCGTCTGAACGCCACCGTGCGCCGCATCACCGACACCATGTACCACAGTGCCGATGAGTTCCTGGAGGACCTGCGTGTCGTCCAGCGCTCGCTGGCCGCCTGCGGCGCCGTCCGTGCTGCCTACGGCCCGGTCCAGACCATCATCTGGCAGGTCGAGTCCTTCGGCTTCCACATGGTCGAGATGGAGTTCCGTCAGCACTCCGTGGTGCATGCCCGCGCCCTCGAGGATATCCACGAGAACGGTATCCATGGCGACCTGCAGCCCATGACGCGCGAGGTCATCGACACCTTCCGTGCCATCGGCTCCATCCAAAAGCGCTACGGCAAGAAGATGGCGCACCGCTACATCATCTCGTTCACCAAGAGCGCCCAGCATGTGGCCGACGTCTTTGAGCTCGCCCACCTGTCCTTCGCGCACGAGGAGGATGTCCCCGAGCTCGACGTGATCCCGCTGTTCGAGCAGCTCGAGGACCTCGAGGGCTGCGTCGACGTGCTCGACCAGATGCTCACGCTGCCCGTGGTGCAAAAGCGCCTTGCCCAGACCAACCGCCGCATGGAGGTCATGCTGGGCTACTCCGACTCCTCCAAGGATGCCGGTCCTACCACGGCCATGCTCGCGCTGCACTCCGCACAGGAGCGCATCGCCAAGTGGGCCGAGAAGAACGATATCGACCTCGTGCTCATGCACGGTCGCGGCGGTGCCGTGGGCCGTGGCGGCGGTCCGGCCAACAAGGCCGTGCTGGCGCAGCCCAAGGGCTCGGTCAACTGCTTCTTTAAGCTCACCGAGCAGGGCGAGGTCATCTTTGCCCGTTACGGTAACCGCACGCTGGCTCAGCGTCACGTTGAGTCCGTTGCCGCCGCAACGCTTTTGCAGTCGGCCCCGAGTGTCGAGAAGATCAACACCGAGACCACGCAGAAGTTCTGGGATATGGCCGAGAAGCTCAACGCCGCAAGCCACGAGCGCTATCTGGACCTGCTGCACACCGACGACTTTACGCCGTGGTTCTCGACCGTGACGCCGCTGACCGAGGTCGGCCTGCTGCCGATCGGCTCGCGTCCCGCCAAGCGTGGTCTGGGTGCCAAGTCGCTCGACGACCTGCGTACCATTCCGTGGATCTTCAGCTGGAGCCAGGCTCGTATTAACCTGGCCGCTTGGTACGGACTGGGCACCGCCTGCGAGCAGTTTGGCGATCTGGAGCAGCTCAAGGCCGCCTACCAGGAGTGGCCGTTCTTCCGTACGTTCATCGACAACATCGAGATGTCGATTGCCAAGACCGACCAGCGCATCGCCAAGATGTATCTGCACCTGGGCGACCGCGATGATCTGTCCGAGAAGGTCTTTACCGAGATGCAGCTCACCCGTAAGTGGGTCCTCGCCATCGTCGGTGACGAATGGCCGCTGCAGCGCCGTCGCGTGCTCGGCTGCGCCGTCCGCGTGCGTAACCCCTACGTCGATGCTCTGTCCATCGCCCAGGTTCGCGCCCTTCGCGAGGTGCGTATGAACCAGGACGAGATGGCCGAGGAGAAGAAGGCCGAGTACATGAGCCTGATTCTTTCGACTGTGACTGGCGTCTCGGCAGGACTGCAAAACACGGGGTAATCGATAGCCCTGTAGTCGCTGTCCGGGGCTGCCGTATGTTTACTTTCCGGCGCGTCCTCGGACATGCAAGAAGCCCTCGCTGCGCACTTCGTGCGGCGAGGGCTTCTTGCGTCCTGCGGAGTGCGCCGGAAAGTAAACATACGGCAGCCCCTGCGATGTCCGGTCTTCGGCGGATTACTGGCTGAGGGAATATAGTGCGCTTCGCGCGTTTGGAAAGGCTTCGTGCTGCGGAATGCGCTCAGAGGGAAACCCATCGGGTCCCTTCGTCCTCGGTCTTCTGGGATTAGAGCTGAAGAGAAGAATGGCGCGCTTCGCGCGTTTTGGACGGCGGTCGTGGTTCCTTTTGGGGCTGCGGCCGCCTTTTTGTACTTGTCAATTGTGAACGTTCTGTTAATGGATTGGTGGGTGGTTGGTTGTTATCGGTGAGCGGCGTATCCTTCCTACGGTTTATCTAGTGTGTTAGATGAAAGGAAGAGGGCGCTCGTCATTGTTTGAATGTGAATTGCCGTTTGACCACAAGAAGCTGCATCTGGAGCTTGAGGACAAGAACTTCGCAGGTGTGATGGAGGGTCATCAAAACGAGTTTGAGACTACGAAAACGCAGCAAGAGCTGGTAGAAGAGTCGCTTGCTAATCCTTATGGCTCGCCTTCGCTCGAGGAGCTTTGTGCTGGCAAGAAGGATATCGTTATCATCAGTTCTGACCATACGCGTCCGGTTCCCTCGCGCGTGACGATGCCTATTCTGCTGCATCACATTCATACTGCTGCGCCCGAGGCTCACGTTCGTATTCTGGTTGCGACTGGTATGCACCGTCCCTCGACGCATGAGGAGCTCGTCAACAAGTATGGCGAGGAGATCGTTGCCAACGAGGAGATCGTCATGCATGTCGCGACTGATGACAGCATGATGAAGAAGATCGGTACTCTGCCTTCCGGCGGTGAGTGCATCATCAACAAGATCGCTGCCAATTGCGATCTGCTGCTTGCCGAGGGCTTTATTGAGCCGCACTTCTTTGCCGGCTTCTCTGGCAGCCGCAAGTCCGTGCTGCCCGGTATCGCCAGCTATAAGACCATCATGTACAACCACAACGGTCAGTTTGTGAACGACTCTCATTCGCGTGCCGGCAACCTGTGCCACAACCACGTGAGCGAGGACATGTTTGCCGCTGCCGAGATGGCCCACCTTGCCTTTGTGCTCAACGTGGTGCTCAACGGCAAGCACGAGGTCATCGGTTCTTTTGCCGGCGACATCCATAAGGCCCATGAGGCTGGCTGCGAGTTCGTGAAGAGCCTTGCCGGCGTCGAGCCTGTCGAGTGCGAGATCGCCATCACCACCAACGGCGGCTATCCGCTCGACCAGAACATCTACCAGGCCGTGAAGGGTATGTGCGCTGCCGAGGCGACGCTTCCCGAGGGCGGCGTGATTATCGACGTCGCCGGTTGCGCCGATGGTCACGGCGGCGAGGGCTTCTACCACAACATCGCCGACAACGATCCGGCTGAGTTCGAGCGCGCCTGCATCGACCGTCCCAAGGACGAGACCCTGCCTGACCAGTGGACGAGCCAGATCTTCGCCCGCATCCTGGCACATCACCCCGTGATCATGGTTACCGACCTGTGCGATCACCAGATGATCAAGGACATGCACATGACGCCGGTCAACACCCTCGAAGAGGCGCTCAAGCTCGCCTTTGAGATGAAGGGTGCAAACGCCAAGGTTGCCGTTATTCCCGATGGCCTGGGCGTTGTCGTCGCGCAGCACTAGCGCGCGACTCAAACGAATCGTTTATAACCGACAAGAAAGATAAGGTTTTATGCTTACCAAACTCCTGTGCGAATTCGGCGCGACGGCCCTCATGATCGTCTTTGGCGTGGGCGTGCACTGCGATACCGTGCTCAAGGGCACCAAGTATCAGGGCTCCGGCCATATGTTTGCCATCACCACCTGGTCTTTTGGCATTTCGGTCTGCCTGTTTGTCTTTGGCGGAGCCGTGTGCATGAACCCGGCCATGGTGCTTGCCCAGTGCATCGTCGGCCTGGTGCCGTGGGGCAACTGCATTCCCTTCATGCTCGCTGATATGCTCGGCGGCTTTGTGGGCGCCGTGATCGCTTGGTTTATGTATGCCGATGAGTTCAAGGCCTCCGAGGGCGTCGTCGACCCCATCGCTCAGCGCAACATCTTCTCGACCAACCCCACCACCGAGGGCACCAACTATGCCCGCAACTTCTTCTGCGAGGCCATCTGCACCTTTGTGTTTATCAGCGCTATCCTTGCTGCCGCCAGCCGCGCTGGCGAGGACGTCCTGATGCTCGCGATCTGCGTTGGCCTGATCGTTTGGGCCGTTGGCATGGGCATGGGCGGCATCACCGGCTTCGCCATGAACCAGGCTCGTGACCTTGGTCCTCGTCTTGCTTACCAGGTGCTGCCGATTAAGAACAAGGCTGACAACAACTGGAAGTACGGCCTGCTTGTTCCTGGTATTGCGCCGTTTGTCGGTGCTATCGTGGCTGCACTGTTTGTGCATGGTTTCTTGGGCATGTTCTAGTCCGAAGTAATTGATATAACGTCCGGGTCCGGCATAGGTTAACTTTCCGCCGCGTCCTCGAACATGCAAGAAGCTCCTGCTGCGCACTTCGTGCGGCGGGAGCTTCTTGCGTTCTGCGGAGTGCGGCTGAAAGTTAACCTATGCCGGACCCTGCGGGAATCCAGTTGCATTGGAGCAAGCAACACTACATATATATCTGAATTTGGATGTGGTGGGCACTTTGTTGTTGGGCGCTTTGAGATGCGGGTGACGCTTTGGGATGCGTGGCGCCTTGGGGTGGGGCGGTGCTTTGGGATGAGAGGCTTGCTTAGTTGAAGAGGGGTTGTATGGCTGATAGGTAGTCTTTAGCTACGTCGGCTTTGTTTGCTTGGAAGTTGTGCCAGGCCCACCATTGGACTGTTCCTACGAAGCTTGAGGCTATGTGGTGTAGTAGGAAACTGCGGTCCATGCTGGCGGCGGGGCCTGTGGGGTTGGCGGGGACGGTTTCGGCTGCTCGGGCCATGATGGTCTTGCGGAGGCTGTCGGCGAAGACGCGTGAGCCGGCGCCTGCTACCAGGGCTCGGACGCCCTGACGACGTTCCCAGAGGTTGTTGAGGATGTGCTCGACTTGCACGAGCGGGTCGTCGAGGGGCGTGCCATCGTCGTCGAGGGCGTGGGTGCAGATATCGCTTACGAGCTCGGCGAGTAGGTCGTCTTTGCTCTTGAAGAGGCCGTAGAACGTCGCGCGGCCCACGTTGGCACGCGCGATGATGTCGCCGACGGTGATCTTGCCGTAGTCTTCCTCGCGAAGGAGTTCGGAAAACGCCGTGACAATAGCGGCGCGGCTTTTGGTTTTGCGAGCATCCATTCTTACGCGTCCACGTGGACGAGCAGGCAGCGGAGCGTGCCCGAGCAACCCTCGTAGGGGCGCTTGCCGGCACCGTAGCCGACAGCTTCGATGCGATAGCGGGCCGGCAGGTGCTCGGACGTGCGCAGCGCGGCGACGATGGCGGCGCCCGTAGGCGTTACGAGCTCTCCGGCGACCGGTGCGGGCATGAGGGCGATGTTGCCTGCCTGGCACAGGTTGACGACGGCGGGCACCGGGATGGGCATAAGGCCGTGGGCGCAGCGGATGGTGCCGTGGCCCTCGGAGAGCGACTCGACCACAATATTCTCAATGCCAAGGTCATCGAGGCAGATGGCGACCGAGCAGACGTCGACGATGGAATCGACGGCGCCCACCTCGTGGAACATGACGGTCTCGGGCGTTTTGCCGTGCGCCTTGGCCTCGGCGGCGGCGAGCGCAGTAAAGATAGCGAGCGCGCGACGCTTGGCGCCATCGCTCAGCTGCGAGCCGTCGATGATCTCGGTGACGTCGGCCAGGGAGCGGTGATGATGGACGTGGTGGTGGCCGTCGTGGTCGTGGCCGTGCTCATGCATGTGCTCGTGGCAGTGAGCATGCTCATGCTCGTGATGATGCTCGTGCTCGCCATGGTCGTGATGGTGGTGATGAGCGTGCTCGTGCATGTGTTCGGCAGTAGCTTCATTGCCATAGAGCCAAGTCATGTCGTGGTCGTGATTCTCAAGTTTGCTGGCGAGCTGAACATCGAAGTCACAGGCGTCGATGCCGTGCTTGTTTACGCGCGTCACGGCAACCTCAAAGCCGTCGACTGGAAGCGTGGCGAGCTGCTCGCGCAGGTGCTCCTCGCTGGCGCCCAGATCGAGTAGCGCTGCGACGGTCATGTCGCCGCTGATGCCCGAGGTGCCGTCGATGATAAGCGTGTGCTGATGGTTGGACATGAAATGCTCCTTAGCGGGCGCAGGGCGTACCGGCGCTCAGATGATTGATAAGACTTGCCTGGTAGGCGGCGCCGAAGCCATTGTCGATGTTCACGACCGAGACGCCACTCGCGCAGGAGTTGAGCATGGCGAGCAGTGCGGCCACGCCGCCAAAGCTCGCGCCGTAGCCCACGCTGGTGGGGACGGCGATGACCGGACAGCTCACCAGGCCGCCGATGACGCTTGCCAGGGCGCCCTCCATGCCGGCAATGGCGATGACCACCTGTGCCTGGGCAAGTTCCTCGGCATGAGCGAGCAGGCGGTGCAGGCCGGCGACGCCCACGTCATAAAGGCGGTCGACCTCGTTGCCATAGAATTCGGCCGTCAGCGCTGCCTCTTCGGCGACGGGCAGGTCGCTCGTGCCGGCGCAGGCGACGACGATGCGTCCGTTGCCGGTGGGGGAGGGCGTGCCGCCCACGAGGGCGAGCTGGGCGTCCGGGACATATCCTAGGTCAATGTTGTTGCCGAGAAACTCCGCGGTGCGTGCTGCCTTATCGGCATCGAGTCGCGTGACCAGGACGTGCGCCTGGCCTGCGTCGCGCAGCGCTTCGATAATGGCGGCAATCTGCTCGGCGGTTTTACCGGCGCCGTAGACAACCTCGCCAGCTCCCTGACGCACCCCGCGCGAAAGATCGAGCTGTGCAAAGCCCAGATCGGCGGTCGGCGCCGTCTGGATGCGCGTGAGGGCATCGGCCGGTGTAACGCTTCCGTCTGCCACGTTACTTAGCAATTGCTCAAGATCGCGTTTGTCCATATAAGTTCCCTTCGACGCTTAAAAGTTTAGCACGCGAAAGGTTTTTTCCGAACATTAGAGCAAAATTGTTCGGAAATCTAATATGTCAGATTTGATGGAGTTGTGAGGCTAACTCGCTAGTCGCGCAGGATGATATCCATCGCGAGCATCAGGTTGCGCTCATCGATGGCAAATGGGGCGGCCTCGCGCGTCTTGGGCTTGGCACAAAACGCGATGCCGGTGCCCGCGGCCTGGATCATGGGGATGTCGTTTGCCCCGTCGCCGATCGCGACGGTGTGAGCCATATCGACACCGCACCCAACTGCCCAATCCAGCAGCTGGATGAGCTTGGACTCCTTGGTCACAATGTCGGCCGCCAGCTTGCCGGTGAGCTTGCCGTCCACGATCTCCAAGCGGTTGGCCAGACAAAAGTCAATGCCCGCGGCGGCTACGATTTTGTCGGCGACCTCGTGGAAACCGCCGCTCACCACGCCGACCTTCCAGCCCTTGCTGTGCGCCGAGCGCACAAGCTCCAACGCGCCGGGGGTAAACGTCACGCGCTCAAAGGTGCGCTCGAACACGCTCTCGTCCAGGCCGGCGAGCAGCCCCACGCGCTCCTCGAGCGCCTGCTTAAAGTCCAGCTCGCCGCGCATGGCGCGCTCAGTGATTTGCGCCACCTGCTCGCCCACGCCGGCTTCCTCGCCCAACAGGTCGATAACCTCCTGGTTGATGAGGGTGGAGTCGATATCCATAACAATGAGGCGTGCAGTCATGACGGGCCTTTCCAAGTGCTGTTTTATTGGGGCATATTGTCGCACGTGACGCGTACGGGCGGGCGCCGCAGTGCGTCAATTGTTTCGTCTCCGTCAAGTCTTTGGGCAGGAACCACTTTTTCGCGGTACATCGGCACAGGTGCGATAAGATAGAACGCCATGTCTGGCTGCGCGGTTTACGCAGGCTGGGCAAATCTGTACGACGCCGCCCGGAACGACACGGGGCGGCACAGATCCATAAAGGAGGATCACTGGTATGAGCCAGACCCGTCCCATCGACGAGCATTCCATGCACACCCGTACCTGCGGCGAGCTTCGCCGCGAGAACGTGGGCGAAGAGGTTACCCTCACCGGTTGGGTGAGCCGTCGCCGCGATCACGGCGGCCTCATTTTCTGCGACCTTCGCGACCGCGAGGGCATCACGCAGCTCACCTTCGACCCCGAGCACTCCGACGGCGATGCCTTTAAGATTGCCGAGACCATGCGTCCCGAGTGGCCCATCAAGATTCACGGCGTCGTGCGCGCCCGTGGCGAGGAGACCACCAACGCCAAGCTCGCGACCGGCGAGATTGAGGTCCTGACCGACCACGCCGAGGTGCTCAACACTTCCGTCACCCCGCCGTTCCAGATCGAGGATGGCATCGAGACCAGCGAGGACACCCGTCTGCGCTATCGCTATCTGGACCTCCGTCGTCCCGAGATGATGGCCAACCTCAAGCTGCGCTCCGACTTTACCTTCGCTATCCGCGAGGCGCTGCACAACCGTGAGTTCATGGAGGTCGAGACGCCCTCCCTGTTTAAGTCCACGCCCGAGGGCGCTCGCGACTTCATCGTCCCCAGCCGCATCCAACCGGGCAACTTCTACGCCCTGCCGCAGTCCCCGCAGCTCCTGAAGCAGTTGCTCATGGTCGGTGGCGTCGAGCGCTACTACCAGGTCGCCAAGTGCTTCCGCGACGAGGACCTGCGCGCCGACCGTCAGCCCGAGTTCACCCAGGTCGATATCGAGATGTCCTTCGTGGACCAGAACGACGTCATGAGCGCGCTCGAGGAGGTCCTGTCCGATGCCTTCGGCCGCATGGGTGTCGAGATGCCCACGCCGCTGCGTCGCATGGACTACTGGGAGGCCATGGACACCTATGGCTCCGACAAGCCCGATACCCGCTACGGTATGCACCTGGTCGACCTGACCGACGTGTTCGCCAACTCCAAGTTCAAGGTCTTCGCGACCGCCGCGAACGAGGAGGGCTCCGTCGTCAAGGCCATCAACGCCAAGGGCGCCGGCGCCTGGGCCCGTGCCAAGATCGATAAGCTCGCCGGCGTGGCCTCCACGTTTGGCGCCAAGGGCCTGGCCTGGATCGCCTTCCGCGAGGACGGCTCCATCAACAGCCCCATCGTCAAGTTCTTCTCGGACGAGGAGATGGCTGCTCTGCGCGAGCGCATGGACGTCGAGCCCGGCGACCTTGTGATGTTCGCCGCTGGCCCGCGCCTGCTCTCCGACGAGATCCTGGGCGGCATGCGTTCGCACATGGCCAACGCGCTCGAGATCAAGCGCGAGGGTCACGACTTCCTGTGGGTCGTCAACTTCCCGCTGTTCCACTGGGACGAGGACCGCAAGGCCTACGCCGCCGAGCACCAGCCCTTCACCCTGCCGACCGAGACCGACATCGCCAAGATCGAGGCCGATCCGCTGGCAGCCGGTTCGTGCACCTACGACTTTGTCATGGACGGCTTTGAGGCCGGCGGCGGTGGTATGCGTATCCACAATGCCGAGATGCAGATGTCCATGCTCAAGCTTCTGGGCTTTACCGAGGAGCGCGCCGAGTCTCAGTTCGGCTTCCTCATGGAGGCCCTCAAGTTTGGTGCGCCCCCGATGGGCGGCTTTGCTCTGGGCCTGGACCGCGTGTGCATGCTGCTCACCGGCTCCGACTCCATCCGCGACGTCATGGCGTTCCCCAAGACGGCCAGCGGCTCCGACCTCATGTCGGGCGCCCCGAGTGCCGTTTCCGGCGCCCAGCTCAAGGACGTCAGCCTGCGCCTGATGTAGACGAACGGCTTACATATTGCTCGCAACGAGGGAGGGACACGTGCCTTCCCTCGTTTTTTGTGCGTCAGGGCGCGTCTTGTTGACCCCGTGGGCAAAAAATGCCAAATATGAGTACTGTTGCAACGGGAGTAGCATATTTTTTGGCCCATTTCGGACCAAAATGAGGTGAAAATCAATTTATCTAACACCCTATAGGCATTGAATAGGGCTGTGCAGGGCGCCGAAATTGCTCAAAGGGAGCATTTTGGGCTCGATTTTGCTGCTACTAAATTAGTGACAGTACTCATATTTGCCACTTTTTGCCCACGGGGTATCCGAAAGGGCACTCGACAAGCATCTAACGCTACAATAACTACCACGTGGCTGGGTTTGCCGGCCGAATGTTCGATGCCGCGGGAGGGGACATGGTCGAGTTTACAAAGACGATTAAAGATCCGTTGGGACTGCATGCCCGCCCGGTTGCGCTGCTTTATGACATCATCGCCAGACATCGTAGTGACGTGTCGGTCAGCATTGGCGACCGCCATACCGATGGTCGCGACGTTATGGGCCTCATGGCTCTCTACGGCGAGTGCGGCGAGGACATCATCTTCCGCGTTTCGGGCGTAGACGAGGCTTCGTGCGTCACGTCGATCAGAAACCTTTCGCTCTAAGCGCAGTGTAATGTGACAAAGGGACAGTTCCTTTGTCACATGAATTGGTATGACAAGGCACGGCAAAGGGATAGCCCCTGCCGTGCCTTGCTTGTTTCATATAGGAAACTTTTCCGAAAACTGAATAGGGACCCTTTCCAAAAAGTTAACCACGTGCTAGTTTACTAAGGCGAACATAGATGTGGTTAACTTTTGCTGCGTCGATGTTATGGACGAACCGATGTTAGGAGTCAAGTCATGTCTAGCGGACCGCAGATGCCGGCCATGCCGCTTTCGATGGTGAAGGCGGGCGAAACGGTGCACGTGTCTCGGGTAAAGGGCAACGAGGACATGAAGCATCACCTTAAGGATCTGGGCTTTGTCGAAGGCAGCGAGATTCATGTGGTGAGCTCGAGTGGCGCCAACATCATCGTCACCGTGCTTGGTGCGCGCTTTGGCATCGATTCCAAAGTCGCCATGCACATCATGACCGTTGGCTAGCCGACGGCATCCTGTAAGTACTGAAAGGGGGACAAGTAAATGAAGACGTTGGGTGACGTTAAGGTGGGCGAGAGCTCTACCATCGTCAAGCTTCACGGCGAGGGCGCACTCCGTCGCCACCTTATGGACCTGGGCCTCATCAAGGGCACTTCGTTCAAGGTCGTGAAGGTCGCTCCGCTCGGTGATCCGGTCGAGATCAACGTGCGCGGCTACGAGCTTTCCATCCGCAAGGAGGAGGCCGCTGTCGTCGAGGTCCAGTAATGGGCCCTTTGGCGGATATTTCTGCAGATAGAGTTAGATTTTTCTAACTTATCCAGCACTTTTGATGCACATATTCGGCCTGCGCGGAGAAAGCAGCGCGGGCAAACAAGGAAGAAGGATTGAATGGCGGATTCTCAGATCCATGTCGCGCTGGCGGGTAACCCCAACTGCGGCAAGACCACGCTTTTCAACCTGATCACCGGCGCCAACGGCTATGTTGGCAACTGGCCCGGTGTCACGGTTGAGAAAAAGGAAGCCAAGCTCCTGAGTGACAAGAACGTCACCATCACGGACCTCCCCGGCATCTACTCGCTTTCCCCCTACAGCCCCGAGGAGCAGTGCTCGCGCGACTACCTCATGAGCGGCGAGCCCGATGTCGTCGTTCAGGTGGTCGACGCCACTAACTTGGAGCGTAACCTGTACCTGGCGCTTCAGGTCATCGAGACCGGCCTGCCCGTGGTCGTCGCCCTCAACATGGCCGACCTGGTCGAGAAGAACGGCGACAAGATCGACACCGCCAAACTCTCCAAGAAGCTCGGCTGCCCGGTCATGATGATCTCGGCTCTTAAGAACAAGGGTATCAAGGAGCTCTTCGACCAGGTTAAGCAGTCCGCCGCTTCCAAGGGCCAGGTGCCGGAGCACAAGTTCGACTCCTCCATCGAGGATGTTCTGACGCACATCGAGAACAACCTGTCGGCAAGCGTTCCCGCCAACAAGCGCCGCTACTACGCCGTCAAGCTGTTCGAGCGCGATGCGGACGCCTGCAAGCTCATCAACCTCACCAAGGAGAAGGCCGCTCGCGTTGAAGAGCTGGTCGCCCAGTGCGAGCAGGATTGCGACGACGACGCCGAGTCCATCATCACCGGCGAGCGTTACGGCCTGATCGCCCACATCATTGACGAGTGCATGACCAAGGCCCCGGCCAAGATGAGCACCTCCGAGAAGATCGACCGCATGGTCACCAACCGTATTTTGGGCCTGCCGATCTTTGTCGTCATCATGTTCTGCGTGTACTACATTGCCGTTTCCACCCTGGGTGGCACGGTGACCGACTTCACCAACGACCAGCTCTTTGGTACCGACGGCTGGTACGTGCTGGGTCAGGGCCGCGATGCCTACGACGAGGCCGTGGAGGCCGCAGGCGACGACGCCGATTCGGTCGATCCCGCGGAGTATGGCCCCTATGTCCCGGGCATCACCACCGTGGTGCACGACGCCCTCGTGGCGGGCGGCACCGAGGACGGCGGCCTGGTCGATTCGCTCGTCTGTGACGGTATCGTCGGCGGCCTGGGCGCCATCTTCGGCTTCGTGCCGCAGATGTTCCTGCTCTTTGTGATGCTGTCCTTCTTGGAGGACTGCGGCTACATGGCCCGCGTCGCCTTCATCATGGACCGCGTGTTCCGCCGCTTTGGCCTGTCCGGTAAGTCCTTCATTCCTATGCTCGTGTCTTCGGGCTGCGGCGTCCCCGGCGTCATGGCTACCAAGACCATCGAGAACGAGAAGGACCGCCGCATGACGGTCATGACCACCACGTTCATCCCCTGCGGCGCTAAGCTGCCGATCATCGCCCTGCTCATGGGCTCCATCATCGGCGACTCTTCCACCACCGCCGCGTGGATCAGCCCGCTGTTCTACTTCCTGGGCGTCTTTGCCGTCATTGCTTCGGGCCTCATGCTCAAGAAGACCAAGCTCTTCGCCGGCCGCCCGACCCCGTTTGTCATGGAGCTGCCTGCCTACCACTTCCCGGCGATCCGCTCTTGGGCGCTGCACGTGTGGGAGCGCTGCTGGGCCTTTATCAAGAAGGCCGGCACGGTCATCTTCGCCTCTACCGTTGTGGTTTGGTTCCTGTCCAACTTTGGTACCTACAATGGCGCCTTCGGCTTCCTGCCCGCTATGGAGGGCATCCCCGAGGAGTTCATGGACTACTCCGTGCTCGCCATGCTCGGCAACCTGGTCGCTTGGATCTTCGCGCCGCTCGGCTTTAGCACCTGGCAGGCAACCGCGCTGACCGTCTCGGGCCTCGTTGCCAAGGAGAACGTCGTCGCTACCGCCGGTTCGCTGCTGTCCGTTGCCGACGCTGCCGAGACCGACCCGAGCCTGTGGACCGCGTTCGCCGGCATGTTCCCGACCATGGGTGCCTGCGTTGCCTTTGGTGCCTTCAACCTGCTGTGCGCTCCGTGCTTTGCCGCTATGGGCACCATCCGTAACCAGATGGACTCCGGCAAGTGGACCGCGATCGCCATCGGTTACGAGTGCGCCTTCGCTTGGGTGATCGGCCTGTTCATCAACCAGTTCTATAACCTGCTTGTTCTGGGTCAGTTTGGTATCTGGACGGTTGTCGCTATCGTGCTGCTGGTCGCGATGCTCTTCCAGATCTTCCGTCCCATGCCCAAGCATGCCTGGACCGACGAGGACGAGACCAACACCGCCTCCGCCGCTGTTTCCGCCTAAGTCCAAATAAGGACCAGTCCCTTTCCGCGAAGCCCGGGTATCCCGACGATACCCGGGCTTTTTGGGAGATGTGGCGTTTCCGCAGATAAAAGCGACCAAAATAAACCTGTCCCTTTTTGGCAGATGGGGGATGGTGTAAAGTAAGTGGTGGTTAACTAGAGGAGGCTTGCTATGGCACCTATCGATATCGTTGTTCTGGCTGTGATCGGTATTGCGTTTGTCGCCGTGTGCGTGCGCATCTACCGTAAGGGCACTTGCGCCGACTGCGCCCAGGGCGGCGTTTGCACGGGGCATTGCTCCAACAAGAAGACCTGCGCGGCGCTTAAAGGCGTGGACAAGATTGCCGAGGATCTTGGTCGCGGCATTCGGTAATAAAACCCTGGCTCAAACGCCCCGCGAGCATCCGTTCGCGGGGCGTTTTTCGCATTTGGGGGTAGGCGCGGCGAGTGGACGAGTGATTTTGGGGTATCGTTAACCGTATTGTTAATTAGCAACTTACCAACACCGGAGTAATCCCATGAGCGCTCGCGTAACCATGAAGGACATAGCCGCCGAGCTCGGCGTTTCCATCAATACCGTGCACAAAGCCCTGACGGGCAAGGCCGGCGTGAGCGAGTCCGTGCGCGCCAAAGTTAACGATAAGGCCGAGGAGATGGGCTATCACCGCAACACGAGCGCTTCGAGTCTGCGTCGCAAGGACATCAACCTGATCTTTTGCCTGCCGTGCGCATCGCGCGAGGGTGCTTACTTCTATCGCTACCTGTGGGAAGGCTGCAACCGCTTTGAGCAGGAGGTTATCGACCAGGGCATTAGCGTCGAGCGCGTCGAGTTTGGCGTCGGCGGCTATGCCGATGCACTCGAGCAAATCGATGAGCGCCTGCAGGTGGGCGAGAAGATCGACGGCCTGCTCGCTTACGTTCCGGGCGACGACCGCGCGACCCATCTGCTGGAGCAGATCGCCGAGGCAGGCGTGGCGATTGAGCTCGTCGATGGCGACCGTCCGCATCTCGACCGCCTGGGGGCCAGCTTGGCCGATTATTCGACAGCGGGTAGCCTAATGGCCGAGCAGGCGGCCAACCTGGTTCATGCCGCTGGTGCCGATGCCCGCGTTCTACTCTTGGCGGGCGATCCCTATACCGATTCGCACTACCTGACCGCCCGCGCCTTCCATACGTACCTGCGCGAGCATAATGTTCCCTGGCAGGTCGAGGATCTTACCGGTGCGCACGCCCAAGTCAAGCAGCTCGAGCGCGAGCTCAAGAACCGTCTCAATGGCCCGGATGCACCCGAGCTTATCTGCAGTGTGTTCGCGGTGGGCTCCGAGCTGGTGGCCGATGCGCTCGTTTCGGCCGGCAAGGCGGGCGAGGTCATGGTGATCGGCAACGACCTGTTCCCCGAGAGCGCGCTTGCTCTGCGTCGCGGTATCTTTACTAATATCGTCTATAAGGATCCGGTGGGTTTGGCCTACCGCGGTGCCAAGACGCTGGGCAATTACTTGCTGTGGGGTAAAGCGCCTGCGGACCCCGTGCAAAAGGGTGCCGTGGAGATGGTGTTTGCCAGCAACGTCGATCGTTACTGCAAGCTCGCTGGTATCTAGTCGGGGGCGGGTACCTCCGGCGAGGCTCGCGGCCACATCCGTATAACCTACCTACAATCAGGTCTAATACTTTTCCCGAGAAGTGAACGACCTTATTTGGACCCCTGAAGCATCCACACTTTTTGGCGCCTAAACCGCAGGATTCCAACGGCAAAACCGCAGGAAATGAGCCGCCAAAAGTGTCGATGCTCCGGGGGTCCGTTTTGACTCGTTCACTTCTCGGGAAAAGTATTAGACCTGAAAATAAGATCGTTGGGCTCCACGCCCAGTAACCGTTGACCCGCCAAAATCGACCGTTCACCCCATGGTGGTTAGGTGAACGTTCACCTGTACGTAACAAATGCACTAAGATGGTGAACGTTCACCTAGAGGATAACGGGCGCACGGTGCACCCGCTCCGCCAACAGAGGGGTTGTTTGATGAAAAACTTCATGGACGATCAGGATTTCCTGCTGAGCACCAAGACCGGCGAGGAGCTGTTCCACAACTTTGCCGAGGGCATGCCCATCGTCGACTACCACTGCCACATCTCTCCCAAGGAGATCTGGGATGACAAGCGTTTTGAGAACATCACCGAGGTTTGGCTGGGCGGCGACCACTACAAGTGGCGCCTGATGCGCGCCAACGGCGTTGACGAGCGCTTCATCACCGGCGATGCCCCTGCTCGCGAGAAGTTCCAGAAGTGGGCCGAGACCCTGGGTCGTTGCGTGGGCAACCCCGTCTTTGAGTGGAGCCACCTGGAGCTCAAGCGTTTCTTTGGCTACGAGGGCGTCCTCAACGGCAATACCGCCCAGGAGGTCTGGGACCTCGCCAACGCTAAGCTCGCCGAGGCCAGCTTCACCTGCCGCAACTTGATCAAGCAGTCCAACGTCCGCATGATTTGCACCACCGACGACCCTGCCGACAGCTTTGAGTGGCACAAGAAGATTGCCGCCGACGAGAGCTTCGACGTCCAGGTCGTCCCGGCCATGCGTCCCGACGCCGCTCTGCGCATCGAGCGTGGCCAAGAGTTCGCGGACTACTGCAAGCACCTCTCCGAGGTCGCCGGCGTCGAGGTCAATGACTTCGAGGGCATGAAGGCCGCCATCTCCAGGCGCTACGATGTCGCCCACGAGCTGGGCTGCCGCGCCTCCGACCACGCGCTTGACTACGTTATGTACGTCCCGGCCAGCGCCGACGAGATCGAGGCCATCTTCGCTAAGGGCCTGGCCGCCGAGCCGCTCACCGAGGAAGAGGTCCTCAAGTACAAGACCGCCTTTATGCAGTTTGTCGCCGGCGAGTATGTCCGTCTGGGCTGGGCTATGCAGCTGCACTTTGGCTGTAAGCGCGACAACAACCGTGCCATGTTCGCCAAGCTCGGTCCCGATACCGGTTACGACTGCATCTCCAACTACACGCCGTCCGACCAGCTCGCCGATTTCCTCAACTTCATCCAGGAGACCTGCGGCCTGCCCAAGACCATCCTGTACAGCCTGAACCCCATCGACAACACCATGATCGACACCGTCATGGGCTGCTTCCAGGAGGCCCCGACTGCCGGCAAGATCCAGAACGGTTCCGCTTGGTGGTTCAACGACAACGAGGTCGGCATGCGCGAGCAGCTCACGGCCCTTGCCAACGAGGGCGTTCTGGGCAACTTCGTCGGCATGCTCACCGACTCCCGTTCCTTCCTGTCCTATCCGCGTCACGAGTACTTCCGCCGCGTGCTGTGCAGTGTGATCGGCGAGTGGGTCGAGCAGGGCAAGTACCCCGCCGACATGGAGCTGCTGGGCACAATCGTGCGCGACATCAGCTACAACAACTCCGTCCGCTACTTCGGTTTTGACCTGGAGACCGTCGAGGCCTAAGTCCGCACCGAGCCACACCGAACCCGGGAGCGCCGTCGCCACACGCGGCGCCTCCGGCAAGCTTTCAAGCTAACAAACGCCTAAGGAGATACATAGATGGAGAACATCAGCTACGAGACGCTCGAGAAGATCGGCTACGAGGGCTACCTGCTTCCCAAGGACGCCCCCGAGAAGGTCCTGCAGTTTGGCGAGGGCAACTTCCTGCGCGCTTTCGTGGACCGCTTCTTTGACATGGGCAACGAGGCCACCGGCTGGAACGGCAAGGTCGTCATGGTGCAGCCCATCAGCGGCGCCTTTGGCTTTGCCGACGGTATCAATGCCCAGGACGACCTGTACACCGTGCTGGTGCGCGGCAAGGAGAACGGCAACACGGTCGACGAGTCCCGCGTGATCAGCGCTTGCAGCCGCTGCCTCAACCCGTACCGCGAGGACGACTACCGCGCCATGATGGAGGTCGCCGTCTCCGATGACCTGGAGATCATTGTCTCCAACACCACCGAGGCCGGCATCGCCTACGACCCGTCCTGCAAGGCCGACGACATGCCGCCCGCGAGCTTTCCCGCCAAGCTTGCCCAGGTACTCCACACCCGCTGGGCTGCCGGCAAGCCGGGCGTCATCGTGCTCGCCTGCGAGCTCATCGACCACAACGGTGAGGAACTACTGCGCATCATGAACCAGTACGTGAGCGACTGGGGCTGGGAGGACGAGTTTGCGCAGTGGATGGCCAACGACTGCACCATCTGCACCACGCTCGTCGACACCATCGTCCCAGGCCGCATTCGCGATCCCAAGGAGGCCGCTGCCGTGGCTGAGCGTCTGGGCTACGAGGATCCGTTCCTGGCCGTGCGCGAGCCCTTCCAGATGTGGGGCATCCAGGGAGACGAGTCGCTCAAGGAGCGCCTGCCCTTCGTGAAGGCCGGCCTGCCCGGCGTCTTCGTGACCCCCGACGTCACCCCGTACAAGAAGCGCAAGGTCCGCATCCTCAACGGTGCCCACACCGCCTTCGTCCCGGGCTCCTGGGTTGCCGGCTTCGATATCGTGCGCGACTGCATGCACGACGAGACCGTCCGCGGCTTTATGAACACTATGCTCTACGACGAGGTCATCCCGACCCTTGCCGCCGATCTGGACGTTGAGGACTGCAAGGCCTTTGCCGCCGCCGTCGAGAACCGCTTCGATAACCCGTTTATCGATCACGCGCTGCTCTCCATTTGCCTCAACTCCACCGCCAAGTGGCGCGCCCGCGACCTGCCCACGCTCAAGGACTACGTCGCCGAGACCGGCAACCTGCCCAAGTGCCTTGCCACGAGTCTCGCTACGCTCATCGCCTTCTACACGCAGGAGCTCGTGTCCCGCGAGGGCGACGGCCTGCACCTGCGTCGTGCCGACGGCACCGAATACACCGCCCAGGACGACGCCTTCGTGCTCGACTTTTACGCCGCCCATGCCGGTGCCGAGGATGCCGAGCTGGTGCACGAGGTGCTCACCAACGAGCAGATGTGGGGCGAGGACCTTACGCAGATCGCCGGCCTGGAGGAGTTTGTCGTCAAGGCGCTCGCCGTCGTGCGCGCCGAGGGCGTTAAGCAGGCGTTCGCCAACGCTCAGGCTTAAAGACACCGCCTTGAATCGTTCGCTGACTTTTGCTCAACAGTAGGGTTAGGACTATTTGTAATGAACACTATCCAGATCAATCCGGCCGATAACGTCATCGTCGCGTTGTCGCCGCTCGCCAAGGGCACGGCCGTCGCCGTCCCCGGCGTGGGCGAGGTCGTTGCCGTGGAGGATATCCCGCAGGGCCACAAGATGGCCGTGCGCGCTATTGCGGCTGGTGAGGACGTCATCAAGTACGGTCTTCCCATCGGCCACGTGACGGAGGACATCCAGCCCGGTCAGTGGCTGCATACGCACAACGTGAAGACCAACCTTTCGGGCGAGGTCGAGTACACCTACAACCCGACGCACCCGGTTGTCGAGTCGGTTGAGCCCGAGACCTTTATGGGCTTCCGCCGCGCCGACGGCCGCGCTGCCACGCGCAACGAGCTGTGGATTATCCCCACGGTCGGCTGTGTGAACGAGGTCGCCCGCGCCATGTGCGAGAACGCTCAGGACCTTGTCGAGGGTTCGCTGGAGGGCGTCTATTACTTCCCGCATCCGTTTGGCTGCTCGCAGACCGGCGCCGACCATGCCCAGACTCGCCGTCTGCTGGTGGCGCTGTCGCGTCATGCAAACGCCGCGGGTGTGCTGTTCCTGTCGCTCGGTTGCGAGAACTGCACACATCAGCAGGTGCTCGACGAGCTGGGCGAGTACGATCACGAGCGCGTCCGCTTCCTCACCTGCCAGGATGTTGCCGACGAGCAGGTTGACGGCCACCGCATCCTGTCCGAGCTGGCAGATCTTGCCAAGCAGGCCAAGCGCGAGCCCATCCCGGCCTCCGAGCTGGTCATCGGCCTTAAGTGCGGCGGCTCCGACGGTCTTTCGGGTATTACCGCCAACCCTACGATCGGTCGCGTGAGCGATATGGTTGTCGCCCGCGGCGGCACGTCGGTGCTCACCGAGGTCCCCGAGATGTTTGGTGCCGAGAGCATCCTGCTCGACCGCTGCGAGGACGAGCAGGTGTTCAACGCCGCCTCCGACATGCTTAACGGCTTTAAGGACTACTTTATTAGCCACGGCGAGGTTGTCTACGAAAACCCGAGCCCCGGCAACAAGGACGGCGGCATCACCACGCTCGAGGACAAGAGCTGCGGTTGCGTGCAAAAGGGCGGCTCTGCGCCCATCGTCGACGTGCTACCGTACGCCGGCCAGGCTACCAAGCACGGTCTGAATATGCTGTGCGGCCCCGGCAACGATATGGTGTCGACCACGGCCCTTACGGCCGCCGGCTGCCACGTGATCCTGTTCTCCACCGGTCGCGGTACGCCGTTTGGCGCGCCGGCGCCCACCCTCAAGGTGTTCACCAATCAGCGCCTGTGCGACCACAAGGCCAACTGGATGGACTTTAACGCCGGCGTCGTGGCCACGGGCGAGCGCACGCTCGACGAGGCTGCCGGCGACCTGTATCAGCTGGTGCTGGATACGGCGAGCGGCAAGCTTACGAGTGCCGAGCGTCGTGGGTGCCACGAGATCAGCATCTGGAAGGACGGCGTCTGCCTGTAAGGGTGGAAGGGGAGCGTCGGGCTGGTTGGCGCTCCCATAGAGCCTCGGTCGCGTGGTCGATCGGTCAAGGCGGTCATGTTCGCATGGCCGCCTTTTTGCTTATTAAATATGAAAACGAATACAAACTAAACGTTCACCTCTGAGGGTTAATGTCCAATAGCGTGCAGAAATAGCCAAAAAACTGGGCAAAAAGGCGATAGATCCATCCGTTCAGCGGCAAAAATCGACCGTTTAAGGATAATATGCAAGTGAACGTTCACCTGATGCAAGCAATCGCGCATAATCTAGCTAAACGTTCACCCTGAACGACATGCAGACAAACGTCGGTATGGACTCCAACGTCTTGTTCCAAGACAATCGAGAAAAGAGAGGGAGCTCGATGACTAACAAGATCGGTAAAAAGCGCAAGATCACATTCTGGACGCGCCTGGGCTTTGGTATGGGCGGCATGCTCAATTCCGGTGCCCTGAGCTTTACGCACAGCTACATGGTGCTGTTCCTGTCCACGGAGTGCGGTCTGTCCGCAGGCGAGGCGGCTCTGATCAGCTCGTTCGCCATCTACCTTAACGCCATCCTTTGCCCGCTGATGGGCTTCGTGGCCGATAACTTCTACGCCACCAAGGTCGGCCGCATCTTTGGCCGTCGCCGTTTCTGGATCTTGCTGGCTATCCCGATGATGATCGCCGAGCCGCTCATCTTCGTCGCCACGCCGTTTGGCTTCCCGTACTACTTCGCGCTGTACCTGATCTATAACGTCGCGTACACGTTCTGCACCGCCAACCTGTCGCCGCTTACCATCGAGATGACCGACGACTTCAAGGAGCGCACGTACCTCACCGGCTACAAGCACCTCTTTGGTAATGCCGCCGGCTTCCTGATGGCTGCGCTCGTCGGCTTTGGCTTTGGTACCTTTGGCGAGACCAACCCGTTCAGCTACTTCATCATCGCTGCGATCAACGCTTCGGTTATGGCAATCTCGCTGCTGTGCGTCTACCTGTCCACGTGGGAGCACACCCCCGAGGAGGTCGCCCAGGAGAAGATCGAGAGCGTTGGCGAGGGCATCAAGAAGTTCTTTGTTGACGTCGTCTCCACCTTCCGTAACAAGTCCTTCCGCAAGGTCCTGTACGCACAGGTTTCCACGAAGCTCGCCGCTGCCTGCTGGTCTGCCTGCCTGTCCTTCTTTATCGTCTACTGCCTGCAGATTCCTAAGTCCTACGAGTCTGTGATGGAGATGCCCGGCAAGGTCGTTGCTATCGTCTGCACCGCTGCATGGGTTGCCCTCATGGCTAAGAAGGGCTTCCACAAGTCTTGGTACCTGGCCAACGTCGGTTGCGCCGCGTGCATCTTCGCCTATAACTACTTCGCTTTCGGTCAGATCAACGGCACCTCTACGGTCGCCATCGCAATGATCGCCTACCCCATCATCTTTGCCATCTGGAAGTTCTTCTATGTTGGCTTCCAGTACCTGCCCGATGTCCTGCTCAACTACATCCCCGATGTCGATGAGCTCATCACCCTGCGTCGTCGCGAGGGCATCTACAGCTCCGCTCAGCAGCTCTGCCAGCAGGTCGCCCAGGCTATCGCCGTCAACGCTTGGGCCATCGTCCTCGCCGCCTCCGGCTTCATTCAGACTGCCGGCAACAGCGACGCCGTGACCCAGCCCGCTACCGTGCCCCTGTACATCTGCGGCTACATGCTCATCGGCTGCGCCGGCTTCTTCCTGCTCGCAGCTGTCCTCGCCCGCGGCATCAAGATCGACAAGGAGCAGTGCGACATCCTCTGCGACGAGATCAAGCGCGTCAAGGAGGGCGGCAAGATGGCCGACGTCAAGCCCGAGGTCAAGGCGCTTTGCGAGGAGCTCTCCGGTTTTAAGTACGAGGAGTGCTTCGCCCACAACAACGTTGGCTTCCAGGACGGCAGCGTGATCCCCGCCGAGTAAGGCCAGACGCATCGTCCAAACCACAGGGCCGTGCCACCGGATATCCGCCGGCAGGTACGGCCCTTTTTTACAACAGCGTACAATTAACTCTTAGAGAACTTTTATAGGGAGAGACCCATGGATACGAACGTTATCTGGCGCAACGCCCGCGCGGCCGTGATCGAGCTCGACGATGGCGGTTACTTTACCTGCGCCGATACGTGGGAGATCTTTGTTAACGACGAGCCCGCCGGCACCACGAATAAGGTCGAGACCTATGTTGATGGCCTGGTTCCCGGCAAGCGCAACCTGGTTCGCTTTGTCTGCGGCGAGCGCGAGCTGAGTGTCGGCGTCACCACGCTTGCTGAGCCCTTTACCATCGACGTTCGCGATTGCGGCGCCAAGGGCGATGCCGAGCACGATGACACCACCAACATCCAGGCCGCCATCATGGCCTGCCCCAAGGGCGGTCGCGTGCTGATCCCCGCCGGTAACTACCGCATCAAGTCCCTCTTCCTTAAGAGCGATATCAATATTGAGCTTGCCGAGGGCGCGGTGCTGCTGGCCCGCCACGATCGCGCTGCGCTGGCCTACATCCCAGGCACGGTCAAGGGCGACGAGGGCGCCGGTTACGCCGGTACCGACATGACCCCGCTGGGCCGTTGGGAGGGCGAGAGCTTTGCAACCTATTGCTCCACCTTTACCGGCCTGAGCGTGCACGACGTGTGCATCTATGGCCGCGGTGCAATTGACGGCCAGACCGATTTTGCCGAGGACAACTGGTGGAACAAGGACTTTAAGAACATCTTCCGTCCCGAGGAGGGCCGCGAGGTCGCCCGTCCGCGCATGATCTTCCTGTCCGAGTGCGCGAACGTGAGCCTGGCCGGCTTTACCGTCCGCAACAGCCCGGCGTGGAACATCCACCCCATTCTGTGCGAGCACGTCGATGCGCTCTGCCTGTCCATCGAGGGCCCCAAGAACTCCCACAACACTGACGGCTTCGATCCCGAGAGCTGCGGCTTTGTTCGCATCTTGGGCTGCCAGTTCTCGGTGGGCGACGACTGTATCGCCATCAAGAGCGGCAAGCTGGGCATTGAGCCCGAGCTTCGCCCCGCAACGCACGACGTGCTGATCTCGCACTGCTACATGCACGATGGCCACGGCGCCGTGGTCCTGGGTTCCGAGGCCGCCGGTGGCATCAAGGACCTTACCGTGAGCAAGTGCCTGTTCGAGCGCACCGATCGCGGCCTGCGCGTTAAGACCCGTCGCGGTCGCGGCAAGGACGCCGTCAACGAGGGCATCACCTTTGAGCACATCCGCATGGACGAGGTGCTCACGCCCTTTGTGGTCAACTCCTTCTACTTCTGCGACAAGGACGGCAAGACCGACTACGTCCAGAGCCGCGAGGCGCTGCCCGTCGATGACCGTACGCCCGGCTTTGGCGCCACGACGTTCCGCGACATCGAGGCCACCAACTGCCATGCAGCCGCTGCCTACATCACGGGCCTTCCCGAGAGCAAGGTGACGCGCCTGACGTTCGAGGATGTCCACGTGACTTTCTCGCCCAACGCTGAGCCTTTTGTGCCGGCTATGGCCTGCGGTGTTGATCCCATGGTTCGCCAAGGCATCATCGCGCAAAACGTCAAGGTGCTCGACCTGCAAAACGTGAGCATCGAGGGCCAGGACGGCGAGGAACTGCAACTCCAAAACGTCGACAAGGTTGTCCGCGCGTAAGCGTCTGCTCTTAAACAATCGAATCCGGCATGTTGTGACGTGCGATGGACGGGGCCTTCCCGACCCATCGCACGTGCTCTTTATATGCCGGAACTGCAGCGTAGACGGCTCGCGACGAAAGGGTGTAGCGACTGATGATGATTGAAGAACAAGTTTTTGAAGTATCGACCGAGCATGAGGGGGCATACCGCAGCATCTCCGAGGCCTTGGAGGCAGCTGATCAGCTCTATCCGGATGCTGGGCAACCGGTGATGATTCACGTCGATCCGGGCGAGTATCGCGAGCGGGTCGAGATTCATCGACCGCATGTGACGCTGGTGGGCGAGACGGCTGACAGTGTGCGCATCGTGGGCAGCCTGGGTGCCAAGATGCCCTCGGAAGACGGTTCGGGTGTCGACGGCACGCTCGGCACGTTTAGGACGTATACCGTTTTGGTCGATGCCGACGACGTGCGGCTCGAGAACCTCACGATCGTCAACGATGCCGGCGACGGTCGCGAGGTGGGGCAGGCGATTGCCCTGTATGCCGACGGCGATCGTCTGGTGGTCGACGCCTGCTGCATTACGGGACGCCAGGACACGCTGTTTTTGGGCCCGTTGCCCCCGCGCGAAGTCAAACCGGGCGGGTTCATAGGACCCAAGCAGTTTGCGCCGCGCCGAGTGGGCCGCCAGTATTTCCGACGTTGCCGGATCGAGGGCGACGTCGACTTTATCTTTGGCGGCGCGCGTGCCTATTTTGAGGGGTGCGAGATTCGGTCGCTCAACCGCAATATGGACGTGAACGGCTACGTGACGGCGGCATCGACGCCCGAGGGTGAGCCGTACGGCTTTGTGTTCCATGGCTGCTCGTTTACGGCCGCGCAGGACGTGGCGCCTGATTCGGTTTACCTGGGACGTCCTTGGCGCGAGTGGGCGCAGACCGTGTTGATCGATTGCTGGCTGGGACAACACATCAAGCGCGAAGGCTGGTGGGATTGGAATAAGCCGGCAGCGCACGAGAGAGCATGCTACGCTGGCGCAATCCTGCATGGCCCGGCGGGCGATGCTGCCGGCTGGGTACCATGGGCCCGCGAGCTCGATGCTGCAGCCACTGCCCGGTATGCCCGCGAGCAAGTGCTTGCCGGTGCGGACGGCTGGGGCCCCGAGGGCGGCTCGGGCGGCGCCGTGGAGACCGCCAGTCTTTCCGATAACGGTCGTACAGTGCATATCGACACCTATTACGAAGACGAGCCGGCGCTTCGCGACCGTCTTAAGCGAGAGGGCCGCTCTGCCGCGTTTAAGGGTACGACGCTCGGCGACTTTGAGACATGGCAGGTCGCGACCAGGAATCGCCTATGTGATCTGTTGGGCCTATCACTTATGGATCGCGTACCGATTGAGGTGCGCGAGCTCGATCGGGTGCAGATTGCCGGCGGTATCGTGCGCACCCATGCGATGCTGCAGGTGGAGCGCGACGTTTGGATGCCGTTCTATCTGCTGGAGCCGCAGGCGCCCAAGCTCGATGCGCACGGCCGCAAGCGCTGCTATATCTGCCCGCATGGTCACCAGGGCGCCGGCGCTGCAAGTGTTGCGGGCGTGACGGGTGTGCCGGCGGTCGACGACGCCGTGCGTAAGTTCAACTACGACTACGGTCTGCGCTTGGCGCGTATGGGCTATGTGACCGTCTGCCCCGACGCCCGCGGCTGGGGATACCGTCGCGATTGGAAGGGCCAGGGCGACGACGAGAATAGCTATCTGCGCGGGACCTGCCTAAACCAGGCGCGCATGGCCGAGCCGCTGGGCCTTACGGTTGCAGGCCTCAACGCCTGGGACAACATGCGTCTGATCGACTACCTTGAGGCGCGTGGCGACTTTGCCATGGACGACCTGGGCTGCTTTGGCTTTTCGGGCGGCGGATACATGACGCTGTATCTGGCGGCGCTCGACCCGCGCGTGCGCAAGGCGTTTGTCTCGGGCTATCTGTACGGCGTCGAGGATTCGCTGCTCCACCTTAACGGCAACTGCAGCTGCAATTACACGCCCGGACTCTGGCGCTTGCTCGACATGGGCGACATTGCCTCGCTCATCGCGCCGCGTCCGCTGCTGGTACAAAGCTGCGAGGAGGACCATCTAAACGGCTCACGTGGGCTGGCAAATGTCGATGAACAGCTCGATATCGTGCGCGATGCCTACGAGCTGCTGGGCTGTGGCGAGAGCTTGCGCCATGAGGTCTGCCCGGGCGGCCACCATCTGGGCATCGCACATCTGGCGGAGGACGTCGACTGGTTGATGAAATGAGGCAAAGGAACCGCCCCTTTGTCCCATCAGCGATGGGAGTCGGCGGGATTTTCGCCGACATTTTGAGAGAGGAAACGATATGACGATCAAGAGCTTGAAGGATTCGACGACCCACCGTTCCGACGATTATGCCTCGTCCCCGGTCGTATCGACGGAGCCGTCGTATTTCGCCAACCCAGTGCTCCCGGGATTCCATCCCGATCCATGCTTCTGCCGTGCGGGGGACGACTACTACCTCGTCACCTCGACGTTCAACTGGTTGCCGGGGGTGAGCCTCTACCATTCGCGCGATCTTGTCCATTGGGAGAGCCTGGGTGGGATCCTCGACAAGCTTGACCTGCGGGGAATCCCCGAGTCGGGCGGCGTGTGGGCTCCGGACCTCACCTACGCGAATGGCGAGTTCTGGCTCGTCTATTCTGTCGCCAAGACGGTGAGCGGTGCGTTCAAGGACGTTGACAACTATCTGGTGCGCGCCCGTGATATCGAGGGGCCGTGGTCCGAGCCGGTGCTGCTGGGCGCCAAGGGTTTCGATCCCTGCCTTGTGCATGCTCAGGACGGATGCCGCCTGGTCCTGCCGCAGTGGGACTGGCGCCCGCTCGAGGGACATTACAAGTTTAACGGGGTGCTCATGTACGATCTCGATGTCAATACGGGCAAGACAGGAGACCCGGTTCGTATTTTCGATCACACCGGCGACACGCCCTGTGTATGCGAAGGCCCGCACATCATGGAGCGCGACGGATGGTTTTATCTCTTGGCAGCCGAGGGCGGCACCGGCGTCAACCACCGCACGGTCGTCGCCCGCTCCCGCACGGTCGACGGCTATTACGAGCCCATGCCGGGAAACCCACTCGTCTCGGCGGCCGGGACCGCGTCGCCGCTCATCAAGAGCGGTCACGGCAACCTGGTCGAGGGGCCGGACGGCGCTTGGTACGCCTGTCATCTCTGTGCTCGCCACCTGCCGGGGGCCGAGACCTGTCCGCTCGGTCGCGAGTCCGCGCTCGAGCGTATCGAGTGGATCGACGGATGGCCGTGTCTGGCGGGCGGCGGCAACGAACCGCGTGCCGTCGTACCAGCGCCGATGGGCGTCGTGGCGGGAACGGTGACCGAGCCGTACCGGCCGGATACGTCGTATGTCACGTCGTTCGCGCCCGGTAGCGATCTCTGGCGCGAGGAATGGTTCGTGCCCCATGCGATCGCGCCCGACCGGGTACGGATCGCGCCGGCGGGTGGCCTGCTGCTTGCCGGTGGCGACTCTCCGAGTTCGCTGTTCGACCAGACGCTCGTCGCCCGACGTATACAGGACTTCTCGTTTGAGGCATCGACGCGGCTCGATTTTTCGCCCGCGAACTACAACCAGGCGGCCGGTCTCGTCGTCATGTACGATTCACGCTGCTATGCGACGCTGTGGGTCGGCTTTGACGAGGTCCGTGGAGTGCGCGTCGCCGACGTGCTTATCTGCGATAACGGTTCGTTCTCGATGCCGCTTGGTGATGCGGGCCGCTTGATACTGCCGTCCGAAGGCACCGTGGGGCTTAGGGTTTTCGCGGCGCACGGCACGGTTCATTTCTCGGTCGACACCGGTGAGGGCTGGCAGGAGCTCGATTGCGCGGTTGCCGAGGAGATGTTTGGTGACGAGCATGTCAAGGGTCCGCATTTCACCGGCTGCATGGTTGGCATCGATGCCGTCGACCTGACGGGTGCCGGCCGTGAGGCGACGTTCCATGATTTCGCGTACCGCGCGATTTGATAAGACAAAGGGGCTGCTCTTTTGTCTTGTTTTGGAGAGATAGAGAGAGGAAACGATATGACGATCAAATGCTTGAAGGATTCGACGATCTGCTGCTTTGGCGACTCGACGACTTGGGGCGACAACGGCTGCGGCGGGGGAGGCAACGACATTTCGTGGACCTCGCACCTGGGCGCGCTGCTCGGTGGCGCTACGGTCGAGAACTTTGGCATTAAGGGCTCGCGTATCGCCATCAAGGCCGACCGCACCGATTCGTTTGTCGAGCGCCTGGACGGTATCGACGATGCGGCCGATATCTACATCGTCTTTGGCGGCGTCAACGACTTTAGCCGCAACGTGCCGCTGGGAGAGCCGGGCAGCGCGGACGTGCACGAGTTCTACGGTGCGCTCGACTACCTCATCCGCACCATCACGGCGCGCTCGCCCCAGGCAAAGCTCGTGTTTATGACGCCGTGCAAAACGAGTGGCAAGCACGAGAAGGATATTCCGGCGAGCAACGAGCTCAACCATCTGGGCCTGACGCAGGTCGCGTACGTGCGGGCGATGCTCGAGGTTTGCGACCGCTACTCGGTGCCGGTAATCGACCTGTACGCGCAGAGCGGCATCAGCCCGTTTTTGCCGGAGCACCGCGAGCTCTATATGCCCGACGGCCTGCACTACAGCCCGGCTGGCTATGAGCGCCTGGCGCATCGCATTGCCGCGGGCTTAGCTGCCGTTTGCCGCTAAAAGTCTGCCGTTCGCGGGGAATGTAGGGTTAACGTTCACCCTACATTCCCCGTTCGCGTTACACTAGGGTTAACGTTCACCCATCACCAACGTCAGAGGGGACAGCAATGGGTTGCAATCAGATTCTGGATAGCTACATCGAGCAGTTGATCGAGACATCGACGCCGCAGGCACCCGCTTGGAACATCGAAAAGCTCCGTGCCGGCAAGGAGAACACCTGGAACTACATCGATGGCTG
>CAKTWW010000008.1 GCA_934630855.1 uncultured Collinsella sp.
GTGCTCTGCGGCGGTCCGGTGTTTTCATCTGAACGACTTTGCGAAGCAACCGGAGTGAAGATAAAAACACCGGACCGCCGCGGGGCACCCGGGGACCGCAAGGATGGGAGCAGCTATGGTTTGACGGACTGTGGATTACGACGAGGTAGCAAGAAAACTGATTGTATATTCGCGCTCCCTGCAAAGGGTTCGCTGAGCGCGGCGGGTGCCGCCAGCGTGGGTGAGACTCCGGTGCTGCAATATCTCTCGGGCGTCGCCGGCGATGTGATCCCCTCCGAGATCGCCAAGAAACTCAGCTTCACCCGTGCGCGTATGTCGCACATCCTCGATTCGCTCGAGACCAAGGGCTATATCACGCGTCGCCCCGATCCTTCCGATCGTCGCCGCGTGCTGGTGAGCATCACCGATAAGGGCCGTGATTTCGCGGCTAAGAAGAACGCCGAGAGCGTGGCATCGCTCTCCAAGCAGCTCTCGTCGCTCGGCGAGCACGATGCGAAAGAGCTCGTGCGCATCCTCAACAAGGCCTACAGCCTCACCTACGACGTCGACGATTATCTCGATAATTTGTAAGAGCGGGCCGGCTGAGGTAATCGAGCCCGACGTGGTACGCCGGCGCGTGTGTCCCCCAAGAGGGCCGCAGCAACTGCTGCTGCCCTCATTTTGCCGGAGCGGAACAAGGACTTGCGTCTTTCGCTCCGGGCTGCTGCGCAGGATCAATCAGGGGAAACCTCACCCACGTCGGGTTTGCGCTAACTTGACGAACATCATTACGCAAAACCTAGGATTTCTTTAAACCGCGAAGTAGATGGTATATTTTACTTCGCGTTTTTCAGTTGATTCTAATTTTGCGAAGTGGATTGCCGTGAGACTTATTAATCGACCCCTTGGCTAACGTCATTCTCATCAACTTCGATCTGCTCGAATTTTAACCGCTGGCGGAATACCACGCGTTGCATGCGTATGTAGAAAAGCGCTATATCGAAGGCTGTCGGAATGTCGTCATGATCGACGAGGTCCAGATGTGCAAAGGGTTCGAACAGGCCATCAACAGCCTCCATGCATCAGAGAAATACGACATTCACATCTGGCGGACCATTCGTTTCGCTACGCAGAGCTTGGTACGAAAAAGCTCGATTCGGTCATGTATACGAGAATATGCTCGCGATCGAGCTGATGAGGCGCGGATGGGAGGTCTATGTGGGCGTTCTCTACCATAAGGAAGTCGATTTTGTCGCCAGTATGCGTGATCGCCGCGTCTATATCCAAGTGAGCGATGACATTTCCCAGGAGGCGACGCTTGAGCGCGAGCTCGATCCGTTGCGTCGGATTCGAGACGCCTATACTAAGCGCATCATCACCCGGACTGGTTGCGAAACGACCGACTGGGACGGTATCAAGGTCATCGACCTTGCGCGTTGGCTCATGGGTGAATCAGACGATTTGACCTTCTAGCGCGCGATGGCGTGGGTTGAAATAATCGAGAGGGGATTTTGTCCCGCGGGGAGGCTGATAGGGCTCTCTTCGCGGGACTTTTTGCTCGCTCGGCAAGCGAGTTCTATTCTTGAAAAGCTGCATATCAATACGGATTAGAACGTGAAAAGCTGCATTTTGACCTGAAATCGACCATGAAAAGCTGCAGATGCAGACTAAAATAGTCCTGAAAAGCTGCATGCTCGAATAAAATGGCAGGTTGATATGCTTAAGCGTAAAATGTTCGACTATCTTAAAAACTGGCGCATGAATAAGGGGCAGGAATGCCTTTTGATCAAGGGCGCCAGGCAGGTTGGAAAGTCATATATCGTGCAGGCCTTTGGACGCAGCGAATATAAAAGTTTCATCTCGATTGACTTTATTGAAAATCCGCAGCTCAGGGCTATTTTTTCCGAATCGGTCGAGCCTGATGACATCTACCGTGCGATTTCCCTCTATCTGCCTGGGGCATCGTTTGTCACGGGGGACACCCTTATTTTCCTCGACGAGATTCAAGAGTGCCCTGAAGCGCGGACGGCGCTCAAGTACCTGGCGCTCGATGGCCGCTACGACGTTATCGCTTCCGGTTCTTTGTTGGGTATCCAATATCGGGAGGGCGATATCGAGTTTTCCGTCCCGGTCGGATACGAACGGATGGTGACGATGCATCCGCTCGATTTCGAGGAATTCCTTTGGGCGGTGGGTTATGGGGACGATGTCGTCGAAGAGCTCAAGGTTTCGTTTGATAAGGTTGAAGCGCTGCCGTCAACGATAAACAACAAGATGATGCGGCTGTTTCGGGAATATCTTGCCATAGGCGGAATGCCATCAGTCGTTCAGGCGTTTGTGGAATCCGACAATTATCGAGTGATGTTCGATGAACAGACGAGGCTCTTCAATTCGTATCTCGATGACATTGCCAAATACGCTTCGCCGACGGAGCGCGTTAAAGCACGCGCGTGCTTCCTCTCGCTTCCCCGCCAGCTGGCTAAGGAGAATACAAAGTTCCAGTATTCGGTTGTCGAAAAAAGGGGGACGGCCAGGAAATTCGACGGGTCGATCGATTGGCTTGTTGGAGCGAATATGGTGTTGCGCTGCGATTCCGTTGCGAATCCGGCTTTTCCTCTTACTGCCTATGAAGACGGCTCGAAGTTCAGGCTTTATGCAAACGATACGGGGATTCTGATGGCCATGTACGGCTTCGATATGTTGCGGGCCGTTATCGAAAACGAGCTTTCGGGACCGATGAAGGGTGGCCTCTACGAAAATCTCGTAGCGTGCGTGCTGAATAGAAATAATAAGAAACTCCACTATTGGATAGCCCAAAACGGAAGCAGGGAAATTGAGTTTCTGGTTGACGGAAGTGGCGCTTCCGTTGTTCCGATCGAGGTCAAGTCTTCACGCGGCTCAGCGGTTTCGCTCAATGAGATGCTCGAGCGACAAGATGTGCATGTGGCCTACAAATTGATCGATGGCAACTTGGGGAGGGTCGATAAGAAGATAACGGTTCCCCTGTATATGGCGATGTTCCTGTAGCGTTTGAGGTGCGTTCTCGGCATGGTTGTGGGACGGCTATACTACTCTCAGTAGTTAAGGGTCGCGGATTCGCCGCGTCACCGCTCTCAACAGGAGGTCTTTGTATATGGCAGATCAGAAGCCGGTTGTCGGGATCATCATGGGCTCCAAGTCCGATCTGGGCGTTATGGAAGGTTGCGCCGCCGAGCTCGAGGCGCTGGGTGTGCCCTATGAGCTCGTGATCGCGAGCGCTCACCGTACGCCGGCGAAGGTCCACGAGTGGGCCTCGACTGCTGCCGACCGCGGCATCAAGGTGATCATTGCCGCTGCTGGCAAGGCTGCTCACCTGGGCGGTGTCGTTGCTGCGTTTACGCCGCTGCCGGTTATCGGCGTGCCTATGAAGACGAGCGACCTGGGCGGCATGGATTCGCTACTGTCGATGGTGCAGATGCCCTCCGGCGTCCCCGTTGCCTGCGTTGCCATTAACGGTGCCAAGAACGCCGCCATCTATGCGACGCAGATCCTGGGTGCCTGCGACCCCGAGTATCGTAAGGTTATCGAGAAGATGAAGCAGGAGATGGCTGACGCCTAGGCGCCCTGCCGTCCCATTTGCAGCATAAGGAGAGCCATGTCCGACTATCAGGGAAAACGTTTTTCGGCTTCTCAGATTCCCGATCCATCCAAGTCGGGAGTCGGCCATGCGCTGCAGCAGGGCCGGACATCCTCTCCTCAGCAGCCACGTGTGCCGCGCCCCGTGACGCCGGCAAAGCATCGCCGCCAGGATACGCCGGCTGCGTATCGACCCTCGTCATACAGCACGGCCAAGAAACCGCCCCGCTCTTCGTCGCACGCCGCGCCATCGAGCCATGTCGAGCCGCCGCGCAAGAAGCGCCGCTCCGTCATCCCCATCCTGCTCATCATCATCGGCATCGGTCTGATCGTTGCCGCCGCCGCCATCTTTATCAATGCGCAGATTGGTTACAAGCAGGCAAGCGAGTCGTATCAAAAGATCGAAAAGCAATATGTGAGCGACAAGGACGCCAGCGGTGTGCCAATCATCGACTTCAACGCGCTTGCTCAGACAAATCCCGAGGTTGTGGGCTGGATTTACGCGCCCGGAACCAATATCAACTATCCCGTGGTGCAGACTAACAACAACTCCAAGTACCTCAACACGCTGTTTGACGGCACGGCCAATGCTTCGGGCGCCATCTTTTTGGATAGCGACGATACCGCACCGGGCATGGTGGACCAGCAAACCACGATTTACGGCCACCACATGAACGACGGGTCGATGTTCAACGTGATTTCGGATACGACCGATCAGGCGACGTTCGACAGCATGGAATACGTGTACTACATCACGCGCGACGCGACGTATAAGCTGCGCCCGCTGGCGACCAAGGTGGTCGAGGATACGTATGCCAAGGCGCGCACGCCCAATTTTGAGGGCGATGACGGGCTGAAGAATTACCTGTCCGAGATGCTCGAAGGTGCCTCTGCCGTGGCAAGCGACGCCACCGATCGCGCCGTTTCGGCAACCAAGGTCGTAACGCTCGTGACTTGCCGTTCGCTGTCGCTGAGCAACACGCGCGCCGTTATGGTGCTCACGCCGGTCGAGGAGTAAGTTCTCGAGACAGGGATTGGAAAATCAGAGGGAGAAACGATGCTTGAGAGTGGCAAATCGATGCCTTCGGTCGACGCTTGGCTTCGCGAGGCGAAGGCCGACGCTTCGGCAGCTGGCTGCGGTATGTACCTGACGCATAACGGCGTGGTACGCTCGACGCCCAAGTCCGAGGTGCGCGGGGTTGAGACCGATGGAGTGGCGCCTGGACACAAGGTGGGCGGCATGGTGTTTGGCTACGACGCCGACAAGGTACAGGCCGCGATCAAGGCGACGCGTGCGATGCCGGGCATCGGCTACGTGCGCGTGTGGCTGGCGAGCGGCGAGCTTGCCGTGGGTGACGATATCATGCTCGTGCTCATTGGCGGGGACATTCGCCCGCACGTGGTCGACGCGCTGCAGGCGCTTGTCGGCACCATTAAAAATGAATGCGTGAGCGAGGTCGAGCGCGAGGCGTAAGGCTCGGTCCACCGCGCGCCCTCAATAGAGAACAAAAGCCCGCCGGCAGCTTCTGAACTGCCGGCGGGCTTCGTGTGCGTGGGTGGATGATTTGAGCCGGTATTGGGCGTTACACGCGGGTGGCGTCCTTGGGGCTCATGGTCATGCTCTGGAAGCGGTTTTCCATGTACTCGTTGTCGAAGTACTCGCCATAGAACTGCGCAACGGGGATATCCTGAACCGTGCCGTTTACGCGCTGGTACCAGTAGTCGAGCGACTGCAGCGTCATAACGCCGTCGACCAGCATAATGGCGGTAAAGATGACGGTGGCCGAGTAGCGGCTTTTCCACGGAATCATGTTGATGAGCTTAAGCAGCCTCGGCAGCGGCAGTTTGATCCAGATAAGGCCGCCCAGGCCCCATAGGCAGGCGAACTCCGTGCAGGTGCGTCCGCCCGTAAGGACGACGAGCGGGTCGGGCATGCCGAACAGCGTGATGTGCGAATAGCTCCACGAGACCACGCCAAACGAGGTCTGCATAAACCAGCCAACGAACACCTCAAAGCTCGCGCCGAGCACAGCACTCACCAGGAAAATGAGGATGGGGTTCTTTTTGTAGAAGCGGTTGAGCACCATGGTCATGAGCACGGCTCCAAAGCCGTAGATGGGGCTGAAGGGGCCAAACAGCATGCCGGCGCGGTTCTGGTAGACGCCCGGATCGTCGACTGTCATGTGCCAGATGTCCTCAAAGATAAGACCGAGAATGCAGCAGACGAAAAATATCCAGAACAGGTTGAAGTAGTTGAGCTTGATATAGCCCTCGCCGGTCTCGTCGCGGCCGAGCATGCCCGCCGCGGCGGCGTCGCGATCGAGCATCTCCTGCAGACGGCGCTGTAGTTCGCGCTCCTGACGCAGCGTGGGGTCGATGGTGGCCGAAAGGGCGACGAGAATCGCGAGCTGGATGGCGGGGCGCAGCAGGAAGAGGCCGATACCCTGCAGCATCACGTCGACCAACAACTCGACGACGGTAAACGCGATGAGGAGATAGGACAGACGGGCGGCATTGCGACGCTGGTTTTTGATGAGGTCCAGGCCAAAGATGATCAAAATGACCGCACTGGCCGCCGAGAGCATGATGCCGGCGACGATGAGTCCGATTGCGACCAGCATATTGTCGCCGAGCTTTTCGGCGGCGTTGCCGCTAATGAGCGCCGTGATGACCTGCCACATAAAGGCGCCGACCGACGGAAGTGTACTCACGCCGGACAGGATGCACAGGACGGCATATACCTTAATGATGAGGGGGATCTTCTTGACCTCTGTGGCGCTGGGGACGCTGGGGTCGAGTTCGTTTCGATCCATACATAACCTTTCTCGCTTTGTTGCAAGCTATAAGGATACGCTGCCGACCAGCCAAAAGACAGGACGAACGTCCCAATTGCAACAATGTAACCCCTAACGGTGGGCGAGAGATTCCGTGGCGCGGAGTGGAGCGGAGTTACCGTCCGTATCGTGTAGCCAAATAAATGTTTGGACGCAAAACGGATTATTAGCTCGGTGGGCTTTTAAAAAGCGCTGCTCATGCGCGGGGGAGCGCGTCGCGCCGTGCGTATAATAAGGCGGGTAACGCCAAAATACGAGGCTCTGAGGGGATGCCATGTCTCAAGAAACCATCCGCGCGGCCGAGCGTGCCGCGGGACAGGTGAACACCATGTCGACGTATGATCCGGACTCCGACCAGCTGCATGAGGAATGCGGCATTTTTGGTGTCTGGGCGCCCGATCGCGACGTGGCTCGACTGACGTACTTTGGCCTGCGTGCGCTGCAGCACCGCGGCCAGGAATCGGCGGGAATCGCCGTTGGTGACGGCGGCACGGTTATGGTTCGCAAGGACCTGGGCCTGCTCGACCGCGTGTTCTCCAATGCCGACTTGTCGACGCTTTCCGGCCAGTTGGCCGTGGGTCACGTGCGCTACGGTACCGCCGGCGCCAAGAGCTGGGAAGCCTCGCAGCCGCACCTCTCGACCATCAATAGCGTGATCATCGCACTCGCGCACAACGGCACCCTCGTCAACACCGACGAGCTGCGCCGTCAGCTGATCGAGCTGGGCGTGCCGTTCCTCTCCAACTCGGATTCCGAGGTTGCGACCAAGCTCATCGGCTACTTTACCCAGCGTACGGGCCACCTGCGCGAGGGCATTCGCAAGACCATGGAGCTCGTGCGCGGCGGCTACGCCATGACGCTCATCAACGAGCAGGCGCTCTACGCCTTCCGCGACCCGCACGGCATTCGCCCGCTCGTGCTGGGCAAGCTCGTAGACGAGGGCCTGGACCAGGCCGATGCCGCATCCGTTTCGCAGCTGCCGTCGCAGGACGGCGCCGCGACGGTCGACGCCGCCGTCCATGTCACGCGCGCCGGCGGCTGGGTCGTCGCCTCCGAGACCTGCGCACTCGATATCGTGGGCGCCGAGTACGTTCGTGACGTCCGTCCCGGCGAGATTTTGCGCATCAGCGCCGAGGGCCTCGTGTCCGAGCAGGGCGTACCTGCTGCCGAAGAGCCTGCTAACTGCATCTTTGAGCAGGTCTACTTCGCTCGCCCCGATTCCATCATGAACGGCAAGAGCGTCTACGCCTGCCGTTATGACATGGGTCGTCAGCTGGCACATGAGGAGCCCGTCGAGGCCGACCTGGTCATCGGCGTGCCCGACTCCGGCCTGCCGCCCGCGGAGGGGTATTCGCACGAGAGCGGTATTCCCTTTGGCGAGGGCCTTATCAAGAACCGCTACGTGGGCCGTACGTTCATCGAGCCTACGCAGGAGTTGCGCGCCATGGGCGTGCGTATGAAACTCAACCCGCTGCGCGACAACATCGAGGGCAAGCGCCTGGTCGTCATCGACGACTCCATCGTGCGCGGCACCACCATGGTGCAGCTCGTCAAGATGCTGCGCAACGCCGGCGCCAAGGAGATTCACATCCGCGTCAACTCGCCCGAGGTCATCTGGCCGTGCTTCTATGGCATCGATACCGACGTTCAGTCGCAGCTGATCAGCGCCAACAAGACGGTCGACGAGATCTGCGAGTACATTGGCGCCGATTCGCTGGCTTTCCTTTCGGTCGAGGGCCTGCTGAAGGTCATGCCCAAGGGCGGCTACTGCGATGCGTGCTTTACCGGCCGCTACCCCGTGGCGATTCCCGAGAGCTTTGGCCGCGACAAGTTTATGGAGGGCTTTAAGCCCCGCAACCTGGATAAGCCGCTGCATTTTGACGACGACGCCGTGGTTGAGAAATACGACGACCGCAGCTGGGAAGAGGAGCACGGCGAGGCCTAAAACCTGCCATGTAGGGACAGGTTTATTTTGGTAGGTTTTACCTGCTGTTTTGTTGATATGACGGTGCGTGTTGTTATGACGCACGCCGAAATGAACGCAACTATGAGCACCGTTTGGCGTCTGTGCGTCAAACGGTAGTGGGAGAGGAAGGCTCAGATGAGCGACAGCAAGCATGTGACGTATGAGGATGCCGGCGTCGATACCGCCGAGGGCGGCCGCGCCGTCGACGCGATCAAGCAGATGGTCAAGGACACCAATCGTCCCGAGGTCATCGGCGGCATTGGTGGCTTTGGTGGCCTGTTCTCGGCCGCCGCGCTTAAGGATATGGAAGACCCGATCCTGATCAGCGGCACCGACGGCGTGGGCACCAAGCTCGTGCTCGCCCAGATTATGGACCGTCACGAGACGGTGGGCCAGGACCTGGTCGCCATGTGCGTCAACGACATTCTGGCTTCGGGCGCCGAGCCGCTGTTCTTCCTGGATTACGTCGCCATCGGCCATATCGAGGCCGAGCACATGGCAAAGATCATCAAGGGTGTGGCCGACGGCTGCAAGCTTGCGGGCTGCGCGCTCGTGGGCGGCGAGATGGCCGAGCACCCGGGCGTCATGGCTCCGGCCGATTACGACCTCGCCGGCTTTACCGTGGGCGTCGTCGATCGCCCCAAGATGCTCGATCCCGCGAACGTACGTCCCGGCGACGTGATTCTGGGTCTGCCTTCCACCGGCGTGCACTCCAACGGCTATTCGCTCGTGCGCAAGGTCATCGGCGTCGACGGCATCAAGCCGGGTACGCCCGAGGCCGCCGCTAAGGCCGAGGAGCTGAGCCGCCCGCTCGAGGAGCTCGGTGGCGTATCGCTCGCCGACGCTCTACTGGCTCCCACGCGCATCTATGTGAAGCCGATTCTGGAGCTGCTGCGTGGCGGCGCCAACGTTCACGCGATTGCCCACATCACCGGCGGCGGCATCACCGAGAACCTCAACCGCGCGCTCGCCGACGACGTCGACGCCGTGGTCACCCGCAACGGTGCCGAGATGGGCTGGGACGTTCCGCCCGTCATCACCTATGTGTCGCGCCAGGCCGAGCTCGCGCCCAACGAGGCATGCAAGACCTTCAACATGGGCGTTGGCCTGTGCCTGATCGTCGCCCCCGAGGACGAGGCAGCTGTGACCGAGGCTCTAGTCGCGCTGGGCGAGAAGCCGTTCCGCGTGGGCGAGTGCGTCGAGGGCTCCGGTAAGGTCGTGTACTCCGATGAGCGCTAACGAGCAGACGACTGCTGCCGAGGGCCTGGGCTTTGTGCCCTACACCCGCCCGACCGGCACCGATACGGCCGAGCCGCTCAAGATCGGCGTGCTCATCAGCGGTTCGGGCACCAACCTGCAGGCGCTGATCGACCTGATCGCCGCCGGTAAGCTCAACGCTTCGATTGAGCTTGTGGTGTCGAGCCGTCCTTCGGCCAAGGGCCTGCAGCGTGCCGAGCGCGCGGGCATCCAGACGCTCACGCTGTCCAAGGATGTCTATGCTGACCCCATCGCCGCCGACGAGATCATCGCGCACGAGCTGCTCGAGCGCGGCTGCGAGTACGTGGTCATGGCCGGTTACATGCGCATGGTGCACACGCCGCTGCTGGCCGCGTTCCCCAATCGCGTGGTCAACCTGCACCCGGCCCTGCTACCGAGCTTTACCGGTGCCCACGCGATCGACGATGCGTTTGCCCGCGGCGTCAAGGTGACCGGCGTGACCGTGCACTTTGCCAACGAGATCTACGACAACGGCCCCATCATCGCCCAGCGCGCGCTGGCTGTAGAGGAGGGCTGGGATGTCGATACGCTCGAGGAGCACATCCACGCGATCGAGCACGTGCTGTATCCCGAGGTCGTGCAGATGCTCGCCGACGGTCGCGTTCACGTGCTGGAGAGCGGCAAGGTCGCAATTGATGCGCCTCGCGGCTAGTGGCGCACAGTACAATTTAGCCGAGTAGTCAGGGTGGTCATTGGCGCCAAGGCGCGAGTGACCACCTTTTGTTTTAGTAGTCATTGGGGACGTTCTTAAACGACTAGTCATTGGGGACGTTCTTGAATGACTAGTCGTTAAAGAACGTCGCAGGTGACTAGGTGAGAGAGGTGGGCGCATGGCGGATAACGAAGCGCTTTTTACGCCTGAGCTGGTGTTTTTTGATTGGGAGTGTGCGTCGCCGGATGAGGTGTTTGCGCTGCTCGAGGACGAGCTTGCCCCGCGCGGCTACATTGCCGAGGGCTGGCTTGACGCCGTCCGCACACGCGAGGACGCCTATCCTACGGGGCTTGCCATGCCGGCGGCTAACATCGCCATCCCGCATACCGATTCGGGGTTTGTGGCTAAGCCCTATATCGCCGTGGCAAAGCCGGCCACGCCCGTGACGTTTAACGCGATGGCGGGCATGGGCGCTCCGGTGCCGGCGCAGATCATCGTCAACCTGGGTATTTCCGAGCCGGGCGGTCAGGTCGAGGCCCTGCAGGCGCTCATGAATATCTTTATGGACGCCGACGCCGCAGCCGATGTGCTCGGCCAGACCACGCCCCAGGGCATGGTTGACGCCATCCGCCGCCACTTCTAAGGTGGCAGTTAGACCTGTCCCCTCTGCACCAAAATGGTGCAGATTAACCTGTCCCCTTTGCACCAGGCGTGCCGCGGGGGCCGCGTTGTGACACAATGGCGTTTGTTCGATTCGTGATGCGAAAGGCCAAACATGGCAAACAAGAAAAAGAACCCCGAGGTCGCGCCGACCCCCGAGCAACAGTCTCGCGCCGCCTCCAACTCTCGCAAGAAGCAGCGAAAGACCTACGTTTCCAAGACCGTCAAAATCGTCCTGGTGGTCATCGGCGTGCTGGCAATGCTGCTTTCCGTTTCGGCGATGGCGTGCTCCGGCCTGATGTCGCAAGCCGAGGACACCAGCACGGGCTACAAGCTCACCGGCGGTGTGGCTGCGACCATCAACGGCACCAACCTCACCGAGGACACCGTCACCAAGCAGATCATGAGCATGCGCACGTCCTACGGCTACACTAAGGACGAGGATTGGGCACAGTACCTGGTCGACAACGACCTCACGCCCAAGAAGTACCGCAAGCAGCTCATCGATTCCTACACGCAGCAGATTCTGCTTCAGCAGGCGCAGAAGGAGAACGGCGTGACGGTGTCGGACGAGGAGGTCGAGAAGGCTTGGAAGGATGCGTGCAAGAGCGCGGGCGGAGCCAAGACCTTTAAGGAGACCCTCAAGACCTACGGCTACACCGAGGACACCTACAAGGATTCGCTCAAAGAGAGCCTGGCGCAGCAGAAGCTCAAGGATGCCGTCGCGCCCACGAGCAAGCCCAAGGACAGCGAGATCGTCGATTACATCAACGAGAACCTGTCCAACTACAACGATGCCCGCCGCTCGTCGAACATCCTAATCAAGGTCGATTCAGACGCCTCCGACGAGGACAAGGCCGCCGCCAAGGCCAAGGCGCAGGAGTGCCTGGACAAGATCAACTCCGGCGAGCTGAGCTTTGAGGACGCCGTGGAGCAATACTCCGAGGACACCGGTTCCAAGGAGGATAAGGGCGATGTGGGCTGGGACAAGCTCACCACCTTCGTCGACAGCTACCAGACGGCGCTCGAGGGCCTTAACAAGGGCGATGTGAGTGACGTGGTCGAGTCGACCTACGGCTACCACATCATCAAGTGCACCGACTACTTCCATGTTGATAACCAGGTCGATGACATCAAGCAGGTGCCCAAGGCCATCAAGAAGTATGTCTCCAACGTGGTGAAGACGCAGGCGGCCAGCACCGCATATAGCGAGTGGCTGGAGCAGTACAAGAAGGACGCCGACATCACCGTTAACCCCATGCCCAAGGATGTGCCGTACAACGTCAGCCTGAAGGGCGTCACCAAGAGTTCGACCGACGATTCGTCGACGACTGAGTAATCATGGGGCGGTGCTCACACGAGTGCCGCCCACGCTATTGAGGAGGATTTGCAGATGACTAACGAAGAGCTGCAGAAGGAAATGATCGCGGCCATGAAGGCCAAGGACAAGGTTCGCCTGTCCATCATTCGCCAGGTCAAGGCCGAGGTAAAGAATATCGAGGTCAACGAGCGCCGCGATGTGACCGAGGAAGACGTCAACAGCATGATCAAGCGTTTGATTAAGCAGACGAGCGAGACGCTGGAGATGTCCATCAAGGCCGGTACCGACCAGGAGCGTACCGACAACCTGACCGAGCAGGTTAAGATCCTGGAGAGCCTGCTGCCCGCGCAGGTTTCGGGCGAGGAGCTCGAGGCCCTGATCGAGCAGGTCATCGCCGAGCTGGGCGCCACGTCCAAGAAGCAGATGGGCCAGGTCATGGGAGCACTCGGCAAGGCTACGGGCGGCAACTTCGATAAGCCGGCAGCCGCGAAGATCGTCGGAGCCAAACTCGCGCAAGGACCGAGCGGTACATAGTTGATGTTGAGGGGGCGTGACCATTGCGGTCGCGCCCCTTTTTTGTTGGCCAATGAGTACCCAATGAGCGGGTTAAAGGTTGCGGGTTCTTTACAGTGATACAGTGTGGGCTGCGGAAACGTGATTCTTTCCGTACAATAGTGCAATTCGTGTAAGCGCAGGGAAGGGACATTCATGGCAGACATGATCGAGATCAAGCATCTCAACAAGTACTTTGGCGACCTGCATGTGCTCAAAGATATCAACCTCACCGTCAAGCGCGGCGAGAAGCTCGTGATGATCGGGCCGTCCGGCTCGGGCAAGTCGACGCTCATCCGTTGTGTCGACTATCTGGAGGAGCCCACGTCGGGCGAGGTCGTCATCGACGGTACGCCGCTCACCAAAAAGAATCACCTGGAGATGGCCCGCAAGTACAGCTCCATGGTGTTTCAGCAGTTCAACCTGTATCCCAATATGACGGTGCTCGGCAACCTGACGCTCGCGCCCATCAAGCTGCAAAAGAAGAGCAAGGAGGAGGCGACCGAGATCGCCATCGCCGCACTCAAGCGCGTCGGCATGGCGCATAAGGCCGGCGAGTATCCGCAAAACCTTTCGGGCGGTCAGCAGCAGCGCATCGCCATCGCCCGCGCCCTGTGCACCAAGCAGCCCATCATCCTGTTCGACGAGCCGACCTCGGCGCTCGACCCCGAGATGGTCCAGGAGGTCCTGGACGTCATGATCGAGCTTGCGCAGGAAGACATCACCATGATCTGCGTGACGCACGAGATGGGCTTTGCACGCCAGGTGGCCGACCGCGTCATCTTTATGGAAGACGGCCGCATCCTAGAGGAGGGCACGCCCGATCACTTCTTCGATAACCCCGAGAACCCGCGCTGCCGCGAGTTCCTGTCCAAGATCCTGCACTAGGCGCGGGTGATGGACATGACGGATATGACGAGGGCGGCTGTTTCGCGCCGCCACTTTTTGCAGCTGGCGGGCGCCGGCATGCTCGCACTGACGGGTACCGCGCTCACGGGCTGCGGTAGCTCTACCGGCGGCGAGAGCTCCGATGCGGGTTCCAAGCTCGCAGCCATCAAGTCGCGCGGCCACCTGAACGCCGGCGTCAAAAAGGACGTTCCCGGTTACGGCTATTACGACACCGCCAAGGGCCGCTTTGAGGGCATGGAAGTTGACCTGTGCTACCAGATTGCCGCTGCCGTCTTTGGCGTGAGTTACAAGGAGGCTCGCGCCCAGGAGCTTGTCGAGTTTACCGACGTAACGCCCAAGACGCGTGGCCCGCTCATCGATAACGGCCAGCTCGACGTGGTCGCGGCGACCTATACCATCACCGACGAGCGCAAGAAGAGCTGGGATTTCTCGACGCCGTATCGCACCGACTACGTGGGCCTCATGGTCAAGAAGCGCTCGGGCTTTACCTCGATCGAGGACCTGGACGGCAAGGTCATCGGTGTGAGCCAGGGTGCCACCACGCAGGGCCTGATCGAGCAGATGATCAAGGACAACGGCTTTCACTGCGAGCCCGAGTTTAGGGCCTTTAGCGGCTATCCCATCATCAAGAGCTCGCTTGACGCCGGCAATATCGACGTCTTTGCCATGGACCGCTCCACACTGGCCGGCTACATGAACGAGACCGTCGAGCTGCTGCAGCCCGAGGTCAAGTTTGGCGAGCAGGGCTACGGCGTGGCGACCAAGAAGGGTTGCGACCTTTCGGCCGTGGTCGATCAGGTGATTTGTGATCGCCTGGCCGACGGCTGGCTCGATCAAGAGGTCAAGACCTGGGGTCTTGTGTAAGCGTTCGTCCAAGGAAGGAATCAAATGCTCGAAGGATTGTTTGACGCCGACCGTTGGTCGACGACATTCCAAAATATGGGGCCCTTCTGGGAGGGCTTTGGTGTGACGCTGCAGGTCGTCGTCGCCGGTCTGCTGCTGTCGCTGGTGCTGGGCACGCTGCTGGGCGTGTTCTCGACCACCCGTTCGCGCGTGCTGCGCGCTATCAGCCGCGTGTACGTGGAGTTTTACCAGAACACCCCGCTGCCCGTGCAGGTGCTCTTTATGTACATGGCGGGCCCGCAGTTTTTGCAGGCCATAACCGGTGCCGACCAGCCGGTGCGTATCGCACCGTTCGTGCTGGGCTTTTTGGGCGTGGGCCTATATCACGCGGCCTACATCTCTGAGGTCATCCGCACCGGCATCGAAGCCGTTCCGCGCGGTCAGATGGAGGCGGCTCAGAGCCAGGGCTTCACGCGCGCGCAGGCCTACTGGTACATCGTGCTGCCCCAGACGTTCAAGATCATCTTGCCGCCGCTGTGCAACCAGGCGCTCAACCTGGTCAAGAACACGTCGGTGCTGGCGCTCGTGGCCGGCGGCGACCTTATGTATCGTTCCGACAACTTCGTGAGTCTCTACGGTTACCTGCAGGGATACATCGTCTGCTGCCTTATGTACTTCATCATCTGCTTTCCGCTCGCCATGCTGGTGCAGTGGCTCGAGCGCCGCTCCAAGGAGCGTCCGCGCGGCGTGAGCCTGGCCGAGCTGGGACTCGACAACGTAGAGGAGGCCTAGCGCATGGAAATCTTCAACGCGACCAACCTGCTCTACATCTGGGGCGGCTTTGTTAAGACCATCGAGATCTCGGCGCTGTCGATCTTTTTCTCGCTCATCTTTGGCACGCTGCTGGCGCTCGTCAAGAGCTATGCGCCCCGCCCGTTCCGCATTTTGGTGAGTGCCTATATCGAGCTGTTCCGCTGCACGCCTAACCTGCTGTGGATCCTGTTTATCTACTTTACGGTGCAGGGTCTGGATATTGTGATTTCGACCATCGCCTTTACGCTGTTTACCAGCGCCGTTATGGCCGAGATTGTGCGTGGCGGCCTCAACTCGATTCCGCGTGGCCAGTTTGAGGCGGCGCAGAGCCAGGGCTTCGGCTTCTTTGCCACCATGCGCTATATCATTCTGCCGCAGACGTTTAAGACGATCATTCCGGCCCTGTTTAGCCAGTGCACGACCGTCATCAAGGACAGCTCGTATCTTTCGGGCATTAACGTGGCCGAGCTCATGTACACGGCAAACGTCGTGATGGCGCACGCGATCGACCTGTCGCAGGTGCTTATGCTCTACGGCCTGGTGTTTGCGATGTACTTTGCACTCAACTTTGGCATTTCGCTGCTGGTCCGCGCATATCAGCGTCGTGTAGTAGCCGCATAATGTGACAAGGGGACAGTCCCTTTGTCACATAGAGAAAGGATTCGCGATGAGCGATCTGGAGAATAAGAAGAGCCCCGTGGTCATTACCATCGCGCGTGACTTTGGTGCCGAGGGCCACGAGATTGGCCGTATCCTCGCCAACGAGCTGGGGATTCCGCTGTACGACAACGAGCTGCTGGTGCGCGCGTCGCTGCGCGCGGGCGAGTCACTCGATAAGATGGCTGCCTACGACGAGCGCCTGGCCGTGGAGAACATGGCGTTTCTGCCCGACCGCTACGATGCCCGTTCGTACTCGGACAAGCTGTTCCAAAAGATGAGCCAGGTGATTTTGGACCTGGGCGAGACCGAGAGCTGCATTATCGAGGGCCGTCTGTCCGATTATCTGCTGCGCAACAATCCCAACCACATCGCCGTGCTGGTGACCGCTCCCTTTGAGGACCGCGTCGAGATCGTGCGTAAGAAGCGTGGCCTTAACAAAAAGAAGGGTGCCAAGCTGGTCAAGCAGCAGCAGAAGGCGCGCGAGGCATTTTACAAGCGCTACAGCGCCGGCAAATGGAAGATGACGAGCGGCAAGGACATCGTCGTCAACCGCGCCAAGCTGGGCCGCGAGGGCTGCAAGGACGTCATCGCCGCAGCCTACCGCTACAAGCTGGCACAGCTCGAAGGCTAACCGACCAAAACCACCACAAAGGGGACAGGCACCTTTGTGGTGGTTTTTGTTTTAGACCGAGGGGAAGGCTTTGGTGAGACCGGCGCGCGTTTGCGTGTCGGTCTTTTGGTAGATGGAGCTCAGGTGGCGCTGGACCATGCGCATCGAGATGCCGAGCTCATCAGCAATCTGTTTGAGCGGGCGCTCGTCCTGGGTTACGGCCATGAGCACGTCGACTTCACGCGGGGTGAGGCCGTGGTCGGCGATGAAGGCTTGGCGCTGTTCTTCGATGCTGGGTGCAGCGAGTGCCTCCTCGGCGAGCTGTTGATGTTCACGCTCCTGCTCGGTTTGGGGTAGACGGAACAGCCCCGCAGCTACAAATGCCACGCTCGCCGCCACAAGCAGTACGAGCGCGCCGATCATGATGAGGGCGACATTGCCCGAGGTGACCAGTGCCAGCGAGATGCCCGATGTGGTGAATGCACATACATTGTTGGCGGCGCGGCCCATGCCGGCCCACAAAGCCGGAGTGTGCATACGCGGTGCCAGCTGTGTAAACGTGGCGGTGAAGAACGTGACGAAAAAGCCCGAGCTCAGATAAAAGACGATGAGGCCCAGGTTGGGATCGGCACCAGCTTCCACGGCCAAGATTGAGATGGTGGAGAGCACCGTGACACCGAGCATGACAGGGCCCATGTAGCGACGCTCGGCAAGGTCAAAGATCACGCCGGCGACCAGGCCGCTTGCTGCCAAAAAGAGGCGCGGCCAGGTCTGTACGGCGATGGTGCCGTGGGCGTTGGAAAACGTGACCACGTTGTCGAGGGTGGAGAACAGACATGCCAGAATCATGACGAGCGCGATGCTCCACCACGCCTGCTTGGCGAGGACGTGTGAGGGCTCGATAAAGGGATTGACGGTGTGGCTGGAGCCCTCGTCTGTGGCTTGGGGAGTAGTGCTAAGGGTGGAGATGACGATCGTCGCCGCGCCAAGAACGATGAGCTCGACGATGCCGCCGCAATCGAGCAGGTTGATCGCGAACTGCATCAGGATGCCAGCGGCATATGCCGCTCCAGCGCCGGTGGCGAGTTTGGGGTCATCTTGGAACGCCAACGCGAAGGTATGGTGCGCTGCGGCACCCAGCAGGCCGAGTCCGAGGAATGACATGCACCCCAGAATCTCGAGCGCAAGCGTGCCCGCGGGGAACTGAATCTGGGTCAATCCCAAGATGGCGATGGGGGCGGCAGCGGTGGCGATTGCCTGGGGCTGGCTTTTGCGCTGGGCGAGGGCCAGTAGCGGCGCATATCCGATAAAGCCGAGCACGCTGGCGCCAAGAATGAAGCCTTGCGCGATTACAACGCGCTCGGCGCCGGCGAGCAGCCCGACATTGATGTCGAAGCGAAACTCGGCGGCAAGGAAGACGAAGGTAAAGAGCGCGAGTGCCAAAAGCGCGTTGGTTTTAGTCTTGCTCAGGTTCAAGGATGGTCCTTTGGATGGACGGAACAATCGTGTCCCCGATTTTAGACCAGGACGGTAGGGGGTGGGCCTTTCGAAAGACAGGGCGGGCTTGGCAATCGCATGCCCACTGCCTTTTGCGCCGGCAGATGGCCCGCATGCGAATTTGTGCCCCGGGACCCGGATAACTTTTCGTAACATGGTGTTACAGAAGCACCCCTTACGACAAGGAGGCTCACATGCAAAAGCAAATCCATGACAGTTCAATCAACCGCGGCCGCTCATGCTCGCTCTCCCATGGAACGTGGCGTCGCGTGGGCGCCAAACTCGCCTGTGCAGGGGCCTGCGTGCTCATGGCCGGTCAGCTGCTACTGCCGAGTGTGGCGCTCGCCGCCGAGTGGATCAGCGTTGGCGGCACGCAGTACAACAAGGGCGCGGTCGCCGGCGACGAGGCCGGAACGTGGTCCTGGGACGGCGCCGACGACATGAAGCTCAACGGCTACGACGGCGCCGGCATCAGTGCCCAGGGCAACCTCAACATTGACGTGGCGGGCACCAACACCATCACGGCCGATGCCGGTCAGAGCGCTATTGCTGTTAAAAACGGCAACCTCGCCATTACCGGCGACGGCACCCTTAATGCGACGGCTCAGAACGATGTTATTGCGGCGGAAGGCGACGGCAATGTCGGCGGCGATGTGACCATCAGCGGCGCCAGCGTCAACGTGACGGCTTCGGGTACATCGGATCATGTGGCGGGCATTCGCGCGACGGCCGGCAGCGTGAAGATCGATAAGGGCGCCGATGTCAAAATCGAGGCGAAATCGGCGGAAGGATCTTGGCGTCCAATGCAGAGCATCTTCGGCATCTTTGCCGATAACATTCCCAACAGACACACTGCTCAGGAAGGCGAGCAGGAAGAGCCGGATTCCTCTTACGAGCGCGGTGCCGATGTCACCATCGATGACGCCGATCTGTCGATTAAGACTGCCGATGCCCCATGGGCTTCCGCGTGCATTTATACGGTCGGTATCAAGAAGAATACCCTCATGAAAATCGTCAACGGAGCCGATGTCGTGCTTTCCGCCGGCAGCGCGGCTTCGTTCTCGGCGGGCATCGGCGCACGCTCGCAAGACGGTGCGGTGTGGATGCTTGTCGAGAAGTCGGATCTTACGTCTCGAAGTCTATCTGCCGCAAGCAGCATCGATGCCGCCCGCAATCAAAGTTTTGGAATCATGGCAGAGGCAAACACCAGGTCGGAAACGCCTCGTATCCAGATTTTCAACTCGAAGATCGAGGCTTCGGGTGCGACTGCGGGAATCTATGCGATCAACCGCAACGTCGCGAATGCGACACTGTTCCGTGCCGCGATGATTGATTTGCGAGGAAATGCGACGATTACGACTCCGACGGATGGTGCCGTGCGCGATGTGAAAAAGGTTGTCGATACGGGGCAATGGCCGAGTTCCCAGAACGGTCAGGTCGTCGGTGTTGCCGGTTCGTCTGCGATTACGGATATCGTCGGTTCTTCCGAGGTCGCCCATGATGTGGTGATTGATTTTGGAGACGGACAGGAGCCGACTCCGGACCCCGAGCCGACTCCGGAGCCCGATCCCATGCCCAATCCCGAGCAGAAGCCTGACCTCAAGCCCGTAGATAAGGACGCGAAGACCACCACGACCGTTGCGACCAAGACTGCTGCCGGCGCCAAAAACGCTTCCGGTGTTCTGGCCGCCACAGGCGACAACGCCGCGACGGCGGCAGCGGCCCTTGGCATCGCCGGTGCGTCCGTCATCGGCGCCGGCTTCGTCGCGTCCAAGCGCCGCGACCGCTAGTCTAAGCTTTCATAGCCATTTTCAGCCGCCGCGGGGGCATGGGTACCCTTGCGGCGGCTCTTTTTATTTTCGCAGGTAGAGGCCTAGGTTCGCATCTACGAACCTAGGCGTACGGGGCCGTTTGGCGCATCTTGGTTGTACAGGACCACCGCAAAGGGGACAGGCACCTTTGTGGTGGTGCAGCCTTTCGACCAAGGAGGCCGTTATGAACGGAAGCCACTTTGATAAGCAGACCCAGCGCGAGCGCACCTGTTCGCTGGTTCACGGTACTTGGCGCTGCGTGGGCGCCAAAATCGCTTGCGCCGGTGCGTGTGCGCTTATGGTTGGCCAGCTGCTGCTGCCGAGCCTGGCGCTTGCGTCCGAGTGCGCGGATCCCGGCGTGGCGACGGGTGAGGTCGCTGCGGCTTCGGTGACGCCGACGGGCACGGCGGACTCGGCTGCAACGACCGCGCCGGCGTCCAATGCTGCTCCGGTGGCGCAAACTACCGCTGAACCTCAGCAGGCAACTCCAGCTGACACCGCCAGCGGCTCTGGCGATGCGGTGCCCGCCGAGCAAAACGCCCCCAGCAACAACGCCGCCACGCCGGCAATCGATGCCATCATGCCCTGCGGCGTGACCGACGTGACGGACGGAGGCGGTGTTAAGGTCAACACGACCGTGATCAATCACTACACGGACTGCGTGCTTCCGAGCAATGTCACACTCGAAAAGGGCCAGTCGTATACCTATAATTTTCCCGATGTCGAGGGCGGTATGCCGGATAAGCCGCTCCGCGAACTTGTCGAAACCAAGTACTACCGGGCCGATGCTGCTTCGGGCACCCTGGCTGAAGTCCAGGACGCATCTATGTCCGATGTGACGGCTCGCTTTGAGCCTGTTGACGATCACATGAGGCTGACACTGACCTTTACGGGTGGCGCGGCAGGCGGCTCGTATCGACTCACACGCAATGAGGCTCTTTATATTGGCGCGGCACTGACGTATACCGGAACCGACTATGAGGGCGACCACATCATCGTGGGCGACCCCGATGATATCTTCAACGCCTACAGGCCGGGCGGTTCGGTCGTAATCAACGAAACCAGGGATGACTACTATATTCGCTACAACATCGACAGTGCCATAACGCTCGTAGCGTCAGAAAGCCAAGCTCTCGAGAACCTGAACGTCAACGACGTGAAGACCGACTATGCACCCGGTGAGGCGCCGCGTGCGACCGCGACGATTCCTGCCGCCGACGCCGATAAGTATGAGATTGCGTATGAGTGCTGGGAGGAGATGGACGGCAGCGACCCCAGAGAGCTCACCCCCGTTGCCTTCTGGTATTCCGACCCCGGTAAGTACGCGCCGGGCATGAGGAAAATTGACCACTTCGAAGAGGGCAAGTTCTACATGTACTCCGTCGAGCTGAGGCTCAAGGGCGACAACACCTTGGCCGACGACTACAACGTGAATGTTAACGGCCGATGGGTAAGCAATACCGTCAAGACGGTCGATGGCGTATTTGCCCCCAATGCGGCCAATATGTTGTGTGAGCAGCCGGTTGGCGAGTTGCATGCCATCGACCTTATCGAGATCAACGGCGCCACGACTACCTTTAAGGCGGGCGACAAGCCGGTCTTTACGGCGGGTACCCCGGCTGGCTCGGACTCTATCCTGCAGTGTGAATTCTGGACGGGCAGCGACGGCAGCGAGGTGAACTCCGTCGAGTTTTGGGATGAGAACATCACCAACCATATCGATACCTTTAAGCCTAGCGTGACCTATCGTTACGGTCTGTACCTTAAGCCGGCGCGTGGCTTCTACTTTACGCATAACACCAAACTGATGGTAAACGGCGTGGAGTGCGACTACCAGGCGGGCGAGGCAAGTGTGATTGATCCCGAGAATGGCTGGTTCCTCACGCTGTGGCTGAATACTAATCTGACGTTTACGCCCGAGGCTACGCCTGCTCCCGATCCGCAGCCTACGCCGGATCCCAAGCCGACGCCGCAGCCCGAGGTGAAGCCGGAGACGAAACCTGAGACCAAGCCAGCTGCAACGTCGACCACCACGGTGACCAAGACGGTAGAGAAAACCACGCCGGCCAAGAAGTCCGATGCTGTCCTGGTTGCCACGGGGGATACCACCACGATGACGGTCGCCGCCCTGGGCGTCGCCGGCGCAACCGTTGCCGCTGCCGGTGTCGCCGCGACCAAGCGCCGCAAGCGCTAGGTTTTAGCGGCTGCCCTCGTTCTCGGCGTCAGCAAAATCTCAATCTGTAACACCTGGCCACCCAAAACGGCACTAGATGTTACAGATTGAGATGAACCGTCTGACTGCCAACCTAATGTCTCGATTTGTAACACCAAACGAGGAATTTGGGTTCCAGATGTTACAGATCGAGACAAGCTAGCGAGTGCCGGAACAACGTCTCGATCTGTAACACGTAGCGAGAGATTTGGCCTCTTACTGTTACAGATTGAGATGAACGGGCGGACGCTCGCACAATGTCTCGATCTGTAACAACTACGGGGCTCAATGGGGCCTACCTGTTACAGATCGAGACAAACCGGCCGGCCAAGTCCCAAACCACCACAAAGGTGCCTGTCCCCTTCGTGGTGGCGGGGCTGCCGGCATAGAAAAAGTCCCCGCCGGGCGTGTGCTCGACGGGGACTTTGCCGTTTGATGGCTAGCGCTGTGAGTGATTACTCGCCCAGCAGACTCTTGGTGATGGAAGCGGCGGCCTTCTTGCCGGCGCCCATCGCCAGAATGACCGTAGCGGCACCGGTGACGATGTCGCCGCCGGCCCAGATGCGGGGATCGGTGGTCTGGCCGGTCTCCTCGTCGGCGACGATGTAGCCCCACTTGTTGAGCTCCATCTTGCCGCCGATCTTCTTTGCGAAGGGGTTAGCGTTGGTGCCGATAGCCGAGATCGCGACGTCGCAGGGAATCTCCTCGATGGCGCCCTCGATGGGCGCCGGGCGACGACGGCCGGACTCGTCGGGCTCGCCAAGCTCCATCTTCTGGACCTTGACGGCGCACACGGAGCCGTCTTCGCCAGCGACAAACTCGAGCGGGGAGACGAGCGGCAGAACCTCGACGCCCTCGGCCTTGGCGTGATGCAGCTCGGCGCGACGGCAGGGCATCTCGTCCTCGGTACGGCGGTAGGCGATGATGGCGTGCTCGGCGCCCAAGCGCTTGGCGGTACGGACGGCGTCCATAGCCACGTTGCCGCCACCAAAGACGACGACGTTCTTGCCATGCTTGGTGGGGGTGTCGTACTCGGGGAACTTGTTGGCCTTCATCAGGTTCACGCGGGTGAGGTACTCGTTGGCGAAGAAGACGTTGGGCAGGTTCTCGCCGGGGACGTTGAGGAACTTGGGCAGGCCTGCGCCGGTCGCCACGTAGATGGCGTCGAAGCCCTGCTCGAACAGCTCCTCGGCCGTGGCCATGTTGCCCACGACGGAGTTGTACTCAAACTTGACGCCCATGTCCTCCAGGCCGTCAATCTCGCGCTTGACGACCGCCTTGGGCAGACGGAACTCGGGGATGCCGTAGACCAGCACGCCGCCGCCGGTGAAGAAAGCCTCGAAGACGGTGACGTCAAAGCCGTTGCGGGCAAGCTCGCCGGCGCAGGTGATGCCGGACGGGCCGGAGCCGACGACGGCGACCTTCTTGCCGTTCTTGGGGGCCATCTTGGGCGTGGAGGCGAGCTCGGGGCGGTCACCCAGGAAGCGCTCGAGCTGGCCGATGGCCACGGGCTCGGACTTCTTACCACGGATGCACTTGCCCTCGCACTGGTTCTCCTGCGGGCAGACGCGGCCGCAGATGGCGGGGAGCATGGAGTCCTCACGGATGGTATCGAGAGCGCCGCCAAAGTCCTTCTCGCGGATCTGCTCGATAAAGCGGGGGATGTTGATGTTGACGGGGCAGCCCTCAACGCAGAACGGCTTCTTGCAGTTGAGGCAGCGCTCGGCCTCGGCCAGCGCCATCTCCTCGGTGAAGCCCTTGTCGACGGGGCGGAAGTCGCAGGCGCGCTCGGCAGCCGGCTCCTCGTTATCCGGGGTGCGGGGCGACTTCATATCGGCAACGAAACGACCGTTAACTAGTGGCATGCGCAGCTCTTTTCCTCATAGGCCTTGAGGGACTCGCCCTCTTCGGAACGGTAAGCGGCCTGGCGGGCACGAAGGTCATCCCAGTCGACCAGGGTGGCATCGAAGTCGGGGCCGTCGACGCAAGCGAACTTGGTCACGCCGCCCACCTCGACGCGGCAGCAGCCGCACATGCCGGTGCCGTCAACCATGATGGGGTTGAGCGACGCGGTGATGGGGGTGTCGTACTTCTGGGCGGTGAGGGTCGAGAACTTCATCATCGGAACGGGGCCGACGCAGAAGACCTGGCTCACGGCCTTGTCCTGCAGCAGGCGCTCCAGCGGAGCGGTGACAACGCCCTGCTCGCCGTAGGAACCGTCATCGGTGGTGATGTGGATGTGGTCCTCGTCGAGGAGCTCGCGGAACTGGTCCTCCATGAGCAGGAGGTCCTTGGTGCGGGCACCCATGATGGCGTGCACCTCGTGACCGGTCTCGACCAGGTGCTTGGCGACCGGGAAGGCAATTGCAAGGCCGACGCCGCCGCCAATGACGGCGCAGGGGCCCTCAGCCATCTCGGTGGGAACGCCCAGCGGGCCCACGACGTCGCGCAGCGACTCGCCGGCCTCGTAGGTGGACAGCATCTCGGTGGTCTTGCCGATCACCATGAAGATGAACTCGACCCAGCCTTCGTCACCGTTCCAACCGGCCAGGGTAAACGGGACGCGCTCGCCCGTCTCGTTGGCGCGAACCATGAGGAACTGTCCAGCGTGCGCATGTTTGGCGATTGCAGGCGCCTCGATGCGGAACTTGAACACCTTCTCCGAGAACTGCGTCTTCTCCAGGATCTTATACATAGAACCCCTCTCTTGTAAGGGCTGCCGAACCGTGCCTCCACGGAAATGGACGGTAGCCCGAATAAAACCGTACGCGCACAGGCGTTGTGCAGACATACGGTGCAAATTATACCCTCATGGCAATGCCGTTTACGTGTTTCTTCGGCAGGTGGGAAAACGGTTTATCCCGGTTTATCCCGTCTGACCAACCAAAAAGGGACAGGTTTATTTTGGTCGGTTTTATCAGGCAACGCCCCAAAGGGGGCCGGCCTCGCGTTGCGGTGAGACCGGCCCCCTTTGGGGCGTTGCGTATGTATGGCGACAGGGTGCTTATTGCGATGTGGCCGTTGCGGTGTTTCCGCAGGTAAAACCTACCAAAACAAACCTGTCCCTAACCGGTAGGTTTTAGTGCTTGCCGTTGGCGGAGGCGGCGCCGTTGACGTGGTCGCGGGCGTAGACCACGCCGTGCACGATTGCCAGGCCGGCGGCGTCGGCGGCACGGGCGCAGGTGTCCTGGAAATCCTCGGCCTCGCGGGCGCGCAGCTGCTTAAGTACGTAGTCGGCGACGGCCATCTTGCCAGGAGGGTTGCCGATGCCGGTGCGGATACGGCTAAAGTCGCGACTGCCCATCTTGTCGATGATGGAGCGCAGGCCGTTGTGGCCGGCATGGCCGCCGCCAACCTTGACGCGCACGTCGCCAGCGGGAATATCGAGCTCATCGTGAATCACGAGCAGCTCTTCGGCCTTGATCTTGTACTCGCGGCAGAGCTTGGAGATGGGGCCGCCCGAGGTGTTCATGTACGACTGCGGCTTGACCAGCACGATCTGGCGCTTCCCACCCTCTTCCTCGGGGTCGTTGATGTTGATGAGCGCGACCTCGGCGCCGGCCTGGTTTTTCCAGTACGTGACGCCGGCCTGACGGGCCAGCTCGTCGATTGCCTTAAAGCCGGCGTTGTGGCGGGTCTCGGCATATTCCTCGCCCGGGTTGCCAAGCCCGGCAACCATGCGAATCTTAAGCGGCTGCGCAGCTGCCATGTTTGTCCTTTCGTCGATTTGTCGCCTGCTATGGTGAGCGACCCTGTTGCTGCTGTCAAATGGTGGGCAATTGAGGTTATTTGGGTGCGTTTGGGCGGCCGTCGAAAGCCGAGGTGGACAGTTAGTTCAGATACGTATAAAGCTTGGGCCACCGGATTGCCTAATTCGATGCCGCGGCGCTGTATTGGTGCTCCAGTTAGTCCATATGACGCTGTTTTGAAGTCTACCCGGCCTTCAAATAGGACGAATGGTATAGAGATGACTGCAAAATAGCCTAATTCAGTGTGTCTATTTATACGTATCTGAACTAACTGCCCAGCCCTGCTCGACGGCGCACGGGCGATTCGCCGTTTAGACCGGCGCAAGGCCGATTCCGGCCCGCAGAGCGTTGAGCCAAGCGGCCTGACGCTTGCGATAGCCCTTGATACGGTAACGGAATCGGACTCCCGCGAGTCGATGCATCGTTTGGGCGAAGGCTTCGAGTGCAACAAGGTCTTTCATCTGGTCGCGATTGATAACCAGGACGTGGATGCCCATTGCCTTGAGGCCATTATTTCGATTGCCATCGTGGATGCGAACGTTTTGAAGCTCATGCCCAATTCCGTTGTATTCGTTGTCGACACCGGCTGCCGGGCAATATAAGTCGCAGATGGCGTAGGGGATGCCCGAGGACATGTTGACCGCAAGGGTGTCGAAGTCGACTCGATAGTTGAGTAGCAGGCCGCCCATGGGCAGGCTGCAACACCCGAATCCGCCAAAGCGCATGGGCGCTCCGAGAACAGCAAACATTAGGGATTCGGCTGGGGATGCAGATTCGGGTCGGGCAAGTTTGACGGCTGTGCGAAACGAGGTATATGAGCTGCTTTTTGCGAACCGTGCGATCGCCTCGAGCTCCTCGATGGTCGTGGCTGGCTCGCATTTGTAGTGCGCCTGTTCGTAGCGGGTTTCATTTTGCTGCTCGGTCACCGACTGGTCGCTCCGGCAATCGAGATCGTTCGTCGCTTCGAAGGCGTCGGCCTTGGGCCAGATGTCGTCATAGGCGATGGGGTAGGTTGCCTCGGGCGGAAGAGAATACGTTCCGAGCAGCTCCATGAGAAGCATTAAGGTTTTGGCAACCGATTCATTTTTGGAACACAGCAGCGCCGTCATGGCAGGGGATGTGGTATAGATGTCAGCCTCGATGTGCATAATCGCCCCTTCGGGAAGCGGGGCAGAGAGAATATGCTGAAGAAGTCGCTTGTCGGGACGTCTGTTGTCTTCGTTTGAAACGAGAAGATCGAGCAGTTCGGAATCGTCTTCATTCCAGGCATCGAGCATCGAAAGCGCGTCAAAGTCTATGGCGTCATTATTGGGGATGCAGCCAGCCAGAGCTTGTGATTGCTGTCCGACGTCGATGGAGTCCCACGGAAGCGCAGAGTAAGCCCGTCGTGCGCGGCGAATCGCGCGGAGGGCGGAGAGATGTGAAATCACGGTCGTCATAACTACAAGGTACTAAGCCGTTGGCGAAACGCGGTCGCCGCGTCGTTCTTTTCGCTCAGTGGGGTGTTGCGTGCCATGAACGGCTGCGTGTTGTGAAACCGGAGGGGTTGACTGAAGTGATAGCAGAAAATAGAGCTCTGGCGCGAGGGTTGCCGATGGATGCTGGACAGTTAGTTCAGATACGTATAAAGCGGCGTGCTCCCGAGGCGTATTCAAGGATCTTCGTGGACGAGTTAAAGGCAAAAGTACGGCGGCTGTGCGCAAAAGCGATGGATTATGAACGGCTCGGTGTCCGCGAGGTAGCTCAGAACGCTTCGAACGGTTCTTTGGAGCCCTGAATAAATACGTATCTGAACTAACTGTCCAGGGCGGGTTGACGAGGGACAGAAAAAGGGTCGGAAGCGAGCCTCCGACCCTTTAAAAACACCAAAGATGATTTGGCGCGTGTTGAATTACAGCGCGAAGTCGCCGCCGACGAGCGTGGAGACGGGCTCCTCGTGGTAAACGGCGGAGATGGCCTGAGCGAACTCCTCGGCGACCGAGATGGTCTTGATCTTGCCGCCGACCTCGACGGGGATGGCGTCGGTGACAACGCACTCGACGATGGGGGCGTCGTTCAGACGCTCGATAGCCGGGCCGGAGAAGATGCCGTGGGTGGCGCACACGTAGATGTCGCCGGCGCCCATGGCCTTGAGCTCCTTGACGTTGGCGCACAGGGTGCCAGCGGTGTCGATCATGTCGTCGTTGATGATGCAGGTCTTGCCCTTGATGTCACCGATGATGCCCATGACCTCGGCGGCGTTGTGACGCGGACGGCCCTTGTGGGCGATGGCCAGGTCGCAGCCAAGCATGTCGGACAGCTTCTTGGCGGCCTTGGCGCGGCCCACGTCGGGGGAGACGACGACCAGGTTGTCGGTGTCGAAGTGCATGTCGTTGTAATACTGGCCAAACAGCGGCAGTGCGGACAGGTGGTTAACCGGGATATCGAAGAAGCCCTGGATCTGGCCCTGGTGCAGGTCGAGGGTGATGATGCGGTTGACGCCGGCGCGCTCGAGCAGGTTGGCGACGAGGCGGGCGGTGATGGGCTCGCGCGGGCCGGCCTTGCGGTCCTGGCGGGCATAGCCGTAGTGGGTGATGACGGCGGTGATGGAGCGAGCAGATGCGCGCTTGGCAGCGTCGGTGGCGATGAGCAGCTCCATGAGCATGTCGTTGACGTTGCCGCCGGCCACGGACTGAATCAGGAAGACGTCGGCGCCGCGGACGGTCTCGTCGTAGCGGGCGTAAATCTCACCGTTGGCGAACTGCTTAAGCGTAAGGCCCGAAAGCTCGACCCCAAGGTACTCAGCGATCTTCTGAGCGAGGGGACGGTTGGAGGAACCGGAATACACGCGGATGGACTTGCGCATATTCTCCGACTTCTCGGGATCATTAATCGGCATTACCCTTCTCCTTTATACATCGAATGCCATATAGATGCCTTGTTGCATTGTAACCGCGCGGCGGGGTTTATCGAGTCTTGATAACGTCTTTACCGTCAACGGACACGAACCGACCACGCATCCGGTCGCGCAGGTCACGATAGAAAAAGGAGCCGTCCCCATGGAACAGCTCCTTTTGTGCTTGGTAAAACGTTATACCTCGTCGTCCTCGTGCAGACGGCGGCGATAATCGGCGGCCCAGCCCTCAATATTTACCTGACGGGCGCGGCCCAGGCCAAGGGCGTCGGCCGGGACCGGCTCGGTGATGACGGAGCCGGCGGCCACGAGCGCGCCGTCGCCGATCTGGGCGGGCGCGACCATCATGGTGTCGGAGCCGATGAAGGCGTCGTTGCCGATGACGGTCTTGTGCTTGTGGACGCCATCGTAGTTGCAGGTGATGGAGCCCGCGCCAACGTTGACACCGGAGCCCATGGTGGTGTCGCCGATGTAGGACAGATGCGGCACCTTGGAGCCCTCGCCGATCGTGGACTTCTTGATCTCCACGTGCGTGCCGGCCTTGGAGCCGTCGAGCATGTGGGTACCCGGGCGCAGGTAGGCGCGCGGGCCACAGTCGACGCCGTTCTCGATGACGGCCTCGATGGCGATGGTCTCATCGATGACGCAGCCGCTGCCGACGGTGGTGTCGGTGAGGCGGCTGTTGGGGCCGAGCTGGCACTCCTCGCCCACGGTGACGTGGCCGATCAGATGCGTCTGCGGCCACACGATGGTGTCGCGGCCGATGGTGGCGTCGGGGCCGATCCAAGCCTGCGCGGGGTCGATGAAGGTGACGCCCTCGGCCATCCAGTGCTCGTTGATGCGGTCGCGCGCGATGGCGGTGAGCTGGGCGAGCTGGATGCGGCTGTTGACACCCAGACCGTCTCGGTAGTCGTCGCAGTGGAAGATGGAGACCGCCTGGCCGTGACCTTTGAGAATCTCGAGCATGTCGGGCAGGTAGTACTCGGACTGCGCGTTGTCGTTGCCGATCTCGTTAATGTGGGCGGCGAGCTGTGCGCCGTCGAAGGCGTAGCAGCCGGCGTTGCACTCCAGCAGCGTGGCAGCCTGCTCGGGTGTGCAGTCCTTCTGCTCGATGATGCGCTCGATCTGGCCATCGGCGCCCAGCTCGATGCGGCCGTAGCCGAAGGGATCGGGCGGGGTCATGGTCATGACGGTGCAGGCGAGCTCGCCGGTGGCGACGGTCTGCGCGAACTTGGCGACGGTGTCGGCGGTGATGAGCGGCAGGTCGCCGTTGAGCACGACGACCGGGCCCTCAGCGATGCCGCAGGCCTCGAGCGCGACCTTTACGGCGTGGCCGGTGCCCAGGCGCTCGGTCTGCTCGACGCACTCGACCTTGATGGCGCTGTTGGCATAGGCGCCGTCGATGAGGGCGCGCATCTCGTCGGCGTGGCTGCCGATGACGACCACGACGCGGCTGCAGCCGGCCTTGATGGTGGCGTCGACGATCCACTGAACCATGGGCTTGCCCAGGATCTTGTGCGAAACCTTGCAGTGGTTCGACTTCATGCGGGTGCCCTCGCCGGCAGCGAGGATAATTGCGGTTGCGTCCATGTGATCTCCTGTTACGTTATAGAGACGTGTGTTTGGAAACGATACACGGCGCAATATGATACCGCAGGCATATGATGAGCGCGTAACGATTGGCGCGCCACGGCCGAGGTTTGGGCTGCCGGCGCGGCGTTTGTGCTGCTTGCGGGCGGTGCTGGCGGCGCTTCGGCGTTGGCGATTTAGCGGGAGAGTGGGGGTGCCTATGGGCAACATGCGAGAGGGTTCGGGCACCGAGCCCGTGGCGGCATTCTCGATGTCGCATCCGGCGGTGCCGGCACTCTATATAGTGTTAACGCTGGGACTCACCATGTTCTCGATGCAGCCGGTGTTAATCGCGCTGTCGCTTGCGGGCGGGCTGGCGTATGGATTTGCGATGCGCGGGGCCGCCCGCACGCTGGGCGCACTGCGCTGGCAGCTGCCGGTGATTTTGATTATCGCGCTGGTCAACCCGCTGTTTAGCGCATCGGGCTCGACGGAGCTGTTCCGCATTGGCATGCACGCGGTGTATTTGGAGAGCATGGTGTACGGTCTGTGCATGGGTGGGCTGTTTGTGGCGAGCGTGCTGTGGTTTGAGGCCGCGGCGTCGATGCTCGAATACGACAAAGTGCTGGCGCTGCTGGGCAACGCCGCGCCGGTGATCGCGCTCATGATCTCGATGTGCATGCGTCTGATCCCCCAGTTTTTGCGCTGCGGTCGCACCGTGCTGGCGGTGCAGGACGCAATTGATGTGCCGGGACGCGCGCCCGCCGATCCCGTGCGCTCGCGCCTGCGGGCGTCGAGCGTGCTGATGGGTTGGGGCATGGAAGATTCGCTTGAGCGTGCGGACGCCATGCGCTCGCGCGGGTGGGGTGCCACGTTTCGTCGCACGACGTACGCTCGGTATCGGTTGAAGCGCAGCGATGTTACTGCGCTGGTGGGGCTTGCGTTGTTTGGTGCCGCCGCGGTTGCGGTGGCATGGACCGCCACGACGCAGTATTCGTTTTACCCGCAGCTCTCGGTGCCGGCGCCGTGGCCGGGCTATGTTGTATACACTGCCTGGATGGCGCTGCCCTGCGTGTTGCACGCGATTGACGAGAAGAGGTTTGGCTGATGGCTCGGTTGGATAGGGGCTCGGTGCCGGGTGCGGCGTGCAGCTTGGATGTGCCGGCGATTGAAACGCGGGGCCTTCGCTTTGCCTACCCCGGGGCTGGGGCGCCGGTGCTCGAGGGGCTTGATTGGCACGTTCCCCAAGGAGCGTTTGCGCTGCTGGTTGGTGGTACCGGATCGGGTAAGTCGACGCTGCTCTCGCTGCTCAAGCCCGAGATCGCCCCGGCGGGCGAGCGCGCTGGCGAGCTGCGTGTGCTGGGCGAGGACGTTGCCGACATGGACGTGCGCGCGTCTGCGGAGCGCGTGGGCTACGTGTTTCAGGACCCCGAGAACCAGATTGTGTGCGAGACCGTGTGGCACGAGATGGCGTTTGGCCTGGAAAATCTGGGTGTGTCGCGCGACGAGATGCGCCGCCGTGTTGCTGAGACTAGCTATTTCTTTGGGTTGGAGGATTGGCTTCACCGCGATACCGACACGCTTTCGGGTGGTCGCAAACAGCTACTGTCGCTGGCGGCCGTTCTGGCGCTGCGCCCGCGCGTGCTGCTGCTCGATGAGCCCACGTCTCAGCTCGATCCCGTTGCCGAGAAGAATTTTCTGCACGCGCTGTTTCGCGTGAACCGCGAGTTGGGTTGTACGGTGGTCGTGGCAACGCACCAGCCGCGCCCGATGCTCGAATATGCGACGTGCGCGTATCGGATCGAGGGCGGTCGCGTGCTCGAGGTGGCAGATATGGCTTCTTTGGGACGCCGAGAATCGCTGTTTTCCGATGGCATGTTGGGGTGGGGCGCCACCCGATGTGCAAAAAACGGAGTATTCTGCAGGCGCGAGGGCAATTTGGGCTCTCTGGAGCCGTCTGAGGACGTATCGGGTGCGAAAAATACCCAGAAAATGGACAAATCGTCCGAATTTGTGGCTCAAACGTCGCTAGAGAACAGCCAGGAAGCCTTCCCGCGCACGGATGGAAGCAGAATACTCCAAAAAATGCACGGCGGGTCGGCTACCACCCTGTCGGAAGGCTGGTTTCGCTACGACCGTGCGTCCGGTTGGGTACTGCGCGGGCTCGACGTGGCGTTTTTGGCTGGCGCGGTACATGCGATTGTGGGCGGTAACGGCTGCGGTAAGTCGACGATGCTCTCGGTGCTGGCCAAGACGGCCAAACTGCAGCGCGGCCGCATGGTGCGTGGGGCGGCTTCGGCGGCGCTACTGCCGCAGAACCCCAAGGCGTTGCTGGTCGCCGAGACGGTGCGCGACGAGCTGATGGAATGGGCTTCGACCTGCGGATACGACGAGGCCACAGCGCAGGAGCAGGCGGCGCGCCTGGGGCTGGCGGGCTTGGAGGGGCGCCATCCGTATGACCTTTCGGGCGGTCAACGCCAGCTGCTTGCGTTGACAAAACTGCTGTTGATCGGTCCCGAGCTGCTGCTGCTCGATGAGCCCACCAAGGGCCTGGACCTGGCCAGCCGCCGCATCATCGCCCGCGCCCTGCGCGACCACGCACAGGCGGGCGGCACCGTCATCATGGCCACGCACGACCTAGACTTCGCGGAGCAAGTATCCGACGACATCGCCATGATGTTCGACGGCGAGATCGCGTGCATGGAGCCCCCGGCCGACTTCTTTGCCGACAACGTGTTCTATAGGGCGTAGGCGGCCTCGCGGCGGCAGGCGCGGACTTGCCGTTTGGGCACTGGGCGCCGCCGAGGGGCGCCATGGGCCCAATACGACTATCGACAATGGATAGACGGAGGGTAAACCCTAGGGGTATAAGAGCGCTAAAGCGTATCCTATGCGAGCCGTGAGCGGTCGTTCTCCTCGCGCGAACGGGACGTGGTGTTATGGCACCGAAGAATGAAATAGAGCTTTTTACCTGCCAAAATAATCTGCTTGTACAACTAAGGTTGAGTGAAATTGACCGTTTGGCGCATGGAATAAACCTCCTTTCCGACCGTAATCTTCCCTGTGAAATCCGTTTTGAACTAAGAAGCGGGTCACAGGAAAGGAGTTTGCGATGCAAGCGGATACCGTGCTTAAGGGGAAGGTGTTCACGTCTAATCGCGCAGAGTTTACCGCTCAGGCGGTAGCGATTAAGGACGGCATTTTCGTCTATGTGGGCGACGAGGCGGGGGTGAACGAGTACGTCGGTCCTGACACTAAGGTGATCGAGGCGGGCGACGGTATGTTCATGCCGGGCTTCTGCGATGCTCATATGCATTTCTCGTCTGGTGCTGGCCAGTTTGCCTACGAGATTGACATTTTGGGTCTCGAGACCGTGGACGAGTACGTGGATACCATCCGCAAATATGTGGAAGAGCATCCCGGCCGCGAGTTCTATAAGGGCATGGGTTGGGACAACGCCGTGTTCGAGAACGAGGGCAAGATTCAGGCCAAGGAGCTGCTGGATGCAGTGTGTCCGGACGTGCCGATGCTTATCGGTTCCTACGATGGCCACTCCTATTGGGTCAACAGCAAGTGCCTCGAGAAGGCCGGCATCGGTCGCGGCTTTGTGAGCCAGGAGGCTGGAACCATCGTTTTGGATCCCGAGACGCAGGAGCCTACGGGTCTTGTGCGCGATTGGGCCATGAACGATGTTTTCAAGGCGATTCGTTCCTATACGGTCGAAGAGTTCAAGAGCGCCATTCTTACGTTGCAGGAGGACTTGCTTGCGGTCGGTATTACCAATATTTACGAGCCGATTCTTCGCGATGAGGTCAATGCTCAAATTGCTCTCGAGGAGCTCGACATCGAGGGTAAGCTCAAGCTCAAGGTGACCTCCGGCTTCTATTGCAAGCCCGAGCACGAGGGCCTCGACAAGATCGATCGCTGCGCCAAGGTTCGCGATTCCTATCATGGCGAACACTATCAGTGCAACAACATCAAGTTCGTGCTCGATGGCGTTATCGAGTCCGGTACGGCCTATCTGCTGGATGAGTACACCGACAAGCCCGGTTTCCGCGGTGTTTCCAACTGCGAGCCCGGCGATTACAACGCTATGGTTCGCTATGCCAAGGAAAAGGGTTTCCAGGTTCACGTGCATGCTATCGGCGACGCTGCCATCTCCATGGCGCTTGACGGCTTTGAGTATGCCCAGGCAACCGATCCGAAGGATGACTGGCGCCCGACCATTACGCACCTGCAGGTCATGCGCGACGAGGATATCGACCGCTTTGCCGCCCTCAAGGGTGTCGCTTGCGCCAACCCTACGTGGCACTTCAAGGACCCCGTGTGCTATGAGTCCCTGGAGCACGCTCAGCTTGGTGAGCGTGCCGAGTCCGAGTATCCGCTCAAGAAGTTCTGGGACCGCGGCATGGTCGTCACCTCGGCAACCGACTTCCCCGTCTCCAACCCCGACCCCATGGAGGGTCTGGAGGTCGGCGTGACTCGCTGCGCGCCCGGCGACGCTTCGGAAGAGACCATGCTCGACCCGAACCAGCGTGTATCCGTCGAGGACATGATCTGCGCCGGCACCATCAATGGTGCGTATCAGAACTTCCTCGAGAAGCGCATCGGCTCCATCGAAGTGGGCAAGGAAGCCGACTTCGTGCTCATGGACCGCGACATCACGTCCATCGATCCCCATACCATCCATGAGGCCAAGTGCCTTATGACTGTCATTGACGGTAAGACCATGTACGAGAAGGAAGGCGAGTAGGATGGAAGAGACCAACCCCAACAAGCTCGCGCGTAACTACACGCTCATCGGACTGTTCCTCTTTGCTGCCCCCTCGATCCTGCTGCAGCTTTGGACCGGTATCTATCAGATTTTCGACACCGCAATCGCCACCAACTTCAACAGTACGGCGACGCTTTCGGCCATTAATATCGTCTATCCCGCTCAGGCGGTGGTAGAGGCCATCGCCTTCCTGTTCTCTGGCGGTTCCGCGGCCCTCCTGGGCAAGCTTTTGGGCGAGAAGAAGACCCGTGAGGCGAACCAGACGTTTACCTGCGTTTTGCTCATCTCGACTATCATCGCCACCGTTTGGGGTTTTGCTATCAGCTTTGCTGGCGACCAGGTGTGGTACTTCATGGGCGCTGACGCAGGCCTCGCTCCCGTCTGCACCACCTATTGGAACGTGCACCGCTTCTTCATGCCGCTCTACACCATCCAGCTCGGTTTCCAGATGTGGCTGCTCACTGCCGGTAAGCCCACGCATTGCATGGTGATCACCATCCTTGGTGGTCTGGTCACGCTGGGCATGGACGTTGTCTACCAGGGTACGCTTGGTCTGGGCACCACGGGTGCAGCTCTTGGCTTTGGTACCGGCTCTGCCTTTGCCGCCATCGCTTCTGCAGTCGTCATCTTCTCCAAGAGCAGCGTCCTGCATTATGACTCGCCGGCCTGTCCTGCGAAGAATATCGCCGAGAGCTGCAAGATCGGTCTCGCAGACTTTATCTACAGTGCCGCCACCGGCTTCATGACCGCTATCTACAACATCCAGGCCATGAAGTACTTTGGAGCCGACGGCGTCGCCGTTGCCGCAATCTTCCTGTATGTGCAGTTCCTCTTCGTTGGCCCGTTCATTGGCTTTGGTAAGGGCGCTACGCCGATCATTAGCTATCAGATCGGCGAAAACGATCCCAAGAAGATTCACGGCACGTACCAGAAGTACCGTCGTCTGAGCGCTATCCTCATCGTCGTTATTGCTGTCCTGGGTATCGTTATGATGAAGCCGATCCTGTTGGTCTATGGTCAGGTCCCCGGCGACCCCGTATATACCCTCGCCTCCCAGAAGTGGATTCTCTTCGCCTCTTGCGCTGGCCTCGTCGGCATTAATATCTGCATTCAGAACATGCTCACGGCCTTCAACGACACGATGATGCCTCTCATCATCTCCACCCTGCGTTCGCTCGTTCTTCCCATCGCTTTGCTGCTGGTGCTTCCCATGGTCATTGGCGGCGACGGCGTGTGGCTGGCTCTGACCGTTGCCGAGGCCTTTACCGCTGTGGTTTCGTTCTTCTTCCTCAAAAAGGGTGCCCAGAAGTACGGCTACAACACCGATGAGGGCGTCGAGCTTCCCGAAGAGGTTCTCGAGGCTGCTCGCGCTGCGGCTGCCGAAGAGATGTAAATCAAACAATCGGATTCTGCAATAAAGTGCGGGCGGTAGGGTTACTCGAGCCTTGCCGCCCGTCTCTTGCGGGTTGCGACCGGTTCGAATATCCGCGGGGTACCGGTGCGCTATCATGAGTCATGAGTCTCATTGCGGCAAAAGGGGAGGACAAGCTCGTGGGGTTTTATATCTATCTTTACAACGTGTTCTTCCTTTGCCTCTTTGCCTGCGCCGCTTTTTTCTGCGGTGTGACAAAAGGCATGACGGAGAGCAAGCGCTTTGCGTACCTCTCTATGCTCATGGCCCTGCTGGCCCTCGAAGGAGTGGCCGATATGGGATCGTCCCTTGTGTCGGGAATGTTTTCGTCCGGGGGCAGCTTTGGTCCCCATGGCGCTTTGACCCTCTTTGGAATAGCGAAGACGCTCTCTCAGATGGGCGAGGAGATCCTCTTCTATTTGCTGGCATGTGATGTGACCAAGCGTACCGCACGATCGGCTTTGTTCCTTCTCTTCCCGGTGCTCGCTCTGGTTCGTTGCTTGGCGGGGACAGTTTATCTGGGCATCGTATCCGACATGGTATTTCTCTTTATCGATCCCTTGGTCATGATTTCTCTTTGTGCCTGGAGCCTGATGGGCTTGGCGCATTCCGCCCCCGTGGAGGATGCTGATTCTCGCGCGCTGCATCTTTTGCGTTCGCTGCTTCTTTTGTGCCTTTGCGCCTACGCCGCCTCGATTGGCGAGGACCTTATCTACGCGGCCATGTATATGCACTCCGGTTCGGTTCCGTTTTATGTGGGCAAGATCAACATCATGGAGGACGCTCTGTGGGCCGGTCTTGCGGTTTCCTGCATTATCTACGCACGCCACTATCAAGATGAGTTCCACGTGCGGCGAACCGAGCAGCTTGTGCGCGATCGTCTGGATTTGTATCGCTTGGAGACGGAGCAGCGCGCGGCGAAGCAGGGCGCCAGCAATATTGCCGATTTCTGTGCGCTCTACGAGCTCACGCCGCGCGAGCAAGAAGTATTGTCTCGAGTTCTGACGGGACAGGGGAACCAGCAGATAGCAAACGATTTAGTTATCTCGTTGGGAACGGTCAAGGCTCACGTCCATAGCATCTATCGAAAACTGTCTGTCTCGCGTCGTAGCGAACTCATGGGCATGTTTTACGAGCGCTCGCGTGGCGCTGCCGCTCCTGCGGAAAAGTAATTAAAACTGGCTTTCCAGTAGAGGCGCGGTTTCTCCACGTACCGTATCACTACGAAAACTAAAGGAATATATGAATATGAATACTCGAGAAACGAGGGTCGCTGGCATAATCAATGCCCTGGTGAACCCGCTCCTGATGTGCTCCTTTTTGCCTATTATCGAAGGCAAAGCGGCACTCGATATGTCGAGTCCTACCGGTTTTTGGGGGCAGCTTGCGCTCGCTGTCGTCATCGCAGAGGCGGTGAGCTCACTACCGCAGTTTGGAAGGGTCGTTGGGGACTGGGTTGATTTCTTCGGATTCAAACCGGGTGGCCCTGCGTCAAAGATCGCGGGCACGGTGTTCGCCGCCACGCTGCTCTTTTTGATTATCGGTTTGGCTGAGATAGCGTTCCAGACCGGCTTTGGCCTTGTGGGCGAAACAACCTATTTCTCCCGTTGGGCAAAGCTCGCTACCGGCGGCTGGGCCTTTGTTGTGGTCGGTGGCTTGCTGTTCGACCCCATCGCGGCAAAGGTCGCCCATGTTCTCGTGGGCGAAAAGGCCCCGCAGACCGAGGAAATGCTCGAGGCGGAATAGCCTGAAGGGCCGCCCTGTCTAAACGAATCATTCTCGATAGTTTGCCTCTCCTTTTGCGCGCATGCGATTGGCTTCAGTCGCATGCGCGTTGTTTTGTTTAACGAGTGGAATGTATCGTCGATGAACCTGTGCTGCACGTGTGCCACAATGGGGCGCGAACGATAGAGAAAGATCGCAAGAGGAGCTCGCGTGCTTGCTCGTATATGGCGCTACATAGAGGGACCAGTGCTTTTGTTCGTGCCGCCATGCATGGGCATCATGCTGTATCTGGGCATTGCCCAGGCTGCTTTGTTGATGTTCGCTATGGTGGCGCTCGTGCTTGCGCTGTTCTTTGCGGGTTACGAGGCGTCGCGTCCGGGCCTGCGTCAGATTATGCCCACGCTGGTGTTGGCGGCGTTGGCGGCGGCGGGGCGCATCCTGTTTGGGCCCATTCCCGACTTTAAGCCGGTGAGTGCCATCGCCATTATCGCGGGGGCGACGCTTGGGCGGCGTAACGGCTTTATGGTCGGTGCGCTGGCTGCTCTGACCAGCAATTTCTTTTTTGGACAGGGTATGTGGACGCCGTGGCAGATGTATGCCTGGGGCCTGGTGGGCTACGTCGGCGGCGTGCTGGCGCATGTGGGCGCGTTCGATCGCGCCGACGGCACCGTGCGCGTGCCAGCGCTGTTGACGTATGGCTTTGCCTCGGGCTTGCTGTATGGCGTCGTGATCAACGCGTATGACATCATCGGTTTTGTCCAGCCGCTCACCTGGGCGGGCGCCGTGGCGCGCCTTGCCACGGCGGTGCCGTTCGACATCACGCACGGCCTGGCAACCTGCGTGTTTTTGGCCGCCTTGTACAAACCCTGGTGCCGTCGCATCAATCGCGTCGTCGTGAAATACGGGTTGTAGGGCCGGTTGCGCCGGGTCGAGAATCAATACTGCTTCGGTGTCATTTCAAAACTATGCCGGTTTACGGGGCTGGATTGGCGCAGGCCGACCATACCGGCATTTTTCGAAAAAAGGCACGCTGTCTACCTGCGGTTTTATTCTGCTCGAATTGCGTGTGGTTGGGAATCCGCGATTCAGCCCCGTAAACCGGCATAGTTTTGAAATGAGCGACTCATATGATGACCATCGCAGGCCGCGAGTGATCAAAATGATCCGTTTTCCTCCGTCACCGAGGGACCATTTGGGTTTAGAGCTCCAGTGTGAGGGTGACGGGGCAGTGGTCGCTGCCGAAGATGTCGCCGCGGATGCCGGTGTCGCGCACGTTGGCAGCGATTGCGTCGCTTACCAAGAAGTAGTCGATGCGCCAGCCGGCGTTGTTCTTACGGGCATTAAAACGGTAGCTCCACCAGCTGTAGACGCCCTCGACGTCCGGGTTTGCCGCTCGCCAGGTGTCGGTAAAGCCGGCGTTGAGCAGCTCAGTGAACTTACCGCGCTCTTCGTCCGAAAAGCCTGCGTTGCCGCGGTTGGACTTGGGGTTCTTAAGGTCGATCTCCTCGTGTGCCACGTTAAAGTCGCCGCAGGTTACCACGGGTTTGCCGGTCTCGCGCTCGAGGCCTGTCAAAAAGCCGCGGTAGGCATCGTCCCATGCCATGCGCACGTCGATGCGGGCGAGCTCGTTTTGGGCGTTAGGCGTATAGACGTCGACAAACCAAAACTTGTCGAACTCCAGCGCGCAGACGCGGCCCTCGGTCGCGGCTTGGGCAACAAGCTCGGCAGCCTTGCCTTCGCTGGCGTAGGGCAGCAGCGCGTCGGCGCGCAGCACACGCAACGGCTCCTGGCGGCTAAAGACCGCGGTACCCGAGTAGCCTTTGCGCTCGGCGTAGCTCCAGGTTTGGTGGTAGCCGGGCAGGTCGATGTCGACCTGGCCTTCTTGCAGTTTGGTTTCTTGCAACGCCAGGATATCGACATCGAGTTCCTGCGCGATCTGGGTAAAGCTCGGGTCCTTTTTGAGCACGGCGCGCAGGCCGTTAACGTTCCACGAGGCAAAGGTATAAGTCTGAGGCATGGTGTCCTTTCGACGGGGTTGGCAGGCTTAAGATTAACGCAACAGGGGCGAGACGGGCCCCGCGGGCGACGGTGCAATCGCAGCCGTTCCGACCAGCATGGACGGAGGACAAACATGACACAGGCGATAACAGATCCCAAGCAGGCCTCCGCCGCGCTGTCGGAGCTGTTCGATACCCACGAGCGCGTGGTGTTCTTTGGTGGCGCGGGCGTTTCCACGGCGAGCGGCATCCCCGATTTCCGCAGCGTGGACGGCCTGTATCACCAGCAGTTCGCTTATCCGCCCGAGACCATGCTCTCGCACAGCTTTTACGAGGCGCACCCGGCCGAGTTCTTCGATTTTTACCGCACCAAGATGATTGCGCTCGGCGCCAAGCCCAACCGCTGTCACACCAAGCTGGCCGAGCTGGAGCGCGCCGGCAAGCTCGATGCCGTGGTGACGCAAAACATCGACGGCTTGCATCAGATGGCCGGCTCGCGGCGCGTGTTCGAGCTGCACGGCTCGGTCCATCGCAACATTTGCCAGACGTGTGGCACGGTCTACAGCGCCGAGTGGATCTGCGCCCGCGAGCACGAGGACGCCGAGGGCGTGCCCGTGTGCCCCGCGTGCGGCGGGCGCATCAAGCCCGATGTGGTGCTCTACGAGGAGCCGCTCGACGAGCACGTACTGACCGGCGCGGTTGCCGCCATTGCCGCGGCCGATGCCCTCATTGTGGGCGGAACCTCGCTCGTGGTGTATCCGGCGGCGGGCCTCACGCGCTACTTTACCGGCGACACGCTGGCCATTTGCAACCTGGCACCTACCGATCAGGACGCAAATGCCGACCTGCTGATTTCTTGCGACATCGCGGCCGCGTTTGCGTTCTAGCCCGCGTGCGCGGATACAATAGAAAGACTGATTGCAAAGCGACCCCGCCGCCAGCGCCCAGGCGCGGCGGCGCGGGCATTTTAGGAGGATGTTCATGGCGAACGACAGCAAGACATGGCGGTGCGGAAAGTACGAGCTCAGCTTTGACCGTCCGCGCATCATGGGCGTCCTCAACGTGACGCCCGATTCGTTTAGCGATGGCGGCGAGCACTTCGATCCGGATGCCGCCATCGAGTATGGCTTGGCGATGCTCGATGCCGGTGCCGACATCATCGACGTGGGCGGCGAGTCCACCCGTCCCGGTTTTACCCCGGTCAACCCCGACGAGGAGGCCCGTCGCGTGCTGCCCGTGGTGCGCGCACTGGCCAAGGAAGGTGCCATCGTCTCGATCGACACGCGTCATGTGGCAGTTGCCAAGGCTGCCGTGCGCTGTGGCGCCTCGATTGTCAATGACGTGACGGGCTTCACCGACCCCAAGATGATCGAGTTTGTTAAGACGAGCACTTGCGGCGTCATCGTGATGCACGCCGGTGAGGTCGCTGCTCCCGCACGTACGCATGCGACGGTGCAGCTCGATACCTCTGCCGCGGCGTTTGTTGCCGAGAAGGCGCGCGAGGCGGCTGCTGAGGCCGCGCGCGAGGCCGAGAAGCCGGCTCGCCGCCGTCGCGGCAAGTTGCTGGGCGAACCCAAGGCGGAGGCCAAGCTTCCGGGTGGCGTGGTGCAGCCCTCGCTTCCGTTTGGCGAGCCGGAGCCCGCGCCCGAACCCGCAACCGAGCAGGAGGTCGTCGAGCAGGCCGCGCCTGCCTCTGACGCCGCCGCGCCCGAGGCCACGCCTGCACCCGCCGAGGCAACACCGGAACCCAACGACCACCTGGCCGCCATGATGCGCCGTAGCGCCCGCCGCGAGGAGGCGTATGTGCCCACCTCACAGCTCCGTCGCTTCACCCTGCCCGATTCGGCGCCCATCATGCGCCGTGTTATGGGCTTCCTTTCCGACCAGGCACGCACGCTCATCCATGCCGGCGTGTCGCGCGACCGCATCTGCATCGATCCCGGCCCGGGGTTTGGCAAGTCGGCCAACGAGGACATCGTCATCCAGCGCGAGACCGCCAAGATGGCATCGCTGGGCTATCCGCTCATGTGCGCCGTGTCGCGCAAGCGCTTTGTGGGTGCCGTCTCGGGTGTGACCGAGGCCGCCGCGCGCGATGCCGCCACGTTTGGCGTGTGCCTGGGTGCCATCCAGGCCGGCGCCAACATCGTGCGCGTGCACGACGTCGCCGGCTTTGCGCAGTTTCTGAACGGTTACTGGGCCGTCGCCAAGCCGCAGCCGCGCCGTGCGTTTGTGGCCGTGGGCTCCAACCTGGGGCATCGCTGTGACAACATCCGCGCCGCGCGCGACATGATCGCCGAGATTCCGCTCACCTGCGTGTCCAACTGTTCTCGCATCTACGAGAGCGAGCCGGCCTACGAGACGCGCCAGGACGCGTTCGCTAACGCCGTCATCGAGATTAAGACCGAGCTGGCGCCGCTGGTGCTGCTCGACGAGCTTATGAAGATCGAGGCCGAGCTGGGCCGCGACCGTTCCAAAAAGGCCAAGGCCAACGGCCCGCGCACTATCGACCTGGACCTGCTGTGGATGGATGGCGAGACCCATGGCGGCAAAAAGCTGCGCCTGCCGCATCCGCTCATTGGCGAGCGCGACTTTGTGCTGGTGCCGCTCGAGGACCTGATGCACGATCCGGCGCGGTTCTTCCGTTACAACGGCGTCGAGGTCAAGGAGCCCGAGGATCGCGTGGGTCATATCGTGGGCGAATTGGGGCGTATGTAGATGATTGAGATGAACGTTGTAGCCGTTGGCACTGAGCTCGACGCCGCGCGCGATGCGGGTCGCGAGGGCAAGTCCGCGGGTTGGTGCGCCTGGAGCGCCGGCGACGCATCGTTGGTATTTTCGCTGGTCGTTCGCCCCGACGTGAACATGCATGCCTTCCACGGCCTGCCGTTTGTGGCCGCGATGGGCATGATGGACGCGCTCGTGGGAACGGCTGCGGCACCGGGGCTGGGCCTTGCCGGCAAGGTGGGCATTCAGTGGCCGAGCGATATTGTGTGCGGCGCGCCCACGTTTGAAACGTCGTTTGCACGCGTCGCCGTCAACGGTGGCGCCGGTGCCGCAGGCATGTTCGGTGCCGTGACGGTGGATATTGAGCGCGCGGCGTTGAGTGAGCTTGGCGTGGATGTGGCTGACGAAGCGCTGGTCGAGGCATTGGCCGCCGCCGTGCTGGCCCGCGTGGACGCCTGGGCGGTTGTTGCCAACACGCCGCAGGGTGCTGCCGGTCCGCTGGCTCCCGTGCTGGGCGAGTACTTTGACATGGTGCCGCTGCTGGGACGCCAAGTTGCGGCGGTGTCGCCCAACGGCCTGCCGCTCGCGGTCGGTGTGTTCGCGGGCCTGGACATCTGGGGCCGAGCGACCATCAAGACCGATGCCGGCGAGCAGGAGTTTCCGCCCGAGGCCGTGCGCATTCGCGGGTTGTAACGCGAGGCGCCAGCGCTCAAAGATAGCGATGACAACGAAGCCTTTCTCGGCCTGCACCGAGGAGGGCTTTTGCGTGACTGCGGGGCGGTATCTCGGTCCTATTCCTCAAAATTGAAAAATATTCGATTTTGAGGAATAGGCTTGGCGATCATTTGCGGGGACTGTGGCATCGGGCGTGTTCGACTTTGGCCCCCGCCCTATCCTAGCTCCTGCATGCGGCGGTAGATTTCGCAGATGCCCTTAATGGTGAGTTGGCCGTCGACTATGTCGAAGGCGTCGGTCGAATCGGCGACGATGCTGGCGAGACCGCCCGTGGCGATAACGGTGGCGTCCTCGCGGCCCAGCTCGCGCTTCATGCGCGCGACCAGGCCTTCGGCCATGGCGGCGGCACCCATCACGGCGCCGACCTTGATGCATTCCTCGGTGTCGCGGCCGATGGCGTGCTCGGGCGCCTCGAGCGGCACGCTGGCGAGCTTGGCGGCACGGGCGGCAAGTGCGTCCATGGAGATGCGGATGCCCGGCGCGATCGCTCCGCCAATGTAATAGCCGTCCTCATCGATGACGTCGATATTGGTCGCGGTGCCAAAGTCCACCACGATCGCCGGGGCGCCGTAGAAAGTTTCGGCCGCAACGGCGTTGGCGATGCGATCGGCACCTACGGCCTGGGGGCGCGCCGCGCGCAGTTTGGTCACCGCGGCCGTCTGCGGCCCGATAACGATGGCGTCTGCCGCGATGCGGTCGGCCACGGTGTGCCACTCGCGCGAGAGCTGCGGCACCACGCCGGCGAAGGCGATCGCGTCGACCGCGTCGAGCGAGAGGTCATACATCTTAAAGAAGCCCATCAGGCGCACATGGATTTCGTCGGCGGTATAGGAGCGGTCGGTGGGCATGCGCCACGACTGCACCAGCTCGTTTCCGTCAAACAGGCCCATGGCCGTCTGCGTGTTTCCCATATCGATAGCGAGCAGCATGTCTACTCCCGGTGTCGGCGTAAAAGGACGCGCACCATTGTATACGTGCCGTCGGCGTTGGGCTGCGATTCGTTTACGGGGACACATGGGCTGAAAGATATAAATATGAAGGAATTATGCTCTACGAGATTTTCCTTGCCGTTTACCGAACTCCCACGTAATATTCTTTCTTGCGCACATAAGGCGCCCAGACATTGCGGGGTGGAGCAGTCTGGTAGCTCGCCGGGCTCATAACCCGGAGGTCGTAGGTTCAAATCCTGCCCCCGCGACCAAGAACTTGCAGCTCGTCGGCCTAGCCGGCGAGCTTTTTTATTACCTGGGGATTGTCTTTTCGGTCCAATCCTCACCTTCCCAAGCAAAATCTCAATATGTAACAGGTAGACCCGATTTGGGTCGATAGATGTTACAGATTGAGATTTTCCGGCAGGCAGGTTTGGTCTGTCTCGATCTGTAACATCTGAGACCGGTTTTGGCCGGTAGATGTTACAGATCGAGACATTTGGACAGGGAGGCCCCCGTTTGTCTCGATCTGTAACAGTTAGGGGTCAAAAGTCGGTCTAGATGTTACAGATTTAGACAAACCGACAGACGCCCCATCCCCATCCACCTGCCGCTACCTGCTATCCGCCGATTTCAACTGCGGCCCCGTGCCCCCATGCCATATCCTCTAGACAACTACGCGGCACCATCGCCGCCGCGCCTACAAGAGAGGAATATTCATGACCGCACCTGCATCCAAGCTGCTTCAGCCCATTACGGTTGGCCCGCTCGAGCTCAAGAACCGCATTATGTTCCCGCCGCTGACTACCGGCTACGAGGAGCGCGACGGTTCCATCGGCGAGCGCAGCCTGGCTTTTTACGAGCGCCTGGCCCGTGGCGGCGTGAGCTACATCGTCATCGGCGACGTCGCTCCCGTCATGACCGCGAGCCCCACGCCCAAGCTGGCGACCGACGCCCAGATCCCCACGTTTAAGGCGCTGGCCGACGCCGTCCACAAGCACGGCGCCAAGGTCGCGCTGCAGTTGTTCCACCCCGAGTACGACGTGCCCAGCGTCGGCCGCATGGTCATGGGTTCCATGGCCGCCGCCAAGGCCGCGCAGGAGGCCAAGGCCGCCGGCGACGAGGAGACCTTTGCCGCCAAGATGGCCGAGTCCAACGAGATCCGCAAGCAGGCCTACGCCAAACTGCACCACGACATGCAGCACTTTGTGAACGAGGCCAGCGTGGAGCAGCTCACCCAGATCAAGGAGGCCATCGCCGCCTCAGCCGCCCGCGCGCAGCAGGCCGGCATCGATGCCATCGAGGTCCACGGCGACCGTCTGGTGGGTTCGCTGTGCTCCGCGATTCTCAACAAGCGCACGGATGAGTATGGCGGCTCGTTCGAGAACCGCGTCCGCTACGCGCTGGAGGTCGTCGCCGCCATTAAGGAGGCCGCGCCGAAGCTGATGGTGGAGTACAAGCTCCCCGTGATCATGGAGAACCCCGACGGCACGCCGCGCGGCAAGGGCGGCCTGCAGCCCGACGAGGCGTGCGAGTTTGCCAAGCTGCTCGAGGGCGCCGGCATTGACATGATCCAGGTCGCGCAGGCAAACCACACCGGCAACATGGGCGACACCATTCCGCCCATGGGCGCCATGCCCTACAACTGGACGCTGCCCGTGGCAGAGCGCGTCAAGGCCCTGGTCTCCGTGCCGGTGGCAACCGTCGGCCGCGTGGTCTCGGTCGAGGCCGGCGAGAAGATCCTGGAAGACGGCTCGGCAGACATTGTCGCCTATGGCCGCTCGCTCATGTGCGACCCCGACATTGCGCTGAAGGCCGCGACCGGCGAGCCCATCCGCGAGTGCCTCAACTGCAACAAGGGCTGCGTCGATGCGATTCAAAACCGCAAGTACATCTCGTGCGTGCTCAATGCCGAGAACGGCGACGAGGCGACCATTGCCATTAAACCGGGCGAGGGTGACAAGAAGATCGCCGTGGTGGGCGGCGGTATCGCCGGCCTGGAGGCCGCGCGCGTGGCGGCCAAGCGCGGCTATGACGTGACCGTCTACGAGGCGAGCGATCATCTGGGCGGCCAGATTGTGCTGGCGGCCGCGCCTCCGCGCAAGGACGAGATCATGCGCTCGGTCGAGTACTACGAGAAGATTCTGCCTGGCCTGGGCGTGAAGGTTGAGCTCAACCACGCCGCTACCGCCGAGGACCTTAACGCCGCCGACGCCGCGATTGTGGCCGTGGGCGCGCACGACGTGGTCATCCCCGTTCCGGGTGCCGATTCGGAGAAGGTCGTCTCGAGCTGGGACGTGCTGGCCGGCAAGGTGGAGCTCACGGGCCGCGTCGCCGTCATTGGCGGCGGCCTGGTGGGCACCGAGACTGCCGAGTACCTGCTGCAGCACGGCTGCGAGGTGGCGATCGTCGAGATGCTCGACAAGATTGCCGCGGGCGAGTCCGAGACCATTTTGCCGCTGATCATGAGCGACTTTGCCGAGCATAACGTGGAGCAGCACGTGAAGACCCGCCTGACCGCCATTACCGACGAGGGCGTGGAGGCCGTGCGTACTGCCGAGGACGGCGCCGAGGAGCCGGTGAAGATCGCCTGCGATTACGTGGTGATGGCCGTGGGTTCCAAGGCCAACGCGTTTGACCTGGACGGCGTGACGGTACCCGTGACCTGCGTGGGCGACTGCTCGGGTGAGCGCACCGCCGACATCGCGAGTGCCATCCGTACGGCGTATCACGCGGCCAACGAGCTGTAGTTGAACATCGCAGTGGGACGGGGCGGTAGCACGGATCCGCCTCGCCCGGCTGCGTCCCGACGGATATCGTTTTTGGGGCGGAGCCTGCAAGCACGGCAGGCCCGCCCCTTTTTTGTTTCGCTTCGGTGGATGACAATACACGGAGACCATACGGCGAGAGGCTGTTTGTTGCGTCAGAAGCTGCTCAAAATTATTGGGGGAGGGGTTAATAATTTCATCCTTCGCGTAAAACTGCCAAAAAAGGCGGCAATTTTGTCGCCAATCCACCGCCGCCTAGCCACGCGCTAATTACCAGCGTAAATAAATGTTAAAGAATATCCGCACAATCGTTCTAAATGCCCAGATAGCGAAATTGCGATTTTCAATTAACTGTTACGCGCAAACAGCAAAATGCTACTATCTAACATGCACGCAAGAAAGCAGTTTAACGTTTAGGGCTGAGAAGTGGCAGGTATGTCAGAAGCAACAAGGACTCGTTCGCATGCGCCCGAGGTTAGGCAGCGCGCCGTCGAGGTCCTCCAAGAGGGGGTCGGTCATCGCGCCCTCGCCGCGGAGCTTGGCATTCCTCAGGCCACGGCTCGTCAGTGGGCCCGCGCGTATGCCGTGGGCGGTGCCGACGCCGTGCTCAACGCAGGCTCTCATCACCGCACGTATTCATACGAAGTCAAGCTCGCCGTGGTTAAGGACCGCCTGGAAAACGGCCTCACGGTTCGCGAGACCATGATCAAGCACAAGATCCCCAGCGAGTCTTCGGTCAAGGCTTGGTGCCGCCAGTATCGCGACGGCGGTGCAGCCGCGCTGGTCGATAAGCCGCGAGGCCGCAAGCCGCGCGTTAAAAAGGCTGAGTAGCGATCGAGATGGTGCGCCCGCGCGGCGCATTTTTCTTGCCTCGCCAGCATTTCGGCCAGCCGCAGGCCCCTCGGATATCCTCCAAAGTGGCCAATAAACCGTGCGCGCCGGCACCTGCGCTCACCGGCACGACACGGAGACGCCGCCTCTTACTCCCATCCGGACAGACCCCTTACCCCACACGTCCAAAACTCCCCAGTTGACCGAAAACCCACCACCGTGCCTCCCAATTTGAGCTATAACGTTTTGTTGATTAAGCGTTTTTGCATGGGGGAGTGATGGTATGACGCTACTGTATTTCCTTACCCTGTTTCCGCTGGTACCGGCGCTGGGCATGTTGCTCGCGCGCGGTGACCGCGCCCGCGATGCAGTGGGGCTCATAGGCTCTGGCATCATCATGGCGGTGACGGTTGTAGTCGCCGTCATGTTTTTTGGCACGGGCCCGCAGAGCTTCGAGGTCGCGCCGGGCACCTCGCACGTGCTCTCGATCATCAGCTCTGCCATCGACGTGATCCTGTGTGCCGTCATCCTGTACAACGCGCGCAAATATAAGAGCACGCTCACCACGGTGCTCGGCGTGGTGCAGCTGGTGGGCTCGGTCGCCTTCGCGGCCATGACGTTGCCCGCGGCCGAGGTCGTCACCGCCACCCCGCTTTACCTGGACTACATGAGCGTGATCATGGTGCTTGCCGTCGGCATTGTCGGCAGCCTGATCTGCGTGTATGCCTTGGGTTATATGAAGGACTTCCAGGCCCACGATGAGCACGAGGCTGCGCTGCGCGGGCAGACCGCGCCCGACCGTCGCCCGCAGTTCCTGGCGCTTATGTTCCTGTTCCTCTCGGCCATGTTCGTCATTGTGACGAGTGACAACCTGGAGTGGCTGTTCTGCGGTTGGGAAATCACCACCGTGTGCTCGTTCCTCATGATTGGCTACACGCGCACGCCCGAGGCCATCAAAAACGCCTTTACCCAGATCATCCTCAACATGCTGGGCGGCATCGCGTTTTTGGCGGGCCTTATGTTCCTGCACTTCAACGGCATGCCGCTGACCATCTCGGGCATGATCGAGCTTTCCAGCGCCGGCACCGCGCAGTCCGCGCTGCTGGTGATGCCGGTCGTTTTGCTGTCGCTCGCCGCCCTTACCAAGGCCGCGCAGATGCCGTTCCACACTTGGCTGCTCGGCGCTATGGTTGCCCCCACGCCCACGAGCGCTCTGCTACACTCGTCCACCATGGTCAAGGCCGGCGTGTTCCTGATGGTCAAGCTCAGCCCGCTCTACGCCACCTATCCCGTGACGGGCTTTATGGTCACCAGTGTGGGCGCCATCACGTTTTTGCTGGCCGCCCTTATGGCCATCTCGCAGAGCAACGCCAAGCGCGTGCTTGCGTACTCCACCATCTCCAACCTGGGCCTCATCAGCGCCTGCCTGGGCGTCGGCGCGCCCGAGGCCGTGTGGGCGGCCATCTTCCTAATCCTGTTCCACACGGTGGCAAAGTCGCTGCTGTTCCTGTGCGTGGGCACGGCCGAGCATCATATCGGCAGCCGCAATATCGAGGACATGGACGGTATGTTCAGCCGCATGCCGCACCTGACGCGCCTGATGATGTTGGGCATCATGGGCATGTTCGTGGCGCCGTTTGGCATGCTCGTGTCCAAGTGGGGCGCCCTGGTGGCGTTTGCGCAGACCGGCAACGTGCTCATGATCATGGTGCTTGCCTTTGGCTCGGCCGCGACGTTTTACTTCTGGGGCAAGTGGCTTGCCAAGCTTTCGGGCGTCGACCCCACGGCTCAAAACGTTGAGGTCAATGTCCATAAGACCGAATGGATGGCCCTCAACACCATCGCCGCACTGCTGATTCTTTGCTGCGTGGCGTTCCCGCTCATCTCGAGCGGCCTGGTGTCGCCTTACTTGGCCATGGTGTTTGGCCGCGTGCCGTACGTCATTGGCAAGGACTCCATGTATCTGATGGTGGTTATCGTGGCATTTATCGCCGTGGTGCTGCTGACTTCATTCCGCGTGAGCAACAAACCGCACGTCAACGTATATCTTTCGGGCGTGGGAACCGACAATTACCGCCATTTCCGCGGCTCGATGGGACACGAGGTGAAGGCCGAAAAGCGCAATTGGTACTCGGAGGACGCCCTTGGCGAGAAGCGTATTGGCCCCGCGGGTAGCGTCGTGTGTTGCAGCATTATCGTGTTTGCGCTGCTGTGTTGCGCGTGGATTGGGCCCGAGCGGCTTGCCATGAGTGCGCCCTCGGTGCTGCGCGGTAAGTATTTCGAAGGCTCGGGCGTCGTGGGCATATTTATTGGTACCGTGGCGTTTGCCTTGATTGCGCCGATTGTGGGCGGCCTGATCGATGGTCTTGACCGTAAGCTTTCCGCCCGCATGCAGGGTCGTGTGGGCCCGCGCCTGCTGCAGCCGTTCTATGACGTTGCCAAGCTGCTGCGCAAGGCCCCTGCCAGCGTAAACACTATGGACGACACCTACATGGCATGCGCGCTCATCTTTACCGTGGTGGGCGGCGGCATCTTTGTGTCGGGTTCCAACACGCTGCTGTGCGCCTTTATGGTTACGCTCGCCGCGATCTTTGTGGTGCTGGCGTCCGCCTCGACGCAAAGCCCGTTTGCGCAGGTCGGCGCCGACCGCGAGCTGCTACAGGTTATGAGCTACGAGCCCGCCGTTCTGCTGATGAGCGTGGGCCTGTACCTTGCCACCGACAGCTTCGACTCCATCGCCGTGACCGGGCAGGCGACCCCCATCATCGTGTACAGTGCACCCATTTTCCTGGCGCTGCTTGCGGTGCTCACCATCAAGCTGCGCAAGTCGCCGTTCGACCTTTCGTACTCGCATCACGCGCATCAGGAGATCGTCCAGGGCGTCGCCACCGAGATGAGCGGCGGCACGCTGGCCAAGATGACCCTCATGCACTGGTGCGAGACCGTGCTGTTTTTGATGTGGGTGGGCATGTTCTTTGTCTGGGACAACCCGGTGAGTTGGGTGGTCGCCCTGGTCGTGATGGCCGCGACGTATTTTGTCGAGGTGCTGATCGATAACACCTTCGCCCGCAGCACCTGGCGCAGCTGCTTTAAGCTCGGCTGGGGCGTGGCGCTGGTGTTTGGCCTGCTCAACCTTATGCCCATCCTCGTCGACGTGTTTATTTAGGAGGCGGCATCCATGGATCATAAAATGTCGCGCTCGCCGTGGGTTATTCATTACGACGGCTCGAGCTGCAACGGATGCGATATCGAGGTGCTGGCCTCGCTCACGCCGCTGTTCGATGCGGAGCGTTTTGGCGTGGTCAACACCGGTAACCCCAAGCATGCGGATATCTTTTTGGTGACGGGTTCGGTTAATGCCCAGAACCTGCCCGTCGTGCGCCAGATCTACAACCAGATGCTCGAGCCCAAGTGCGTGGTGGCCTGCGGCATCTGCGCGTGTTCGGGCGGCGTGTTCCGCGATGCCTATAACGTGATCGGCGGCGTGGACCGCGCGATTCCCGTGGACGTGTACGCGCCCGGATGCGCCATTCGCCCCGAGACCGTGATCGATGCCATCGTGGAGGCGTGCGGCATCCTGGACCAGAAGGAGGCCGTGATGCGCGCCGGCGGTGACCCGCTCACCGTGGGCGGTGCCGCCACCTGGGACGGTGGCGTTGAGCTGGGCGAGGACGGGTTTGTGGCTGTTGCGGGGGCCGGCGATGGGGCCGATGCAGGCGCAGCTGACGACGCACCCGCGGCGCCCGCCGCTGCAAAGGAGGCCGAGTAATGCAAAAGGCAATCTATACCACCGTCGGGATCGATGGGCTGCTGCCGCATGTGCAGGCGCTCAAGGGCGCTGGCGCGCGCTTTGTGCAGATGCACGCCGAGCGCTGCGTAGACGATGGCTCGTATCGCCTGGTCTATACGTTTATCAACGTCCGCGCCGCGCAGGAACAGATTGCGCAGGACGCTAGCTATGCGATTGAGAATCTGGTGGTCGAGGGTATCGACCAGTACCAGGAGATCCCGTCCATCAGCTCGTACTATCCGGCGGTGTTCCCGTTTGAGAACGAGGCGCACGACCTGTTCGGCCTTGCCATCACCGATATGCAGATCGACTTTAAGGGCTTTTTCTACCAGGTCTCGACCGCCGAGCCCATGAGCGTGATCACGCCCGAGGTGAAGGCCGCGCGCGAGAAGGCCATGAAGGTCCGCGCCGCCGCCGAGGCCAAGGCGCGCAAGGCCGCGGCCGAGAAGGCCGCTGCCGCTGCAGCGGGGGAGGACGCCGCGGGTGCTGCTGCCGCCCAACCCGCTGCGGCTGCCGGCTCCGATGCTCAGCATGACGAGGCTGCTGCCAAGGCCGCACTCAAAGCCGCCGAGATGGAGGCAAAACTCGCCGCCATGGATCCCGAGAAAGCGGCCAAGGTCCGCGCGGCGCTTGCCGCCAAGGCCGCCCGCGACAAGCAGAAAAAGGAGGCGTAAGGTCCATGGCACATCGCTCCGTTATTCCGTTTGGCCCGCAGCATCCGGTGCTGCCCGAGCCGCTCCACCTGGATTTGGTGCTCGAGGACGACCGCGTTATCGAGGCAATTCCGCAGATTGGCTTTGTGCACCGCGGCCTCGAGAAGCTCACCGAAAAGCGTGATATGCATCAGTTTGGCTACATCGCCGAGCGCATCTGCGGCATCTGCGCCGTGGGTCACAGCTGCGGCTATGCCACAGCTTGCGAGCGTATGCTCGACATCGAGGTGCCCGGCCGTGTGCAGTATATCCGCACCATTTTGCATGAGCTTTCGCGCATCCACTCGCACCTGCTGTGGCTGGGCCTGCTCGCCGACGCCTTTGGCTTTGAGGCGCTGTTCTACCGTTCGTGGACCCTGCGTGAGCAGATTCTCAAGATCTTCGAGAGCACCTGCGGCGGTCGCGTGATCCTGTCAATCAACGAGATCGGCGGCCTCAAGCACGACATCGAGGACTCCGAGCTGGCGGGCATCGTTCAGACGCTCGATGCCATGCGCCCCGACTACGAGGCACTGGTGCATACGTTTTTGGACGATGCCAGTTGCGGCGAGCGCCTGCATGGCGTGGGCGTGATCAGCAAGAAGGACGCGCTGGAGCTTTCGATGGTCGGCCCGTTCGGTCGCGCCTCGGGTGTGGATTACGACGTGCGCATGTTCGGCGACGGTGCCTATGCGGATTTGGCGGCGTTTGAGCCCATCGTGGCGACCGATGGCGACTGCTATGCCCGCTGCCAGGTGCGTTGCGCCGAGGTCACGCAGGCCATGGACATTATCAAGGAACTCGTGGACAAGATTCCGCACGACGGCATCGGTAGGCGCACCAAGCTCACGCCGGCTGACGGCGCGCGCGGCGAGGTCGTGATTGAGCAGCCGCGCGGCGAAGCGTATTACTATGTGCGCGGCAACGGCACCAAGAACCTGGACCGCTTCCGTGTGCGCACGCCGACGTCGCAAAACCTTGCGGGCCTGACGCATGCGCTGCAGGGTGTGCTCATTGCCAACGTCCCTATGATTATCCTGACCATCGACCCCTGCATTAGCTGCACGGAAAGGTAGGCGCGGCATGAGTTTACTGACATTTGCCAAGACGGCCTTGGGTTCTATGGTCAAGCAGCCGGTCACGGTGTGCTATCCGCAGGAAAAGCTTGCATCGCCCGAGCGCCTGCGCGGGCATATCGTTAACGACATGGATGTATGCATCTGTTGCGGCATGTGCGCACGTCGCTGTCCGGCGGGTGCGCTCGCGGTCGATCGCAAGGACGGCACCTGGTCGATCGACCCGTACGCCTGCGTGGTGTGCGGCGAGTGCATCGAAAGCTGCCCCAAGCACTGCCTGAGTATGGACACCGCCCGCACCCCAGTCGCGGTGGATAAGACTCCCACGGTAGAAACCAAGCCGGAATAGCGCTGGAATAGGGGCCGGCGGGGCAAAAATGCCCCGCCGGCCCCGCGCGTGAACGCGTGGTTGAGCTGCCGCGAACAAAACTATGCCGGTTTACGGGGCTGGAGAGCGAACCCCCGACCATACCGAAAATCGCGAAACCAAAACCGCAGGTAGACGGCTTGCCATTTTTTAGAAATCGCAGGTATGGATGAGGGTTCTGACTTTAGCCCCGTAATCCGGCATACTTTTGAAATGGCACCATATCCGTAGCAGCCCCTGATTCCCCGGGGACGGAGGAAAACGGGTCATTTTGCCCCCGCGAGGGCGTCCGCGAGACCCGTTTGCCACGAAATGGGCCTATCTACTACGTTTGGGCCGCTACCCCCAACCACAGTGAAAAACGCAAAAACAAAACCGCAGCTAGAACGCCTGCGGTTTTTCGTGAAACACGGTTATGGTCAGGGGTATCGGGTCAAACGTAGTAGATGGGCCGCTTTCGTGGCGAGCATCGCCAACTGATCCCCCGGGGATGGAGGAAAACGGATCATTTTGCTCCCGCAAGGCCCCACATAGCGCCGTTTGCCGCCGTGCGCGCCCGCGACTTTTGAGTCGCACCTGTTTTCCTGCGAAAACGCCGTGTCTCAACTTTGGTGAGACATTTGTCTCACGCCTAAAAACGAATCTGGAACGTGTGTCACCTGCCCTAATTGTGTCTCATTTCGTAACTTTAGGCTGATGCAAGGTCTGATCCTGCGAGAAGGGAGACACGATGAGCAGGTACACGAGGGGTCTCTTGGCGGTGATACTGGCCGTAGTGCTGGTATTGCCAGCCGCAGCATTCGCCATGCTGCCCGAGGCCAACGCCAGGTCCAGCACAGGAATGGATGGACCGACGGCGAGTGAAAAGATCGTCGACTACGACACCAGCGACCACTGGAAGTACTGGGCCGGCGGCATTGACGGCAAGGAAACTACAACTCAAAACGTCGGCCGAATTTGGACCGACAAAACGGTCAAGAAAACCGGAGAAGGCGAAAAGTCGGATTTCCTGACCACGCTGTCTGCTATCTCTTCGACATCCGATACGACGGTTTCCGGCAAGCCGCTCGACATTGTGATGGTGCTGGATGCTTCCGGCTCGATGGATGACCCCATGGGTAAGCGCGACGACACAAAGCGTATCGAAGCGCTAAAGAAGGCCGCCAATGGCTTTATTGACACTATCGCAACGCAAAACGAAAGCATTACAGATCCGTCCAAGCAGCATAAGGTTGCCATCGTTAAGTTTTCGGGCGATAAGTCCACTACGGTCGGCAACAATTTTTATCAGTCAGGGAGATTCACTTACAATTTTTCGCAGACCATGAGGGGCCTGACGCCCTGCATACGCGACGGCAAAGACAGTCTTATAGATACGGTCAACTCCATCAGTCCTGCCGGTTCCACGCGCGCCGACTATGGCTTGGAACTGGCTGATGAGCAATTTTCGTCTTCGTCTGCTCGCGCCGACGCCAAGAAGGTCGTTGTCTTCTTCACTGATGGCTCACCTACGAGTTTCAGCGACTTTGAGAACGAGGTAGCAAATAGCGCCGTCAACAGCGCCAAGAAGATCAAGAGTAACGGCGCCGACATTTATGCAATCGGTATCTTTAGCGGCGCAGACCCCAGTGCCGTCCCCACGGCTGAGGACACAAGCAACGAGAACAAGTTCATGCATGCCGTGTCGAGCAACTATCCGAGCGCCTCGTCGAGCATTATTAATGAGGGCCGCCGCAAAACGTGGGTCATCGACTATGGCACACGTGCGGAAAACGCCAATTACTACAAGTCGGCAACCAGCGCCACGGAGCTCGAGAAGATCTTCGAAGAGATCTCGGGAAGCATTATCCAGGTTGGTTACCCGACAGAAGTCCATGACGGCTATGGCGAGCATGAGTCCGGCTACATTACGTTCACCGATAAGCTGGGCGACTTTATGCAGGTCGACGGCTTTATATACAACGGCACGACGCTTGACAAGCCGACAAAGACCGAGGACAACGTCGACACCTACACATTTGCTGACGATGCCGCGCACCTGGTCATCACCGTTCAGCATGCCGGAAAGGACGAGCCCCGGACCGGCGATATCGTAACGGTCAAGATTCCTGCGTCGCTGATTCCGCTGCGCCACTTTAAGATCACCGATGGTGTACTTACGGTCGACGATACTGAGCCCATTCAGGTGAACTACACCTCGAGCGTTAAGAAAGACGCGCTCAATAACCTGTTTACGCCCGAGAGCGTACCGGGGCTCGAGGGCTACATCGAGAGCAATACGACCAACACGGAGAACGACTCAAAGATCGTTAGCTTCTACGCGAACAAGTGGAGCGATAGCGAGCTGGGTGATACGATCGCGAACTTTGAACCCGCCGACACCAACCGCTATTACTATTTCCAGAAGCAGACCCCCATTTACACGGATAAGAACTGCACGACGCCAGCGAAGGGCTCGCTGGATCCCGACGGCACCTATTACTACAAGGATGAGTTTGAGGCAGCGGGCGCGGACAGAAAGGCCGAATCCCGTACTGCCGTTATCGAGTTTACCGGCGAAGACGCCGCGAGCTCTGAGGACGCCTTCGTGCGCGACACGAGCGGAAACCTGTCGTTCAAGAAGGGAACCGCACGCCTTGCCTTTATTGACGAACTCCACACCACCAAGAAGAGTGTGGGCGGCAACCGCACCAGTACCGCGGATGACGTGCTCAACCCCAAGTGGAACAACAACGCCGCGGAGGTTGACGTTCACCTGGGCAACAACGGCAAGATCAGCTTTGATGTGACGCCGGCAACGGTGGATACCAAGGCCGACTTTGGCCTGACCAAGGTGCTCGAGGGCCGCGATTGGACGGCTACCGATGAGTTTAAGTTTGAGCTCTCCGCGACGCCCAAGAATGACGCTCCGATGCCTGCGTCCACGGACGCGACTGTGACCAGGGACAACACGGCTATCGACTTCGGCGAGATCACCTACAACAAGCCGGGTGAGTACACCTATGAGGTCCGCGAGGTCAAGGGCAAGCTGGGTGGCATCACCTACAGCGATAACGTCGCCACGTTCAAAGTGACCGTAACGGTTAAGGCCACGGGTGGGCTTAAGGCTGACGTTGAAAAGATCTCGGGCGAGACCGAGTTCAAGAACACCTACAAGCCGAATCCGGACGAGTTCAGCGTCACCGATAAGATCACCGCGACCAAGGCCCTGACCGGCCGCGCCCTCAAGGACGGCGAGTTCTCCTTCGAGCTCGTCGAGGGCGAGGGCGAAGATGCCAAGGTCGTCGCCAAGGGCACCAACGCCGCCGACGGCAAGATCACGATGGGCGCCGTGAAGTACGACAAGCCCGGCAAGCACACCTACACGCTGCGCGAGGTCCCGGGTGACGCCAACAACGGCATCACTTACGACGGCAAGACCTACACCATCGAGACCACCATTACCGACAAGGGCGACGGCACGCTCGAGGCGAAGCATGTCCTGAAGGACGCCGACGAGGCGAAGTTCAGCAACACCTACAAGCCGAATCCGGACGAGTTCAGCGTCACCGATAAGATCACCGCGACCAAGGCCCTGACCGGCCGCGC
>CAKTWW010000009.1 GCA_934630855.1 uncultured Collinsella sp.
GCTACCGACGGCCCCATGGCTCAGACCCGCGAGCACATCCTGCTCGCCCGTCAGGTCGGCGTTCCCTACATCGTCGTCTTCCTGAACAAGTGCGATATGGTCGACGATGACGAGCTCATCGACCTCGTCGAGATGGAGACCCGTGAGCTCCTCTCCGAGTACGATTTCCCCGGCGACGACATCCCCGTCATCCGTGGCTCCGCTCTGGGCGCTCTCGAGGGCGACGCCAAGTGGATGGACGCTATCCGCGAGCTCATGAACGCCGTCGATGAGTACATCCCGACGCCTGCTCGTGACAACGACCTCCCGTTCCTGATGGCCGTTGAGGACGTTATGACCATCTCCGGCCGTGGTACCGTTGCTACCGGCCGTGTCGAGCGCGGTGAGCTCAAGCTCAACGAGCCCGTCGAGATCGTCGGCATCAAGGATACCCAGAACACCGTCGTTACCGGTATCGAGATGTTCCGTAAGTCCATGGACTTCTGCGAGGCTGGCGACAACGTCGGTCTGCTGCTCCGCGGCATCAAGCGAGAGGACATCGAGCGCGGCCAGGTTCTTTGCAAGCCTGGTTCGGTTACCCCGCACACCAAGTTCACCGGCGAGATCTACGTTCTGACCAAGGAGGAGGGCGGCCGTCACACCCCGTTCTTCGATGGTTATCGTCCTCAGTTCTACTTCCGTACCACCGACGTTACCGGTACGGTCAAGCTCCCCGAGGGCACCGAGATGGCTATGCCTGGTGACCACATCACCATCGAGGGCGACCTCATCCACCCGATCGCCATGGAGGAGGGCCTGCGCTTCGCTATCCGCGAGGGTGGCCACACCGTTGGTTCGGGCATCGTCTCCACGATCATTGAGTAAATTAGCTCTCTGATATAGCTGACTTAGAGAACCCGGCACTTATATGGGTGCCGGGTTCTTTTCTGCAATGGTTATTGAGCCGTTGCTGGTGTTGAAAGGATCGATTCGGTCCTGGGCACACCGTCGATTAGCTCTCGATGGCTTCATTGATGTGTTCCAAATATGAATGGATCCACCGAGAACCAATTGACTCGAGGTTTTCGTTGACAGCACTTACGTAGAGCTGATAAAGTAACAACTCGTGCCCGTACGGGGCGGAAATGAAAGGTTCAGGATACATGCGTACTCTAGTTACTCTTGCGTGCACTGAGTGCAAGCGCCGCAACTATACGACCACCAAAAACAAGGCGAACATGCCTGATCGTATGGAGATCAAGAAGTATTGCCCCTGGTGCCGTCACCACACGCTGCACAAAGAGACTCGCTAGTCTCTAGTCACATACGCCAGTAGTTCAATTGGTAGAGCATCGGTCTCCAAAACCGAGTGTTGAGGGTTCGAGTCCTTCCTGGCGTGCCAGTCATTATTCCGTAAGTTCCCATTTGGGGGCTTACGGTTTACTCATGTATAAGCGCATTGCGCGGAGGTAACCCAAATGGCCAACAAGAAGAACAAGAAGAAGGCTCAGCAGCAGGCTCCTGCCAACAACGCTGCCGCCAACTCCAAGGTTGAGGCCAAGAAGGCCGTTGCCAAGAAGAACGAGAAGGCTGCGAAGTCCAAGAAGAACGAGAAGCCTGGTTTCTTCGCCCGCACCAAGAAGTATTTCGCTTCGGTCAAGTCCGAGATGAAGCGTGTCACGTGGCCCGATAAGAAGGAGCTCGTGAACTACTCGGTCGTCGTTTGCGCTTCTCTGATCGTCGTCGGCGTCGTCATCGCTCTGCTCGATGCTGGCTTTGGCGAGGCTCTTGCTCTGTTCTCTGGATTGAGGGGCTAAACCATGTCTAAGCGTTGGTACGTCGTTCACACTTACTCTGGATACGAGAACCGCGTTAAGTCCGATCTCGAGCATCGTATCGAGACCATGGGCATGCAGGATCGTATCTTTGATATCGAGATTCCTATGGAGCGCGTCACCGAGATTAAAGAGGGTGGCAAGCGCGAGACCAAGGATTCCAAGATTTTCCCGGGTTATGTCCTGGTCCGCATGGAGATGGATGACGATGCATGGACGTGTGTTCGCAACACGCCTGGCGTCACCGGTTTCCTGGGCGGCAACGGCAAGCCCGCTCCGCTTTCCCGCGACGAGTACAATAAGATGACTCGTCGTCCCGGTAAGGGCGATTCGCCCAAGCGCACCTCGGTTGATATCCAGGTCGGCACGTCCGTCCGCGTCACCGATGGCCCGCTTACCGACTTTGATGGCAAGGTCTCCGAGGTTAACACCGAGGCTGGCAAGCTCAAGGTCACGCTGATGATCTTTGGCCGCGAGACGCCGGTCGAGCTCGACTTTAACCAGGTCGCTGTCATCGCTTAAGTTTTCGTCCGTTCGCGCGAGCGTGCTTCTTCTGTGACTGCTCATCTCAGGAGTGCTTCTAACACGTGCGTGCTTACGATATAGCAAGTACTTCACACTCGTGATTCGAAAGGAATGACCATGGCTGAGAAGAAGGTTGCCAACGTCATTAAGCTCCAGATTCCTGCTGGTGCCGCTAACCCCGCTCCTCCCGTCGGCCCCGCCTTGGGCGCTGCTGGCGTGAACATCATGCAGTTCTGCCAGGCCTTTAACGCCGAGACGCAGGACAAGAAGGGCGACATCATCCCCGTTGAGATTTCTGTCTACGAGGATAAGTCCTTCTCCTTCATCACCAAGACCCCGCCGGCGGCTCACCTCATCAAGAAGGAGCTGAACCTCAAGTCTGGTTCCGCTAAGCCCCAGGCCGACAAGGTCGGTCAGCTCTCCCAGGAGCAGCTCACCAAGATCGCCGAGATCAAGATGCCGGACCTCAATGCCAACGACATTGATGCCGCCAAGAAGATCATCGCCGGTACCGCCCGTTCCATGGGTGTCACCATCGCTGAGTAGCGATTTCTTTAGGTAATGACGGGTGCTCCGACCGGGGCGCCCGTTATATGTGTGCAATAGGGCACACGATACGATGTGGGAGGGCATAAGCCCGTTTAACCACAGGAGGTAATGCACATGGCTAAGCATGGTAAGAGCTATAACGCCGCTGCCGAGAAGATCGACCGCGCTACGCTCTACACCCCCCTTCAGGCTGCCAAGCTCATCAAGGAGCTCGACACCGCTAAGTTCGACGAGACCGTCGAGGCCCACTTCCGTCTGGGCATCGATACTCGTAAGGCTGACCAGAACATCCGTGGTTCCATCTCCCTGCCCCACGGCACCGGCAAGACCGTTCGTGTTGCCGTCTTCGCCGAGGGCGAGAAGGCCCGCGAGGCCGAGGCTGCCGGCGCCGACATCATCGGTTCCGACGAGCTCGTCGCCCAGATCCAGAAGGGTGAGATCAACTTCGACGCCGCTATCGCTACGCCGAACATGATGGCCAAGGTTGGCCGCATCGGTAAGATCCTTGGTCCCCGTGGCCTCATGCCGAACCCCAAGCTCGGCACCGTGACCATGGACGTCGCCAAGATGGTCTCCGAGCTCAAGGCTGGCCGCGTTGAGTACCGCGCCGACCGCTACGGCATCTGCCACGTGCCCCTGGGCAAGAAGTCCTTCTCTGAGCAGCAGCTCGTTGAGAACTACGCTGCCCTGTACACCGAGATCCTGCGCGTCAAGCCCTCTTCTGCTAAGGGCAAGTACGTCAAGTCCATCTCCGTGTCTTCCACCATGGGCCCTGGCGTCAAGGTCGATCCCGCTGTCCAGCGTGACTTCCTGGCTGAGTAACTGTTAGTTACTGCCTGAGCAAAGCAAGCATTGCTAAAGAAGCCCGGTTCTGCCTCGCGCAAGACCGGGTTTCTTGCTATCGAGCCGCCAATTCCACCACGAAGGGGACAGGCACCTTTGTGGTGGTTTTGGTACAAAATCCCCGTTGCTCAATGCTTTGCCTGTGTTACACTTTAGCGCGATGTAGTGAATACCCGAGGCCGAGAGGAGCCAGACATGTTCAATAACACGCAGCAGCTCCTAGGCCTAGCGCTACTAGATTGGATAGCGCGCTAGGGTTGTAATCTCGCTATAACGATGAGTCGTACCCGGGTGCGTTATCGTCCGCCGCTTTTGGGCGTGATGAGCGACACGGGTATTTTTCTATCTTGGGGCACTCCATCTCTCCTGAAAGCCATCTGTATCTCAGGCCTATCAGGAGGAAATCATGAGCCGCAAAATCGCAATCTTTGACACCACCCTGCGCGACGGAGAGCAGTCCCCCGGCGCCAGCATGAATACCGAGGAAAAACTCGTCATCGCACGCCAGCTCGTGCGAATGAACGTGGACGTTATCGAGGCGGGCTTTCCCATCTCGAGCCCCGGTGATTTTCGCTCCGTGCAGGAGATTGGCAAGATCGCGGGCGACCGTTGCACGGTATGCGGCCTCACCCGCGCGGTGGACAGGGACATCGAGGTGGCCGCAGAAGCCCTCAAAACGGCTCAGAGGCCCCGTATTCACACCGGTCTGGGTGTGAGCCCCAGCCATCTGCGCGACAAGCTCCATATGACCGAGGATGAGGCTATTGAACGCGCTATCCATGCCGTGAAGTATGCTCGTAAGTTTGTCGATGACGTTGAGTTTTATGCCGAGGACGCGGGCCGATCCGACCAGGAATTCCTCGTCCGCATTATCGAGGCCGCGGTCAAGGCCGGCGCAACGGTCGTGAACATTCCCGACACCACGGGCTACAACATGCCCTGGGAGTTTGGCGCCCGCATTCGTTATCTGCGTGAGCGCGTCGCCGGTATCGAAGACGTCACGATCTCGGTCCACACCCACAATGACCTGGGTATGGCCACAGCCCTTGCGCTCGAGGCCGTCCGCAACGGCGCGACGCAGATCGAGTGCACGATCAACGGCTTGGGCGAGCGCGCGGGCAACACGGCACTCGAGGAAGTCGTGATGGCCATGAAGATGCACGAGCAGGATCTGGACGCCCACACCGACATCGTGACGACCGAGCTCACGCGCGCCTCCAAACTCGTCAGCTCTATTACCGGCATTAACGTGCAGCCCAACAAGTCCATCGTGGGCGCCAACGCCTTCGCCCACAGTTCGGGCATTCATCAGGACGGCGTGCTCAAGGCGCGTGATACTTACGAGATCATCGATCCCAAGGACGTGGGCGCCGCCGGTTCCGAGATCATCCTTTCGGCACGTTCGGGTCATGCGGCGCTGCGCCACCGTCTCGCCGAGCTGGGCTATACCTTTGCCGACGAGGAGTTCGAGGCCATTTACCAGCGCTTCTTGGAGATTGCCGACCAAAAGAAGGAAGTCTTTGACGAGGACCTGGAGTCGATGATCCAGGAGCGTCAGCGCGAGGTCAAAGCTATCTACACGCTCGATGCACTTCAAGTTTCCTGCGGCGACCCGCTCATTCCTACGGCCACGGCAACTATTACCGACGAGGAGGGTGAGGCCCACGTGGTGTGCTCGACGGGCACCGGCCCGGTCGATGCGGCGTACAAGGCGGTCGACAAGGCAATCTCGGCCCACGGCGAGCTGACGGAGTTCAACGTCAAGGCCATCACGCGCGGTATTGATGCCATCGGCGAGGTAACGGTGCGTATTACCGCCGAGGACGGCAAGATCTACACCGGTCGCGGCGCAGACACCGACATTATCGTAAGCTCGGCCAAGGCCTACATCAACGCCGTCAACCGCATGATCCAGACCAATCGCTCCAAGGCGGGCAAATAACGATATTCAGCAGGGCATAAGCCCGCATGAGAGGGGAATCACATGGCACGTCCCATGACCGTAGCAGAGAAGATTTTGGCGGCACACGCAGGCTTGGACGAGGTAAAGCCGGGCCAGCTGGTCGAATGTGACCTGGACATTGTGCTCGCCAATGACATCACCGCACCTATCGCCATCGATGTCTTTCGCGAGCTGGGGGCGACCGAGGTGTTCGATCGTGATCGCATTTGCCTGGTGCCCGACCACTACGCGCCCAACAAGGACATCAAGAGCGCCGAGCAGACCAAAAAGATGCGCGATTTTGCGCACGAGCAGCACGTGACGCATTACTACGAGCAGGGGTGCGCGGGCATTGAACATGCTCTGCTGCCCGAGCGCGGCGTGGTGGTGCCCGGTGACCTGATTATCGGTGCCGACTCGCATACCTGCACCTATGGCGCGTTGGGTGCGTTTTCTACGGGCGTGGGTTCAACGGACGCCGGCGTGGGCATTGCCATGGGGCGGGCCTGGTTTAAGGTGCCGCCGACGATTCGCTTTGAGATCAACGGCGAGCTCACGGACGGCGCTACCGCCAAGGATATCATCTTGCACATCATCGGCATGATTGGTGTTGATGGTGCCCTCTACCAGGCTATGGAGTTTGCCGGCAGCACCATCGAGAGCCTGTCGATGGAAGGCCGCATGACTATCTCGAACATGGCGATCGAGGCGGGCGGCAAGGCGGGCATTATCGAGGTCGATGATGTCGCTCGCTCCTGGCTCAAGGGGCGTTGCGAGCGCGAGTACGTGGAATATCACGCTGATCCAGATGCCGAGTACGCTCGGGTCATTACCGTCGACGCTGCGGACATTGAGCCGTGCGTGTCGTGGCCGCATCTGCCGAGCAACACCCATCCGGTGAGTGAGAGCCGTCATATCACGATTGACCAGGCGGTCATCGGTTCGTGCACCAACGGCCGTATTGAGGACATGCGTGCGGCGGCCGAGGTCATGCGCGGCCATAAGGTTGCAGACGGCGTGCGCTGCATTGTGATTCCGGCGACGCAGGCGGTCTTCCGTCAGTGCATGCAAGAGGGCCTGGCCGACATCTTCCTGGATGCTAACTGCGTGTTCTCTACACCCACGTGCGGTCCGTGCCTGGGCGGCTATATGGGCATCCTGGCGGCGGGGGAGCGGTGCGTCTCCACGACCAACCGAAACTTTGTCGGCCGTATGGGCGACCCCACGTCCGAGGTCTATCTGGCCTCGCCGGCTGTTGCTGCGGCTTCTGCTGTGACGGGGCATATTTGCTTGCCGTCTGACCTGTAGGGTCTACGGGGCCCTTCGACCTTTGCTCGCTACTGCGGACAGTCCTGGCTCGCACGGAGGCCACATTAAGTGGCCTCCGGCTCGTGCGGAACTTGTATCGAGCAAAGGTCGAAGGCCCTGCAGTTATGAGGTCTGACATGACATGTTTGCCACGGTAGAGGCCGCTGTACTGCTGAGTAGGGCCAGATGGACCCGCGCCGTGGAAAGGTCTTATCTGATATTGAAACATGAGCTTTTTTGTAGTCGAAACGAGACCGAGGGATTTGATATTTGCTTGCGTTGAGTTCCGCACGAGCCAGAGAGCACTTAATGTGCTCTCCGTGCGAGCAGGACTGTCCGAATAAGCAAGTAAATATCAAATCCCCCGCATTCCATGTTTGAACGGAGAACGATATGAACTTTGAAGGAACGGTTTTTCGTTACGGTCGTGACGTTGATACGGACGTCATTATTCCTGCTCGGTATCTGAATAGTTCTGACCATGCGCATCTGGCTGCTCATGCGATGGAGGACATTGACCCGACGTTTGCCTCCACCGTTAAGCCTGGTGACATCATTGTGGCTGAGGAGAACTTTGGGTGTGGCTCTTCGCGTGAGCATGCTCCGGTTGCCATTAAGGCTGCGGGGGTGTCGTGCGTTATTGCTAAGAGCTATGCTCGCATCTTCTATCGCAATGCTATTAACGTGGGTCTGCCCATTATGGAGTGCCCTGAGGCGGTTGATGCAATCCGTGCGGGCGACACCGTGAAGGTTGATACCGAGGCCGGCGTCATTACCAACGAGCGTACCGGTGAGGCCTTTACAGCTGAGCCGTTTCCGCCGTTTATTGCCGAGATTATCGAGGCCGGTGGCCTGGTCGCGCGTACGCGGGCCAAGATTGCCGCTGCTAAGGCTCAGGAGGCGTAGACGATTATGACCGTGAAACTGGATAACCCGTTTGCAAAGGGGCCGAGTAGCGAGAGCTGGAGCTGCAACGTGAAGAAGAGCTATGAGATATGCTGCCTTCCAGGCGACGGCATTGGCCCCGAGGTCATTGCCGAGGGCAAGAAGGTGCTGGCTGCGGTGGGTAAACGCATCGGCGTTGACTTTCAGTTTGAAGACCATCTGATTGGCGGTGCGGCGATCGATGCATGCGGAGACCCTCTGCCTGCAGAGACCCTTGCGGCGGCGAAGGCCTCAGACGCTGTGTTGCTGGCGTCGGTGGGCGGCCCCAAGTGGGATTCGACCGATCCTTCGGCCCCCCGTCCTGAGCAAGGCCTGCTGCGCATCCGCAAGGAGCTCGGCCTCTATACCAACCTTCGTCCCGTTAAGATCTACGATGCGCTGGCCGGTGCGTCGACGCTTCGCCCCGAGGTCATCAAGGGTGTGGATATGGTGCTCGTCCGCGAGCTTACCGGTGGCATTTACTTCGGCAAGCATGAGCGCTTCTACGATGAGGACGGCGCGGGTGCCAACGGAGCGAACGGTCAGCGTGCCATCGACATCATGGAGTACCGCGAGTACGAGGTGGAGCGCATCGCCCGTCAGGCGTTTGAGGCGTCGCGCAAACGTCGTGGCAAGGTGACGAGCGTGGATAAGCGCAACGTGCTGGAGACGAGCCGCATGTGGCGCGAGGTCGTGCATCGCGTGCATGACGAGGAGTATCCCGATGTGCAGCTCGAAGACCTGCTCGTTGACAACGCCGCCATGCAGCTCATCAACCGACCGGCGGACTTTGACGTCGTGGTGACCGAGAACATGTTCGGCGACATTCTGTCCGACGAGGCCGCTCAGATTACGGGCTCACTCGGCATGCTCGCCTCTGCCTCGCTGGGCGATGGCGTATCGCTGTTTGAACCGAGCGCCGGTAGTGCACCCGATATCGCGGGGCTCGGTATCGCCAATCCGCTGGCGCAGATCCTGTCGGCGGCAATGTTGCTTACCTATGCACTCGACATGGACGAGCAGGCAGCTTGGATCGAGGCCGCCGTGGCAAGCGTGCTCGACGAAGGCTGGCGCACCCGAGACATCGCCGACGCCAATACCCCGGCCGACAAAATCCTCGGCACCGCAGCGATGGGCGACAAGGTCGTCGCCGCGCTGTAGCGTTGGCGAACCCAAAACCACCACAAAGGTGCCTGTCCCCTTTGTGGTGGTTTGTCTATTTTGGCAGGTTAATGTTATGGCATCGCAGCGAGCCGGTTCCAAGTGCCCCAGGTCGCCCCGAAAGAGGAGTGACGCGTACTTCGGTACGCGAGCGACGGCTTGAGGGGCGAGATGGGGTGCTTGGGGCCGGCGCAGCGTCAAGCCTTAAAGGTTGTTACCAGGGCGTCTTGCCGAATGAGGACTCGATGGCGTCGTGGCGTTTGAGCTCGCGGCGCATGGTTTGTGAATTGAGCCAGGCTGCCTGCCATCCACGGATGGGGTAGCGCGCTTCGTCGAGATCGAACTGCGTGTAGCCGCAGGTATTGATAATCGTCGTTCCGCATGCGTGCTGCCGCTCGCGCTGGAAATCGCAACCGTAGCATTGGTGCACATGCCCGTGCACCATGTAGTCGGCGCCCCAGGACTCAAGCGCCGTGTTAAAGCATTCGAACCCTCGATGTGGCAGATCGTCCAGATCGCCCATGCCGGCGGCGGGGGCGTGGGTAAGCAGGATGTCGCAGCCGCCGACCATCCTGACTTTGCGGGAAAGCTTGCGCACGCGCTTGGCCATCTCGCGCTCGGTGTACATGTTGGCTCCGTCGCGATAGCGCATGGAGCCGCCGAGGCCCGCAATGCGAATCCCTCGGTACGTGTACACGCTGTCTTCCACGCAGATGCATCCTCCCGGCGCATGGCGTGCGTAACGATCGTCGTGGTTGCCGCGTACGTAGATGAGCGGTTTGTTGATGACGGTGACCAAAAACTCAAGATAGTCTGGGTCCAGGTCGCCGGCGGACAAAATCAAATCGACACCCTCAAAGCGCTCCTTACGAAAGCACTCCCAAAGGCATCGTTCTTCGGTATCGGCTATGGCAAGGATCTTCATAGGGTGGTGACTCCCGGCTCGTCGTCGAGCTGCGGAATGGTGCCCACCACGTTGTCGGCCAGCCAATCCATCTCGACAATCTGCGTACTCGGCAGCGGAGGAAAGCCCTCGATCTGCACCACGCCCGCCTGACTGTGAAGCTCGCCGCCAAAGGGGTTGATGGAGCCCTCGACGATGCCGTTGCGGAGCAGCTGGACGAGCTTGCGCGTCTGATAGGGCAGGCCCGGAGCGTAGCGAATATCGATGACGCCCGAGTTCATGCCGTACCAGTAGTTGACGGCGCGCACTTGGTTGTCATCGCTGGTTTCGTCCCACGTACCGTGCAGTAGGCTGCGCACGATGAGCTCGTAGTAGCGGCCCCAATTCCATACCGGCATGGCGATGCCGGCGACTTTACCGTCGACCAGGCGGTGGAGTCCGTAGGCCGTGGGATCCTCCAGTGACTTTGACATGTCAGCGCCGGTCATGACGCTCACGCCTTCGCGGCACATGGCCTCGGCAAGACCGCCGGCGGGTACATCGCCCCAGGTCAGAATGATTTGAGCGCGAGGGTCGAGCAGCGATGCGCCAATGGCAAAGGCGTTAATCTCGCTGAGCGCGCCGGATGCGAAGACCGACGCATGGTAGCCGATACGGTGGTTATCCGCCATGCTGGCGGCGAGGGCGCCCAGCAGGAATTTGGCCTCGTACATCTTGCCAAAATACGAGCGGACGCTTTGATGGGGGAGGCCAATGGAACAGTTGAGGAACCGTACCTGGGGATACTCGACGGCTGCCCTGAGCGTGTATTCCATCAGGCGGTGCGAAGTCGAGAAGATTACCTTGGCCCCATGTTTGACGGCGGTCTCCACGGCGGCGTAGAACACGTCCGGATCGTGGCAGTCCTCGAATGCCTCGGTACGCACGATGCCGCCAAAGTGCTCGTCGAGATACTGGCGCCCTTGATCGTGCAGGCTGTCCCAGCTCGATGTAGCGCAGGGGAATTCGTGGATGAAGGCGATGCGCAGAGGATTGGCCGCCGAGTAGACGGTCTTGCCCATAAAGAAGTTGAGGACGCCGGAGGTCGACTTGGCGGGCGCCTCTTCCTCATCGACGCTCGGCGCCTCGACAAGATCGACCTTCTCCTCGTCGCTTTTACCGGCAATGACCAGCTCGCGCCAAATCTTGCACAGACGGTTAACGACGATGTCCGTTGGCGTGTCCAGCAGGCGGTCCTGGTTGTATACGTTGAGGTAGACAAGCATGGCGTCGGCGGGCGTTATGTCCAGGTGGTCGCCACCTGCGCGAAGGTAGGCGCGCTTAAAGAGCAGGAAGGTGTGGCGCAGGTAGTCGATCTTTTTCTGCGGCCATTTTTCGGTAAGGTTCTGACTGAGCATCTTGGCGAGCGTCTCGTAGCTTCCCTCGCGCGAGAACTCGATCTCGTATAGGGGGCAGACGCGCCAAAACGCGCAGAACTCACCGTACAGGCGGCTTTCGACGGAATCCCATTTGCCGGGGTAGAGACGGGTGACCTTAGCCGAAACCGTGGGAGCGTCCAGGAATTTGAGGACACTGACGCGCTTGTTGCCCTCCTGGACATAGAACCGATGCATGAATTCGGTGACGATGATGGGGTCGCGATAGCCCTCGGTTACCTGGATGTCGTAGAGGTTGGACCACTTGCGGGCAAACTCGGTGTTAAACGGCAGCAGGGGCATAAAGTTGCACGAAAAGGCGGACTGACGGCCTTTGGTGACCGTGCCGACGACCATTTCGAGCGGAATATCCCGCAGACCGACGCTCTCTCGCTGACCTAAGGGGAGCTGGGCAACGAGGCTATCGAGGTCCGTAAGGTATGGATGCTCGCTTTGGCTGATGGCGCGTCGACGTCCTTGCTCGCCGCGCTTGCGTGCTTGACGATAGGCCTCTTCCATAGTTTTGCTCCCTTAGTCGTTTAAACAACTATATGAACCATGGTACCACGAATGAAAACCACCACAAAGGTGCCTGTCCCCTTTGTGGTGGTTTAGGCGATGATGGGGGCGATGGCGCGGATGCAGGCGTCGGCTGCCGTGAAGGTGGTGCTGTCGTCATTGACGATAAAGATGATCTTGCCCTTGATGCCAAAGTCGCCGATCTCGCTAAAGAGCACGTAGGGCTCTTTGTCAAAGCCCGAGATGGGCGAGACAGCCGTTTTGGTGGCGCTCGTGAGCTCGCCTGCCAGCGCGTCAAGGGAGGCCCACTTAGACGTGTCCTTTACGGCAACGGGTACGGCCACGCGCCCAAAGGGCATGAGATGCACGAGCGTGTTCTTGGAGATGTTGGAGTTGGGGACGATGATGGTCTGCCCACAGGTGTCTTCGATGGTCGTATGGCGCCAAGTGATGTCTTGGACCACGCCCGACACGCCGCCGACCTCGATGTTGTCGCCGGGCTTGATGATGCCCATAAACGTCACCTGCATGCCGCCGATGAGGTTCGAGAGCGTGTCCTGAAAGCCGAGCGAGATGGCGATGCCGCCGACGCCAAGAGCAGCGACGAGGGCGTTTGCGTTAATGCCAAAGCAGTTGTCGAGGATAAAGCTGCCGCCGATCATCCAGATGACGGCGCGCGCGATGTTGATGAAGATGCTCGATGACGGAAGCGGATTGTCATCACGGTTGAGTAGATGGTGCAGGGTCTTGGACGCGACCTTGGCGGCAACGGCGGTGCCGATGGCCAAGATGCCGGCCCAGATGATGTTATGGACCCATCGTTGCGTAAAGAAATGAAGAATCGGCTCAAACAATTCCATGTAGGGAAAACCTCCTAATGATCGTCCAACCATGATACCCACCAAAAAGCCCGTCCGATCAAATTCGGACGGGCTTCTGTGCTCGGTGTAAGGTTGGCGTGGCGCGGAGCGCGCGGACCGACGGCGCGGCTTAGCGGCGACGCTTCCAGATGATGCCGAGGACGATGATGACAATGCCGCCGATGAGGCATGCGCCGACCACGGCCAGCGTGCGGTCTCCCGTTGCGGCGAGCTTGCCGGTCGTCTTCTTGGTGATGACCGTCGTGGTCGTCATTTCCGTCTTAGGCGAGGGCTCGGGCGTCGGAACCGGCGTGGGCGCGGGGTCCACGGCTGCGGAGCCAAAGCTGATGGTGCCCGCGAGCGAGGCCATCTTGCTCTCCCAGTCGCTTTGACCGATCAGTGCCCTCAGGGCCGTCTCGCACGTGCCCCATTCGGTTTGCTTGATGGCGTTTGCGAAGGTGGGGAAGTCGGTCGTGTTGGTGATGATGTAGTTGTTGGTGGCGACGGTATAGGTCTTGGCAGGGTCGAGCGCGGTGCCGTCCTTGGTGAGCGTGGCGCTCACGATGCGCTTGCCCTCGGGCTGCGTCCAGTCGATTGTCACGTTGATGCCGCCGAAGGAAAGGACGCTGCCGGAGTCATTGGGCATCTTGTACTCGTCTTGCGCCTCCTGCTCGGTGTGGCCCTCTGCCACATAGGCTTGCTGCAGCTCGTAGATGTCGTTGCATTTGTTACTGATCTCCAGCGAGTGCTCAAGCGCGGCGAGGAAGTCCGCGCCGGTCATGGTCCAGGTCTCAACGGTGTTACCGTAGGGCGAGATGGCGATGACGTTGCCGGCGGTCACGTCTCCTGTCGTGATGCCGCCGCGGATGCCGCCGGCGTTCTCAATAGCAAGGTCCGCGCCCGTCAGGTCAGGGTCCGCGCCCGTCAGGGCAAGATAAGAGCCACAGATCACGTGGCCGATGGTCTGGGCCTTGGTGGTGTCGCCCGGGTTGCTGGGGCGGAAATCGGTGGTGAGTACCATTTCCCAGCCGTGCGTGCCAGATGCGTTCTCGCCGTAGAAATAGTCGGCCGAGCTCGTGCCGAGCACCTCTCCCGATGCTTTGTCAAAGGCTTCGTCGAGCGGCTTGATTTTGCTGTCGTGGACCTCGTTAAGGATACTCTTATAGGTAGAACCCTTGTCAGGGTCGGCCAAAAGGCCATCCACATCCTTGGCGGTGTAGAGCTTCTCGTCGCTTTTGCCTGCGGCTACCGATACCGTGTCGTCGGCGGTGTCATCGGTGCCCTTGGTGTCGTACTGGTACGGAATGGAGAGCAGCCCCACCTCGGCAAAGGCGCTGCCCGCCTCGACGACGCGGACCGGCTTGCCGTCGGCTCCCGTTACGTTCTCGTTTAGGTTGATGTGCTCATGGCCTGCGACCAGTGCGTCGACGCCATTGAGCTTCGCAGCAAAGGTCTTGGCATTGAGCGTGTGCGCGATGCAGACGATCACGTTGCAGCCCTCGTCTTCGCGTAGTCGCTTGGCTTCGGCATTGATGGCGTCCGCCGCGCCCGAGAACGACGTGCCCTTGACCAAGTCCGCGCGCAGCGAGGATTCCAGCGACTCATCAATGGCGCCCACGACACCGACTTTGATCTTGTACTTGAATGTGGAATGGCTCTCGCTGTCCTCCCACGTGCGGTCGAGCGTTTTGGTGATGCTGGTGCTCCACACGCCGTTTGCAGACGTTGCATTTGCGCAGAGCATGGCGAAGGGCGTGCTCGTGGTGGTGTAGCCGGTCATGGTGCGAAGCGTATCCGCACCATAGCTCCAATCGTGGTTGCCCGGCGTGGTCGCGTCGTAGCCGTTTGCGTAGAAAGTGTCCATGAGCTCGGCGATGCTCTTACCCTCGCTCATGGTGGCGAAAGACTGCCCGTGGAAGGTATCGCCCGCGTCGAGCAAAAAGTCGGGGGCGGTGCTTTGGGCGCTATAGAGAACCGCCAGTCCGTCGAAGCCGACAGTACCGGTGCCCTTGCTTGCGTCGTAGTCGTACTTGTAGCTGCCGTGGATATCGTTGGTGTGCATCACGGTCACGTTGCCGTTGATTGTCTGGGGCAGATCGCCCGCAAGGGCGAGGCTGGGTGCGCCAGTGAGCACGCCGGCAAGCAGCGTGGCGGTCAGGGCAAGGCGGGGGAGGAATCTTTTCATAGTGGCTTCCTTAGTCCTTAACCAGAATGCCTGGTTGAATATCGCCAATATCGACATGATATGCGAAAACCGCCGCAAAGGCGCTTGTCCCTTTGCGGCGGTTTTGACGTTTGCGCAGATAAAGCCTGCCAAAATAAACCTGTCCCTATTTGGCAGGTGTTAGCTCAGCAGCATGCGGTCGTTGGCGAGCTCGCCGCCCGAGACCTCCTCGAACTTCTGGAGCAGGTCGGCGACGGTGAGCGACTTCTTCTCGTCGCCGGACACGTCGTAGATCACGTGGCCCTCGTGCATCATGATCAGGCGGTTGCCCAGACGGATAGCGTCGTTCATGTTATGCGTGACCATGAGCGTGGTCAGGTGGTTCTCGTCGACAATCTCCTCGGTCAGATTGAGCACCTTCGATGCCGTCTTGGGGTCGAGGGCCGCCGTATGCTCGTCGAGCAGCAGCAGGCGTGGCTTGGTGAGCGTGGCCATCAGCAGGGTGAGTGCCTGGCGCTGGCCGCCCGAGAGCAGGCCGACCTTGGCGTTGAGGCGCGTATCCAGACCAAGGTCCAGACGCTTGAGCAGCTCAACGTACTCGTCCTTCTCGGCCTTGGTGACGCCCCACGAAAGGCCGCGACGCTGGCCACGGCGCTTGGCGAGGGCCAGGTTCTCGGCGATCTGCATATCGGCAGCGGTGCCGCGCATGGGGTCCTGGAACACGCGGCCCAGGTACTTGGCGCGCTGCGACTCGCTCAGACGCGAGATATCGGTGCCGTCGAGCTCGATGACACCCGAATCGAGCGGATACACGCCGGCGATCATGTTGAGCAGCGTGGATTTGCCGGCGCCGTTGCCGCCAATCACGGTTACAAAGTCGCCGTCGTTAAGGGTGAGGTCGACACCGGTGAGCGCGCGCTTCTCGGTGACGGTGCCCTTGTTAAAGGTCTTTTTGACGTGCGAGAGCTTAAGCATCTGCCTCATCTCCCCTCGTGTAGGAGCTGCGGAGCTTGTAGCGCTCCCAAACCACAGGTACGCACAGGGCAACGGCGACGATCACGGCGGAGAGCAGCTTCATGTCGTTGGCGTCCATGCCCAGCTGCAGCACGATGGCGCGGATAAGGAAGTAGACCACGGAGCCAAAGACGGCGGAGGCCAGACGGACGGAGAACTGCGTGAGACCGCCGGGCAGCAGGCGGCCGAGCACCTCGCCGATGACGATGGCGGCAAGACCGATAACGATGGCGCCGGTACCCATGCCAATGTCGGCATACTTTTGGCTCTGGCAGATAAGCGCGCCAGAGAGACCGATGAGGGCGTTGGAGAGCACGAGGGCGATCATTTTGGTGGAGTTGGTGTTGACGCCCAGGGCGCGGATCATGTACTCGTTGTTGCCGGTAGCGCGCAGTGCGGAGCCGATCTCGGTACCAAAGAACCAGTACAGGATGGCGACGATGGCCACGGCCAGCACAATGCCCAAGATAATGGCAACGGTGGACTGCGGCAGGCCGGTCATGTTGCTGACGGACGAGAAGATGGTGCCCTTGGCGAGGATGGGCGTGTTGGACTTGCCCATGATGCGCAGGTTGATGGACCACAGGCTGATCTGCGTCAGGATTCCGGCAAGGATCGCGGGGATCTCAAAGACGGTGGTCAGGATGCCCGTGACGGCGCCCGCGATGGCACCGGCACACATGCCGGCAAGCACGGCGAGCAGCGGGTCGACGTTATTGTTGACGATGAGTACGGCGCAGACACAGCCGCCGAGGGCAAAGCTGCCGTCGCAGGTCATATCGGGGATGTCGAGCAGGCGGAACGTGATAAACACGCCAAGCACCATAATGCCCCAGAGGACGCCCTGCGAAATGGCGCCCTGCAATGCAATGAGCATGCTTCATACCTCCTAGGATAGGGTGGACACGTGAGTCACCATGATAGCGGTAACAATGCATGAAAGAGCTGCGGCCGGATGTTTTGTCTCATCCGTAACAAGCAGGGCGAACGCCGGTCTTTGGCGTTCGCCCCTGTGGCTCAGATATTGAATAACACGGCAACGGCGCGAGCATGGGCCCTAGGCACATCGCCGCGCATGCCGCTACTCGTCCAGAGCGGAGAGGTCGATGCCCAGTGCCTCGGCCATCTCGTCGTTCTTGACAACGACCAGGTCCTTGCTCGAGAGGTGCTTGATCGGCATATCCTCGGGCTTGGCCTCGCCCTTCAGAATCTTGACGGCCATCTCGCCCGCGGCGTAGCCCAGGTCCTCGTAGTTAATGGAGAGGGTGAACAGGCCACCGGCCATGCACATGCCCTCCTCGCCGGTCACAAAGGGAAGCTTGTTCTCCTTGCAGATCTGGCCCACCTGCGAGGCGCCCGCTGCAATGGTGTTGTCGGTGGGGGAGTACAGCGCGTCGACCTTGCCCACGGCGGACTCGACGACGGACTGGATCTCGTTGGAGCTCGAGACGGTGAAGTCGGTGTACTCCAGGCCCAGCTTGTCGAGCTCCTTCTTGGCGGCCTTGATCTGGACGTCGGAGTTGGACTCGGCGGTGCAGTAGAGCAGGCCGACCTTCTTAACGTCGGGCAGGACCTTCTGCATCATCTCGAGCTGCTCAGCGACCGGAGTGAGGTCGGAGGCGCCGGTGACGTTGGTGCCGGGCTTGTCGTTGTCCTGAACCAGGCCCGAGGCGGCGTAGTCAGTGATGGCGCAGCCAACGATGGGGATATCGGCCGTAGCGCCGGCGGCAGCCTGCGCGGCGGGCGTAGCGATGGCATAGATCAGGTCGACGCCGTCGCCCACGAACTTGTCGGCAATGGACTTACACGTGGACTGGTCGTTCTGGGCGTTCTTCTGGTCGATCTTGACCTTAAGGCCGCTCTTCTTGATGGCCTTGACAAAGCCATCGTTGGCGGCATCGAGTGCGGAGTGCTCGGTGAGCTGCAGAACGCCGATGGTGTAGTCGGAACCGGCGGCAGCGGAGCCGGAACCAGAGTTGCCGCCGCATCCGGCGAGCGGAGCGAGCGCGAGCAGGCCGGCGGAGACCAGAAGGCTCCTACGGCTGATGGTGATGTCCTTCATATCATTACCCCCAGTATAAAAATGGCTGGAAACACTGCACTGGGAAAAAGTGCAAGTGGGACTATAGTAACGCGGATGTCCATTTTTACAACATCTGGGCGGGTTATTTAATAGGGAATTGCGCGGACGGCGGAATCAGCCGATGGACGGTTGCGGTTTAGGCGGCGGGCCGCTCGTCCGCGTCTAGGGCGGCGAAGAGCTTTTTACCGTCGAGCAGGCGCGTACAGACGTTTCTCATGCGCCTGACCTCTACGGTGCGTAGGGTGTCGTCGATGCCCCGGTCGTCGTGGACGGTGCCCAGCAGATACGAGATCCCGCCTCGCTGCCTGATGGCAAACGGCTGTATGGTCATTCGGATTGCCTCGTCCGCGCCGTGCGGCCCGGTGCCCAAGAGGTCGAAGCTAACAGAGGTTCCCTGGTCTATAGCTTGCTCGATAAGCTCGCAGGCGTCGATGTGCGTGACGGGCGGTTTGGCGCCCTTGGTGGGCGTGCTGGAGATGGCAGGTGCCGGCTCGGGTACATTGAGGTAACCGCGAACGTCGACGCTCGCCATGTCGACAAGGTGCTTGGCCATGCGCTTTCTAATCGCGATGGGGGTGGAACGGTTGCGCATGACCATACCGTGCAGGCGGACGATCTCCTCGTCTGTGAGCGGGCGAGTCAGCAAGCGGTAGCCCACGCCGCGCTTGTATTCGATTTCGTATCCGGCATGACGCAGTGCGGAAATGGCGGTGTAGATGCTGCGACGTGCTGCCGAGATGGGCATCTGGGCGGGATTGTCGGGATGGGCAAGATGTTCTGCCAGCTCATCGGGAAGCAGGGCTTTGTCTTCGCCGGTGTGGTCGCTCAGAACCTGCAGGATTCGCACGGCGCGGTAGGCAGCAAGTGAGGCAGCTCCCCTGGTGGTGGTCTCGTAGTTTTCAACAGCGATTTCGGTCATGGCGCCCACATCCTTTCCGTCCCGGGCGATGGCGGCTTTGAGCCTAAGATGTCGCCGCCACCCGGGGGCGCCGGGCGTCTTGGACGGTCGGTTTGCGCCGGCAGGCGGTAGGGCAAGTTTTCAACAGGCCTGCTCAACTGACCAAAAGCTTGCCAAAAGCTTGACGGATGCTGTTGAAAAAAGCGTCTCTCGACCGATGTCGAGAGACGCTTGTGCGATAAGCGTTGGCGCGTGACGACGCGAGCTGGCGTCCGACGATTAGAAGTCGGCGTTGCCCACGGTGCGCGGGTGCGGCAGGACGTCGCGGATGTTGCCCACGCCGGTGAGGTACATCACCAAGCGCTCGAAGCCCAGACCGTAGCCGGCGTGCTTGCAGGAACCGTAGCGGCGCAGGTCAAGGTAGTACTTGTACTGCTCGGGATTCATACCCAGGTCCTTGATGCGGGCCTCGAGCAGATCCAGGCGCTCCTCGCGCTGGGAGCCGCCGATAATCTCGCCGATACCGGGAACCAAGCAGTCGGCGGCGGCGACGGTCTTGCCGTCCTCGTTCATGCGCATGTAGAAGGCTTTGATCTCGGCCGGGTAGTCGGTCACGAAGGTCGGGCGCTTAAAGTGCTCCTCGGTCAGGAAACGCTCGTGCTCGGTCTGCAGGTCAATGCCCCAGCTCACGGGATAGTCAAACTTGTGACCGGCGGCGACGGCCTGCTCCAGGATCTCGACGGCCTCGGTGTAGGTGACACGGGCAAAGTCGGAGTTGGCGACATGGTCCAGGCGCTCGAGCAGACCCTTGTCCACAAACTTGTTGAGCATATTGAGCTCGTCGGGGCAGGTTGCCATGACGTCCTTGAGGACATACTTGAGCATGGCCTCGGCGTTATCCATGTAGTCGTTGAGGTCGGCGAAGGCCATCTCGGGCTCGATCATCCAAAACTCGGCGGCATGGCGCGTGGTGTTGGAGTTCTCGGCGCGGAAGGTGGGACCAAAGGTGTACACGTCGCCAAAGGCCATGGCGAAGTTCTCGGCGTTGAGCTGGCCGGATACGGTAAGGCTTGCGTGCTTGCCAAAGAAGTCCTGGCCCCAGTCGACCTCGCCGGCCTCGGTGAGGGGCGGGTTTTTGGGGTCGAGCGTGGTCACGCGGAACATCTCGCCGGCGCCCTCGCAGTCACTCGTGGTGATGATGGGGGTGTTGACGTAGACAAAGCCCTGCTCTTGGAAGAAGCGGTGGATGGCGGCTGCGGCAACGGAGCGGATGCGGAACACGGCGCGGAACAGGTTGGTGCGCGGACGCAGGTGCTGCTGGGTGCGCAGGAACTCGACGGTGGCGCGCTTCTTCTGCAGCGGGTAGTCCGGAGCGCTCGTGCCTTCGACCTCGATTGAGATGGCGGAGAGCTCAAAGGGCTGCGGGGCGTCGGGCGTCAGCTTGACGGTGCCAGTGCAGATGAGAGCGGCCGAGACATTTTGATGGGCGATCTCGTCGTAGTTGTCGAGCGCCTCGCGGTTCATGACGACCTGCAGGTCGCGAAAGCAGCTGCCGTCGTTGAGCGTAACGAAGCCAAAGTTCTTCATGTCGCGGACGGACTTGACCCAGCCGGCGACGGTGACGGTTTGGCCGCCGAGCGACTCGGCATCGGCATAGAGCTGCGCGATTTTGGTGCGGTTCACGTATCCTCCCAGAGCGGTTGTACGGATTATTTCCAAACAGTTAACCATTCTAACCCGCGAGCGGGAGCGTAGCAAAACGGCGGTGCCGATGTATGGGCGTGGCGTGGGCGCCATGCGGGTCGGGCTTTACGTTGTCTAGTGCCCGCAGATGGCTTGGCGGATGAGGGCTGCGTAGGTGTCGATTCCCGCCTGGGTGAGGTGCGTGCCGTCGTCGACGAGATATTCGCTGTGACCCTCGGAGGCGCCGTTCCAGTCGATGACGCCGGCGTTGTCGTTTTGGGCGCATACGTCGCGGATCGTCTGGTTGTTGCGGTCCTGCAGCTCGAGCGGCACGCGCACGGTCACAAAGTAGATGGGCTTGCCGCCCACGGCATTGATCACGTCCTGTACCTGCTGCGGGTCGCGGATCAGTCCGTTAGTGCCAAGCGCGCAGATGACCACGCTCGGGTCGTAGTTGGCGCTGTCCTGTGCATAGACATCCTGGAAGGTGTAGAACTGGCGGCTCACCACGCCGTCGATGTACGCGTTGGGAAGCGCGGCCTGAATACCGGACTGTGCGCCCGCGGTGACCGAGTCGCCGATCATCAGCACGCGGGCATCGCAGGTTCCGGTCGCCTCGTCGTAGGCAAAGCTCTTCCAGTCCAAGTTCTTGGGGACCTTTTCGGCGATGGGACCCTCTTTGGGCTTTTGTTGAGCGGCGTCGTTAGGCTGAGTGTCTTGGTCAGATGCAGGCTCGGCGCCCTTGTCGCTGTCGCTGCTGTCCTTGGGCGAGGTTGCGTTCTGGGTAAGCTCGGGACGGAGCTGCTCGGCGCGGGCGGTGGCGATGCCCGCCCAGTCGAGCGGCGCGAAGGCAAGCGCGACGACGCATGCGGCACCAAGCGCGGGGAGCGCCATGGCGGGCGTAAGGACGTGCTTCTTTGTCGTACTGTCCTGCTGGGCGGGCTTGCGGGACCAAGGACGCTCAGCCAAACGATAGAAGACCTCGGCCACCGCAAGGACCGCTACAAGCTGTAGCGCCTGCTCCCACCAGGCGATGCGGGTAGTGCGGGTTGCCGGATTCATAAGAAGCAGCAGGGGATAGTGCACCAGATAGACCGAGAACGAGCGCTGCCCCAGCCAGACGAGCGGTTTGACTGACAGCAGACGTCGCACGATGCATTCCGTGTTCTGCACGCAGATGATGAGCAGTCCGGTGAGCAGCGCGAACAGCAAAAAGCCGCCGCGGTAGAGCCAAGCGCTCTCTCCGGTCAGCATGAGCGCGCCGGCTACAATGGCGATGAGCCACACGATGGAGATCGCGTTGACCTTTGAGATGCCCTTGCTGGCGACGGGGGTAGGGACGTTACCGCCCAGCATCTCGCGCAGACGCGGAGCGGCGATGGCGGCCAAGGCTCCGCATAAAAGCTCGGCGGCGCGGGCGTCGGTTCCGTAGTAGACGCGTGACGTGTCGGCGGCGGGGTTAAACATAAGGACCATGGCTGCCGTCGATACTAGCGTGAATGCGACTGTGACGCCGATAGCGGTATTGCGCGACCTGGTTTTGCTGCACAGCGTCATAAGGATGACCGGCCATACCAGATAGAACTGCATAGTGACACCGCAGAACCACAAATGCGTGAGCGGCGAGGGGAGTCCCGCGGCGGCAAAATACGAGACGTTGCGGAAGATGTAGAACCAGTTGCTCAAAAAGAGCGCCGACGGCAGGGCGTCCTGCTGCACCTTAGGGAGTAGGCTCGGGGCCGCGATGTAGGTGACGACGGCGGCGAGCGCGATGGTCACAAGAATTGGTGGCATCATGCGCGTGATGCGGCGGCCGATATAGCGCGGATACGAGAATCCGCCGCGAGCCGTAGCACGCATGATGCTTTTGGTGGCGAGATAGCCACTCAGCGTAAAGAAGAGTGTAACGCCCAAAAAACCGCCGGTCAGGCGGCTGGGGCGAAGGTGATATAGGACGACGCCGGTGATGGCGAGGGCGCGAAGCCCGTCGAGTGCGGCGATGCGTTGGCTGCGTTGAGACGCTGCGTGTGCGGCGCCCGTGGGTGTGTTTTGCATCGATCTTTCCTCCAATGTCGACCTAGCAGTCTAGCGCTCTGCGCGGACAAAGGAAGGGGGTTCGCATGGTTGAACAACACGCCGATGGGCGATGCCTCGCCATGCAAAAGCCGCACCTGCGCTGATGCTTAGCTGCCTATGTAGAAACGTTTCAGAATCTCTTCATAAGCAAAAACAACAACACAGATGCGGCAAAGATGCGCAGGGGGTTGACCCTTTGTGCGACGGTGCTCGGCTACTTGGTCTTGGCCACCAGCAGCGGATCGCCGAGCTTGACGAGCGGGTTGCCGCCGATGAGCGTGCCGGACTCGCCGACGTGGTCAATGCTCTTGAGGCGGTCGAGCTCAGAGATGATGACGGTCACGATGTCCTCATGGCCGGCGGCCTTGATGGCGTCGCGGTCGAAGCTGATGAGCGGCTGGCCGGCCTTGACCGTGTCACCCATCTCGACAAAGCGAGCAAAACCCTTGCCGTTCATTTGCACGGTGCCCAGGCCAACGTGGATAAACACGCGCAGGCCGTCCTCGGTAATCATGCCGATGGAGTGGTTGGTGACGGTGGTGGCGCCGATGCGGCCGTTAGCGGGGGCGTAAATGGTGTCGGTAATGGGTTCGATGCCATAGCCCTGGCCGAGCATGCCCGAGGCGATGGTCTCGTCGGGAATCTCGTCCAGATTGACGAGCACGCCGTTGACGGGGGCGTAGATGACGCCTTCGCGGGTGGCGAAGCTTGCTGCGGGCGGAACGGATGCCTCGCCCGTCGAGGTGAAGGTGGACTTAAGCGAATCGAGCAGACCCATAGTTGCCTCCAACTTAAATAGGCGCATATCGCGCGCTTGGTTTGCCGGAAACGTTTCATATATGTTTCGCGGCTTGGTCAACGCCCCTATTCTACGCTGCTCAACGATACCTCTGAACTGGGATTATGTGATATATCAGTTGAAGGGAAACTTATTGCCGGAGCGTTTCTGTGCCGCGGGCCCAACTGGGGTACGCTAAGGTGCGAAAAATGAGTGCGCATAATCTGCGCGAAGGGAGCACATATGATTGTCGAGAACCATGCGCTGTGGGGCGAGGAGCCGACCGAGGAATATCCGGCGACGTTTACCTATTTGGGTGCCGAGCCGTTGCCCAATAAGCCCAATGGCCGCCGCCCGGCCGTGATCATCTGCGGCGGAGGCGGGTTTACGCACATCGCTCCGCATGAGCAAGATCCCGTGGCGTTTGCATTTTTGGACCACGGCTACCAGGCTTTTGTGCTCAATTATGTGACGAGCGCCACGGGCGATGTGAGTTTTCCGCACCCGCAGGCAGACCTCGCCAAGATGATCGCTACGGTACGTGCCAACGCCGAAGAGTGGCATGTCGATCCCAAGCGCGTGTGCGTCGTGGGCTTCTCGGCGGGCGGCATGATCTGCGCCTCGTTGGCAACGCAGTGGAAGACCGGCCCCTTCGTGGGCCTTGTTGGAGCTCGTCCGGAGGATATTCGCCCCGACGCCGTAGTGCTGGGCTACCCGTTGCTCGACCTTGCCTATGTGCGTGACATGCAGACGCGCGACCCGCGCATCGACCTGCGCGTGCCCAAGACGGGCGGCAAGACGGGTCGCGACCTGCTCAACGATTACCTGTCGATGGTGACGGGCGGCGAGGCGACCGACGAACATCTGGCTGACATTTGTCCTACCACGCACGTCTCGCGTCAGATGCCCCCGACCTTTGTGTGGGGCGTTTCGGACGACAAGACGGCGCCGATTGCGCAGGTCTATCCGTTTGCGCAGCGCATGGCCGAGGAAGGCGTCGCCTGCGAGATGCACGTCTTTGACCAGGGCGGCCATGGCCTTTCGCTCGGCAACGCCAACACCGCGGTCGACAACGAGGACAAGCAAGTGGCAGTCCGTCCCTGGATCCGCCTGGCCTTCCGCTTCTTAGGCCGCCACGGCTTCTAGCTCGCGCAGCGCGAGGGTGGATAATCTCCCGTTTTTGGTCTGCTTTCCGTCCAAAAACGGGAGATTATCCACCCTCGTTAAGCTGGCGCCTGATGGCGTCCCTTGTTGCTTTCCTACCAAACGGTGAACTGGGCGTTCTCCGTATTCCAATGGACATCGCGAACGTAGTCGCGCGCGCCCGTCGCATCTCGTGCTTCGAACAACTCAAGAATATGAGCATGTTCGTTGTTGGCTTTATTGAGCAGTTTACAAGCCGTCTCTTGGTCGACAGTCTCGTAATCGCGCTTGATAAAGCAGCGCTCGAGCTGCGAGATCATATCGCGCAGGCGGTCGTTGCCGCAGCGGTTGAAGTACGTAAGGTGAAAGTCTCGCTGAATATCGTCGTACTTACGGATGAGGCCGCCTTGGATCGCGAGGTCCATGGAGCCGACGAGAAATTTAAGCTGCGTAATGTCATCGTCGGTTAGGTTCGGACAGGCGAGATATGCGGCCTGCCCGTCGAGTGGCCCCATAATCTCAAAGACTTCAACGGCGTTTTGCTGATCGAACCCACGGACGCGGAATCCGCGGCGGGGGAGATTGTCCAGATAGCCGTCGCTTGCGAGCTGGATGAGTGCCTCGCGAACCGGCGTGCGCGACACGCCCATGGCATCGCAGATCGCTTGCTCGCTCAGCCGGTCGCCGGCGGACAACTCGCCGGCGTCAATACGGCTCGAAATATAGTCGTATACGTGGTCCTTCAGGGGCCTTCTGAGCGTTTCCATGAGCTTATGTTCCTTAACTGTATTTTTCTAAAATTTAATACGTTTCGCTTGAATAGCTCAGTTGAAGTATAGAACGACCAGTTAAATCGTGCTACTTTGCGCCGATAAGCAAGAATACGCTTACCGAAGAATATCTACCGTTCATGATTGTATACAATATACAAAACAGAAAACCGCTCTAAGATAAAGCCATCGAAAGGAAGGCGGGCGCGAAGAAGTCCCGCTCTCTGCTAAGAGATCCAAGGAGGATCATCATGACCAAGTTCAGCCACGTCATCATCCGCCGTCCCGGCAAGTCCCTGAGCAATGGCATCACGAGTGCCCCCGAGCTTGGCCAGCCCATCTACGAGCGCGCCATCGAGGAGCACTACGATTACGAGCATGCGCTCGAGCAGTGCGGCGTTGACGTGTCGGTGCTGCCCGCCCTCGAGCAGTATCCCGACAGCTGCTTCGTCGAGGATCCGGCCGTCATTACTCGCTGCGGTGCCATCATTACCAACCCCGGCGCCGATAGCCGCAACGGCGAGAAGGACGAGATCGAGCCGGCTGTCCGTCGCTTCTTTGACGACGAGCACGTCAAGCACATCGTTTTTCCGGGCACGCTCGATGGCGGCGACGTCATGATGGTCGGTGACCATTTCTACGTCGGTCGCTCCGCTCGCACCAACGAAGAGGGCATCCGCCAGTTCTGCGAGATTCTCGAGGGCTGGGGCCTCGAGGGTTCCGAGGTTCCGCTGGAGGAGGTCCTGCACCTCAAGACGGGCGTCAACTACATCGAGGACAACAACATGCTCGTCTCCGGTGAGTTCATCGATAAACCCGACTTTGCCCAGTACAACAAGATCGTCGTGCCCGAGGACGAGGCCTATGGCGCCAACTGCATCTGGGTCAACGGTACGGTCATCGTTGCCGAGGGCTATCCGACCGTGCTCAAGGCCGTGCAGGATCTGGGCTACAAGACGCTCGTTGTCGACACCTCCGAGTATCGCAAGGTCGACGGTGGTCTCTCCTGCCTGTCGCTTCGCTTCTAACGCGGTAGCTGTAATAGTCTGCTGATCGCTTGACCGATGGCCCGGCACCCGATTCGGGACGTCCGGGCCATCTTTCGCTCGATCACATGATGAAGGGAGCGCACATACAATGGCCTCTAAAGCTCAAACCGACGAGATTATCGACCCCAATGGTCTGGATCTCTTTCGACTGACCATGATGGTCATTACCGCCAGTATTTGCGGCGGTATCTTCTCTCTTGCTGGCGATATGGCCGCGGGCGGAGCCAATACCGGCGCAGTTATCGTCTCGTGGGGAATTTGCTTTATTGGCGTCTTTGCGCTGATGATGGTGTTCAACGGTTTGTCTCAGGCCCGTCCCGACCTGACCGGCGGCATCTATGCATACGCTGCGGCCGGTTTTGGCGATTACATTGGATTCAACTCCGCCTGGGGCTACTGGATCAGCGCATGTCTTTCCAACGTGAGCTTTGCGCTCTTGCTGTTTAGCGCGCTGGGCTATTTCTTCCCTGCGTTTGGCGCGGGTAACAACCTGCTTTCCATCGTCTGTGCCAGCGTGTTTTTGTGGTTCCTTACCGCCCTTGTGCTTCGTGGCGTTAAGGAGGCTGCAGGCATTAACACGATCGTCACGTTGGCAAAGCTGGTGCCGCTGGGACTCTTTGTGCTGAGCATCGTGCTCCTGGGCAAGTTCGACGTCGATATCTTTATGGACAACTTCTGGGGAGAGCCGGCTGGTCCTGGCTTTGGCGAGCAAGTCGTCTCGACCATGATCGCCCTTGTCTGGGTTTTCACGGGCATCGAGGGCGCTGTTGTTATCTCGGGTCGCGCAAAGTACGTGCGTGACGTCGGCCGCTCGACGGCGCTCGGATTTGCGGCTGTGTTCACGCTGTATCTGATTATCTCGATGCTGTCGCTCGGCATTATGCCGCGCGAGGAGATGGCGCAGCTCGCAACGCCCTCCATGGCGGGAATTCTCGAGTGCGCAATCGGTCCAGTTGGCGCTGCCATCGTAAACCTTGGCGTTATCCTTTCGCTGGTCGGCGCACTGCTGGGCTATGTCATCATTGCGTCCGAGACGCCGTTCGAGGCAGCGCGCCAGGGATCCTTCCCTTTGGCGTTTGCCAAGACGAACAAGCACGACGCCCCGGTGGTGACGGTCCTCGTGAGCTCCGGCATCACGCAGCTCTTCTTGATTGTTTCGTATGTGGCGGCGAGCACCTACCAGTTCTTCTATAGCTGCGCAGTCAATACGATCCTGGTTCCGTACGTGTGCTCGGCAGCCTATTACATGGTGATTGGCTGGAAGAACGAGCATCTGGACGGGCCGCATGCGCCAAGCGTCGGCAAGGCGCGCTTCTTCGGCACGCTCGGCTTCATCTACACATTGTTCCTGGTGTGGTCGACGGGTCTCCAGGGCGTCATGATTACGACGATCCTTTTTGCTCCGGCCATTCCCGTCTATATGCTGGGCGAGCGAGGCCGCGGTAAGCCGGTGCTTCCGCACCTGCACGATAAGCTGATCGCGGCAGTGGTCATTGTCGTGGCAATCATTTCGCTGTATCTGCACTTTGCCGGCATCGCGCCGATCGTCTAAGGCTATGGCAAGCTTCATTGCTTGGTAAGCCGGCAGGGCATCGCTTATCGGTGCTGTTCGGCATTCCATAACCGATGTGGGTCTCTGTAACGTGCCTTTGGGAGTGCCCGCCAAGCCCGCGCAGGTGACATTTTGTCGCCAGCGCGGGCATTTTCCCAGCCCTCATAAGTTGCGGTGAAATAGTTCTTGTTTTTGCTGGCTGAAGCCCCAGGCAGGAACTATTCCACCGCAACTTTGTTTTTGATGCCCGGCCCGGAAACTGCGTCCCAGTTTTGTCCTTCAAGGTGGGACACAGTTTCCCATAGGGCCTCGATTTGGAAACCACATCCCGTTTCGAGCCAGAATTCTGGGTCGCAGTTTCCCCGAGGGGGCCCGTTGGGAAACTGCGACCCGCTTCGAGTGGGAATAACGTGACACGCTTTCCGCAAGGGCACCGTTTGGGAAACCGCGTCCCGGATCCACCGGGGGCGGAGGAGAGCGGATCGTTTTGAGTGGCGGCAGGCTGCTATTTCAGCGTAATGCAGGATGCGAGGAGGTTGCAGTACGTTTCTCCCGTGAAATCATAATTGATCCCAAGCGGGCGGTATCCATCCTGAACATATCCCCAGTAAGGCCCGCCGGACAGCACTACAGTCTTGCCCGATGACGTCTTTCCAATCGTCTTTGAGAAGGCGGTCTCTGCGCCGCGCGGCGATCCATCGGTTGCGTATACCGTAAAGTTCGCTTTCGAGGCAACATCTTGCGCTTTAACGTCATTGGCGGTAAGGGTGTCGGACGTCGTTTCGAATTCCAGCCAATCCATGGGGAACCAGTCGGGGAGGACCATCGTAAAGTAGTCGGTCTCAAACGTCCTTGCCCGCTTTGCCTCCTCGGCCTTCTTCGCCTCTTCCTCCGCCTGGCGCCTGGCCTCCTCCTCGGCCTGCTTGGCGGCCACTGCGTCGTCGCGGCGCTTGGTCGCGGCGGCCGCGAGCGCCTCGGCGTCAATGTTGAAGCCGGCCTTTTTGGCCCCCTTGTCCTCCTCGGCGTACTTCTTCGCCGCGGCTATCTGGTCGTCGGTCACCTCAGATGCCTCGACCGGCTCCAGTGCCACGTCGCCCGCGTCGACGGCCTTCTTCCCGTCTGCCTTCTCGCCCAGTTTGATGCTGAGCTTTTCGGCGGGGACGGCGTAGACCGTGCCGTCGGCCGCGATGGGGGAGGCGGCGACCTCCACCTTGTAGCTGCCGCGGCGGAGCTCGACGCCCTCGCCGTCGCTGTCAACGTAGCGCACGGCGTCGACCTTCTTGCCGCGCTCCTCCCTGCCAGTGATGTGAACCGGCAGCCTGCTCGCGCCGGCCGAGGTGTCCCAGCCCTGTGCCGAGACGCTGAAGCGCACGGCGTGCTTGGCCGCGAGCGCCTCCTGCTCTGCCGCCTCCCGTGCCTGCTCGGGGGCGTAGACGCCGAAGTAGTAGCCGGCGCCGCCTCCCGCGGCGAGCAGCGCGGCCACGACGGCGGCGATCACGAGGGGCTTCTTCGAGCGCTTGGCCTTGGCCGGCGCCGGCGCAGCCTCATTGGCTGGTGCGTTTATGCCCGCGGCCGGCATCTCGTCCGTCGGGGCCGCTGCGCCGTCAGGCTGCGCTTCGACTGGGGCTTCATATTCGGCGGCGACGGGCTCTCCGCACACGGGGCAGAACTTGGCCCCGTCCTCGATTTTCGATCCGCAATTTCGGCAGAACATGGATTCTCCCCTCGACCGGTACCCGCGCGAAGGCCGGGCGCATTTCCTTCTGTCCTCATGCTAAGGACGAACGCTCGCCCGTTGTTGCGCAACATTGCCGGACTTCTTGCCTCGGAAACCGCATCCCAGTTTTGTCCTTCAAGGTGGGACACAGTTTCCGGAAGAGGCTTGCTTGGGAAACTGTGTCCCAGTTTGAGTGCGGATTCCGGGATATGGTTTCCGGAACAGGCCTGTTTGGGAAACTGCGACCCGGAACCCTTCTGCCGGATTGCTTTGGTGCAAAGTAACCTGTCCCCCTTGCACCAATATGGCAATTGAACGTCGCCCTGCGTTCGCGCTATCATGCATGGTTACAATTGGTTAGCCGTGGCAAACGGTTAGCCATGGTAAACATGTATGCAACGCCCTGTGGGCGCCGGGGGAGGAACACGGACGTGAGGCTCGATACGCTCGAGATCGGAAAAGACGCCGTTGTCGCATCGGTGACATCGGACGACCAGGCACTCCGACAACATATTTTGGACATGGGCCTAACGCCGGGCACCGAAGTCACCATGATGAAGTATGCCCCCATGGGCGACCCGCTCGAGATTCGCCTGCGCGGCTACGAGCTGACGCTGCGCAAGGACGATGCCGCCCGCATTGAGCTCGTAGATGTCCACGACACGGATACGGCCCCGCGCGTCAACGCGGCAATCGGCACGACGGAACACCCGGCACTGGGCGAGGGGACGTATTCGCCCCGCGCTGCCAAGACGGCCGTGCCCGAGGGTGCGCCGCTGCATTTTGCCCTTGCCGGCAACCAAAACTGCGGCAAGACCACGCTGTTCAACCAGCTGACGGGTTCTAACCAGCACGTCGGCAATTTTCCCGGCGTGACGGTCGACCGCAAGGACGGCACCATCCGTAACCATCCCGAGGCGAGCGTCACCGACCTTCCCGGCATCTACTCGCTGTCGCCGTACACGGGCGAAGAGATCGTCAGCCGCCAATTCATCCTTGATGAGAACCCCGATGCGATTATCGACATCATCGATGCCACCAACATCGAGCGCAATTTGTATCTGACGCTGCAGCTCATGGAGCTCGATCGCCCCATGGTTATCGCGCTCAACATGATGGACGAGGTAACGGCCAACGGCGGCGCCGTGGACGTCAATCTGCTCGAGAGCCTGCTGGGCGTGCCGGTCGTTCCCATTAGCGCCGCCCGCAACGAGGGCATCGGCGAGCTCGTGGAGCATGCCCTGCACGTGGCACGATTCCGCGAGCGCCCCGGCCGCTTGGACTTTTGCGCGCCCGACGGCCCGGACAACGGCGCGCTGCACCGCTGCATCCACGGCATCGCCAACCTTATCGAGGACCATGCCGCAACGGCGCGCATTCCCGTGCGCTTCGCGGCGACCAAGTTGGTTGAGGGCGATGAGCTGGTAACAGAGGCGCTTCACCTGGACCGCAACGAGCTCGACGCCATCGAGCACATCATTACCCAGATGGAGGGCGAGGCCGGCACCGATCGCCTGTCCGCGCTGGCCGACATGCGCTTTAGCTTTATCGGCGACGTGTGCGGGCGCTGCGTGGTCAAGCCGCACGAGAGCCGTGAGCACGTGCGTTCCGTCAAAATCGACCGCATCCTGACCGGGCGCTACACGGCCATTCCGGCGTTCATCCTCATCATGGGCCTCGTCTTTTGGCTGACGTTTGGCGTGATCGGCGCCGCGTTGCAGGGCCTCATGGAGGACGGCATTGCGGTCGTCATTGCCTCGGCCGATGCGGGCCTCAAAGCGTTTGGAACCAACGACGTGGTCCGCTCGCTGGCGGTCGACGGTGTGCTCACGGGCGTGGGCAGCGTGCTGACCTTTCTGCCGATCATCGTCGTGCTCTTCTTGTTCCTCTCCATTCTGGAAGACTCCGGCTACATGGCGCGCGTGGCCTTTGTTATGGACAAAGTCCTGCGCCGCTTTGGCCTTTCGGGCCGCAGCTTTGTCCCCATGCTCGTGGGCTTTGGCTGCACTGTGCCGGCCATTATGTCGACGCGAACTCTGCCGTCCGAGCACGATCGCAAGATGACGGTCATGCTTACACCGTTTATGAGCTGCTCGGCCAAACTGCCGGTCTACGGCCTGCTGTGTGGAGCGTTCTTCCCAAAGGCGACGGTCCCCGCCATGGTTTCGCTCTATGTGCTGGGCATTGTGGTCGGCTGCATTGCGGCACTCGTGCTCAACCGCACGGCGTTTAAGGGCGACCCGGTGCCGTTTATCATGGAGCTTCCCAACTATCGTCTGCCGAGCGTCAAGACGACAGTGATGCTCGCATGGGACAAGGCTAAGGACTTTATTACCAAGGCCTTCACCATTATCTTTGCCGCCACGGTCGTGATCTGGTTCCTGCAGACGTTCGATATCCGCTTTAACGTGGTTGCCGACCAGTCACAGAGCTTGCTTGCCGGTCTGGGCAGTATCATCGCGCCGGTGTTGGCGCCGCTCGGCTTTGGCGACTGGCGCGCGTCGACGGCACTCGTTACGGGACTTATTGCCAAAGAGAGCGTCATCTCGACGCTCACGGTGCTTTTGGGTACAACCTCGCCCGCGGCGCTGTCGACGATGTTCTCGCCGTTTACCGCCTACGTGTTTTTGGTCTTTACGCTGCTGTATCCGCCGTGCGTGGCGGCCATCGGCGCCGTTAAAAGCGAGCTGGGCGGGCGTTACGCCGTGGCGGTGTTCGCGTTCCAGGTGGCGGTCGCCTGGATCGTGGCGTTTGTTGTGCATTCAGCGGGCATATTGCTGGGGTTGGCTTAGTTATTTATTGACGGCGCAACCCCTGTGTATTGAGTTGATTGCGGTCCCGCATCTGTTGCTGACGGATGCGGGACCGTTGCTATATAATCGCCTCCGCTCAAAATGATTGGAGACGTTATATATGAGTCAGGCAAGGCAAGACGGCATCACACTCAAGCAGTGGCTCCCGCTCATCGGGCTCACCTGCTGTGCGTTCGTGTTCAACACGTCGGAGTTCATGCCCATCGGCCTACTGACCGACATCGCCGCGTCGTTCTCGCTCACCGAGGCCCAGGCGGGCATCATGATCTCGGTCTACGCCTGGGGTGTCATGCTGCTGTCGTTGCCGCTCATGGTGTTTGCTTCGCGCTTTGAGTTCAAGCGTATGCTGCTCGGCGTGCTCGCCGTGTTCTCGCTGGGCCAGTTCCTGTCCGCCTTGGCACCGACCTATCCCATCTTAGTCTGCGCGCGCCTGGTGGTTGCCTGCGCGCACGCCGTGTTCTGGTCGGTCGCCTCGATCATGGCGTCGCGTCTGGTTGACACGCGTCATGGGGCGCTCGCCATCAGCATGATCGCCACGGGCTCTTCCATCGCACAGATCTTCGGCCTGCCGCTCGGCCGCGCCATTGGCCTGGCCGTGGGCTGGCGTATGACGTTTGCCGTGGTCGGAGCGCTGTCTGCTGTCGCGGTCGTCTACCAGGCGACCGTGTTTCCCGCCATGTCGGCGGGCGAGCGTTTTACGCTCAAGCAGCTGCCCGAGCTGCTCAAGAACCCGTTCCTCATCGCGCTCTATGTGGTCACGGTGTTCATGGCAACTGGCTATTACGCGGGTTATAGCTATATCGAGCCTTTCCTGGCCCAGGTCGCGCATGTCGACGCAAGCGCCATCACCATGACGCTGACGGCGTTCGGCTGCTCCGGCTTGGTGGGCAGCTGGCTGTTCGGCCGGCTGTTCGATGGGCACCGGTTCCCGTTTCTCGCGATCACGCTCTCCGGAGTGCCGGTCGCCTTGCTGCTTATGGGCCCGGCTGCATCGTCGCTCGCTGCGGTTCTCGCTGTTTGTGCGCTATGGGGCTGCTGCGCCACGGCCTTTAATGTGGCGTTTCAGGCCGAGCTCATCAAGTACACGCCGGCGGACTCGTCGGCCGTCGCCATGTCGATCTTCTCGGGCCTGTTCAATCTGGGCATTGGCACGGGTACCGCGATCGGCGGAGCCGTGGTTTCGGGCCCCGGTATCGTCTGGATCGGCTTCGCGGGCGGGTCGATTGCCGTCGTGGGCGTTATCCTCGCCATCACGGTGCTATTCCCGGCCATCCGCCGCGCAAAGCCTGTCGCCTAATCACGTTCCCTCATCAGTTGCGGTGGAATAGTTCCTGTTTAAGGCCTCTGAAGGCCCAAGCAGGAACTATTCCACCGCAACTTATTTTGGGGAAGAGGATGCAAGCCGGGCATACAATGGATGTCGTTGTGTTGAGCTTACCGGGAGGTTGCTATGTGGGCATACGAGACGACGTTCTATCAGATCTATCCGCTGGGCTTTTGCGGTGCCTCGCGCGAAAACGCCGCGCCCGTTGCCGAGGATGAGCTCGCCCAGGCAGCCGATGCCGCCGTCAACCCCGATGCCCCCATCATGAAAATCGCCCGCTGGGCTGAGTACCTGCAGAATCTCGGCGTTGGCGCTGTGCTCATCAACCCGCCCCTCGAGTCCGACAGCCATGGCTACGATACGCGCAGCCTGCGCCACATCGACCGTCGCCTGGGTGGGGACGCCGACTTTGCCGCCGTGTGCGAGACACTGCACGCTCATGGCATCCGCGTGGTGCTCGATGCCGTCTTCAACCACGTCGGTCGCGGCTTTTGGGCCTTCCGCGATGTGCAGGAGCGCAAGTGGGACTCGCCTTACAAGGATTGGTTCCACATTAGCTTTGACGGTGACTCGTGCTACGGCGACGGCTTTTGGTACGAGGGCTGGGAAGGCCATTTTGAGCTCGTGAAGCTCAACCTGCAAAACCCCGCCGTGGTCGATTATCTGCTCGAATCCGTGCGTCGTTGGGCCGAGGTCTTTGGCGTCGATGGCCTGCGTCTGGACGTCGCCTACATGCTCGACCGCGACTTTATGCGCCGCCTGCACGCCTTTACCCGCGAGCTCAAGCCCGACTTTGTGCTGATCGGTGAGACGCTCCACGGCGACTACAACCAGATCGTCAACGACGAGATGCTCGACTCCTGTACCAACTACGAGTGCTACAAGGGCCTGTACTCCAGCTTTAACTCGGTCAACATGTTCGAGATCGCTCACTCGCTGCATCGCCAGTTTGGCGGCGACCCGTGGTGCATCTACCGCGGCAAGCACCTGCTGTCGTTTGTCGACAACCACGACGTGCCGCGCCTGGCGAGCATCCTGACGGACAGGTCCTGCCTGCGCCCCGCCTACGGCATGCTCTTTGGTATGCCGGGCATTCCGTGCGTCTACTACGGCAGCGAGTGGGGGATTGCCGGCGAAAAGGGCGGCCCCGACGGCGACTGGGCGCTGCGTCCTGCGCTTGACGAGCCGGCGCCCAACGAACTGACGGCATTTGTGACGCAGCTCGCGCACCTGCGCTCGGCAAACGACGCGGCGGCCCGCGCCCTCAACTACGGCGCCTATCGCAACGTGGTGATTCAGAACAAGCAGTTGCTGTTCGAGCGCGCCTGCGACGACGCGACGGTGCTTGTGACGGTCAATGCCGTAGACGAGCCCTATACCTTTGGGGCCGGCGAACTCAACGGCTCCTTCGTGGACCTGCTTGCCGACGATGCGCCCACGGTCGAGTTGTCGGGTTCCCTTGAGCTCGCGCCCTACGGGGTGCGCTATCTGCTGAGGGCCTAACTCATGGCCGCGCCGGACGAGGGGTATCAGCATATTGAGCATGGGTTTGAGCCCGTGTTCGACGAGCGCTCGCGCATCTTGGTGCTGGGCTCGTTCCCCTCGGTACTCTCGCGCGCCAACGCTTTCTATTATGGCAACCCCCAGAACCGGTTTTGGCGCGTGATGGCCGCGTGTCTTGGTGCGCCCGTGCCGCCCAACGAGGGAGACCCTTTGGCGAGCGGTGAGCCCGCGACACTCGACGCCTCGATTGCCGCCAAACGGGCCATGCTACTAAACGGCGGCGTGGCCCTGTGGGATGTGATCGAGAGCTGTGACATCAAGGGCTCGAGCGACGCCAGTATCAAAAACGTCGTGCCGGCGCATATCGAGCGCATTGCCGATGCAGCTCCTGTCGAGGTCGTTGTTTGCAACGGCGGCACGGCCGGGCGGCTCTACAAGCGCTACCTGCAAGAGCGCACGGGGCTACCCGCCATCGTCCTGCCGTCGACAAGTCCCGCCAATGCGGCATGGCGCCTGGAGCGGCTTGTTGAGCGTTGGGGCGAGGCTGTAGACTGGGGTGCTCTGTAATCTAGATATTTGATTGGGAGCGGCTGCCGAGGTGTTTGATGATGGCATGCCAGATCGGTGCGGGCAGAGCGGGTTTGGCGCGCACCATGCCGTCCGCCTCGCCGCTACCGGCATTGCCGCCGCCGAGCAGCTGCGCATGCTCAATAGAGCAGCCCATGCGAATGGCGCCTACCAGCTTGTCCATGGCTTCGGAAAATGGCCGTCGCAGGAGTCCCATGCGCGGTGAGTGACGAAGAGCCGCAATGTCGCTGCCGGCACAGACGACAACGCCGTCGCACCACGGCAGATCGCGTAGAAGACATGCCCGATACAGGCGGTCGAGGGCTTCGTCCGCCTGCTTGGTGTTTTTGGACAGGGCCTGGACGATGACATAGGCGCGCGCGTCTGTATTCTTAAGGCGATCGAGTATCTGCTCGACAGCCGTCATCGCTTCATCATCAAATGCATCATCAACGGCGAGCACAATGCCATCGACGGCGGCATCGGCATCATCAGCCTTTAAATCAACCGGGCTGGGGTGCGTGGTGCCGGAAAGCCGCGCATATGCCGCGATGGCATCCTGCAGGTCCCAAAGCAAAAACTCAAGATCGGCGCTATCGGGAACGCTGATATACGCGATGGTTTGCAGCGTTTTTGGTGCATCGCCGCGCGCGGTCACCTCCATGCCGCCTCCTTTCCAGTCCGTTTCCGTTTAGGTTACACCGTCTGTTGGCCGGACGGCGCGCTATCCTAGTGCAACCCTTACGAAAGGAATGCCATGCGTCTGCCCATGAATACCTCGCTTGCCACGCTCAAGCCTTCCGGCATCCGCCGAATCAACGCGCTCGCTGCCCAGCATCCGGGATGCATTGCGCTTGCGCTCGGCGAGCCCGATTTTCCCACGCCCGACGTGATCAGCGCCGAGGTGACGGCATCGCTCAATCGCGGTGACACACACTATCCGCCCAACAACGGCCGCCCCGCCCTGCGCGAGGCACTGTCTGCTTATATGGAAGACGCAGGCCTTTCGTTTTCGGCTGACGAGGTCATCCTCACGGACGGTGCGACCGAGGCCCTGTCGGCCACGTTTATGGCTATGCTCAACCCCGGCGACGAGGTCATTATCCCCGCGCCGGCTTTTGGCCTATACGAGAGCATCGTCGTGGCCAACCACGCCAAGGCGGTCTTTTTGGATACGGAGCCCGCGCAATTCCAGATCGACGAGGAAGCGCTTCGCGCCTGTGTGACCCCGGCGACCAAGGCCATCGTCATCTGCTCGCCCAACAACCCCACGGGCTGCATCCTCAACGCGGCATCGCTCGACGCCGTGGCGCGCGTGGCAGAGCAGACGGGCATCTACGTAATCTGCGACGACGTCTACAACCGTCTCGTCTATGTTGACGGCTACGAGCGCTTTGCCCAACGCCATCCAGAGCTGCGCGAGCAGACGGTCGTCATCGAGAGCTTCTCCAAGCCCTGGGCCATGACGGGCTGGCGCCTGGGCTGGCTCGCAGCCGCGGCCCCCGTCATCGCCGAGATTGCCAAAGCCCACCAATACTTAGTGTCGAGCGCCGTCTCCTTCGAAATGGACGCAGCAGCCCGAGCCCTCACCGTCGACCCAACCCCCATGCTCGAAGTCTACCGAGCCCGCCGCAAACGAGTCCTCGCAGCCTTAGACGCCATGGGCTTGGACGTAGTAGAACCCGCAGGAGCCTTCTACACTTTCCCGAGCATCAAAAAGTTCGGCCTAACAAGCGAGGATTTCTGTATCAAAGCCATCAAAGAAGCCAACGTAGCCCTAGTCCCCGGAAACTGCTTCGGCACCGAAAACCACATCCGCCTAAGCTACTGCGTTTCCGACAAAGACCTGGACGAAGGCCTCCGCCGCCTGTCCACCTTCGTCTCAACTCTATAGCCATCAGGGACCCAACCCATCAGCCCACCGACCTAAGCATTATGAGTGGGGGCGTCGCTCAACGGAAACCCTGGCTGCCCCAAAGTCAACACAGGTCGCGCCGCCAGAGGCCGGGCGCAAGCTTTTCGTAGATTCCGCACGAGCCGAAGAGCACTTAATGTGCTCTTCGTGCGAGCCCAGGACCTGACCGAGCGAAAAGCTTGCGCCCGGCCTCTGGCGGCGCGACCGAGATGGTGGAATTGTGTGCAGCCAGGGTTTCCGTTGACCGACGCCGGGGTCCCCGCCATAATACTTTCGGTTCACGCACGAATCCGCTGCCAGAGACAGCCGGCGCAAACGGGCTTTGCCCGCGAGCTTAATGGGACATCCCGCCAGCCGAGGTGGTCGAGTAGATATGTCTTCTCGCCCCCGTCGCTCATGCAGCGCGGGGGCTTTCTTTTTGGACATGCCCCCGTCACGTCCTTGTGGCGGACCGTGCCCGGAAAGAATTCGAGGAGGTGTAATTCATGCCCCAGCAGTACAAAATCGACAAGGTTGCAGAGATCGAGTCCCGTATCGCCGAGAACGCCGGTCTGTTCGTCGTCAACTACAACGGTCTGACGGTTAAGCAGGCTCAGGAGCTGCGTCATCAGCTTCGCGAGTGCGGCGCCGAGATGAAGGTCTACAAGAACAACCTGGTCAAGATCGCTCTCAAGAACCAGGAGCAGCCCGAGCTCGACGAGATTCTCGCCGGCCCCGTCGCTTATGTGTTCTACGAGACCGAGCCGGTCGAGGCCGCTAAGGCCCTTAAGGACTTCTCCGCTAAGTCCAAGGGCGTCCTTGAGATCAAGGGCGGTATCTCCGACGGCAAGGCCGTTTCCGCTGATGATGTTAAGGCTATCGCCGAGCTGCCCACCAAGGATCAGCTTCTCGGCCAGATCGCCGGTCTCATCTCCGGTTTCGCTCGCGACATCGCTGTCTGCGTCAACGGCGTTTCCTCTGGTCTCGCTCGTTCGATCCAGCAGGTCTCCGAGCAGAAGGCAGCCTAGTCGCTGTTTTCACCCGCGGCGGCAACGCCGCACCCCTGGCGCGTCCGCGCCGTGTTTTAACTGATCTCCGTGCATTCGCACGGAAACCGAAAGGACTTAGAAATGGCTAAGCTTACCACCGATGAGATCATCGATGCTCTTAAGGAAATGACCCTTCTCGAGGCTTCCGAGCTCGTCAAGGCTATCGAGGACACCTTCGGCGTTTCCGCCGCTGCTCCTGCCGCTGTTGTCGCCGCTCCTGCTGCTGGCGCTGCTGAGGCCGAGGAGAAGACCGAGTTTGACGTCGTGCTCGAGGGCTTCGGCGACAACAAGATCCAGGTCATCAAGGCCGTTCGTGAGCTCACCAACCTTGGCCTGAAGGAGGCCAAGGAGGTCGTCGAGGGCGCTCCCAAGGCTGTTCTCGAGGGTGCCAAGAAGGAGGACGCCGAGGCTGCCAAGGAGAAGCTCGAGGCTGCTGGCGCTGCTGTCACCCTCAAGTAATCAGGCTTTCTCGCCAGATTTCTTTGCAGACGGGGTTCGCATTGCGGGCCCCGTCTTTTTTGTTTAGACCCCTCGGCTTCGTTTGCCCGGCATGCAAATTGCCGTCGTTGGCGTTGCTTTGGGGCCGATACCGTTGGGCGATAAAATTGCGCCATTCGTGCAATTATTTGCGTTGACCTGCTGAAGAATTGCGTTTGCCTTACGGCTGCGCCTGCTCCCGGCGGTAAGATACTTCGGTATCGCAATTTGGTCTGCGGCCGCCGTGCCGCACGCACAGGGCGCATGCGCGCCTGCGAAAGGATCCTTGAATAACATGAAGGCAATCATCCCCGCCGCCGGTCTGGGCACGCGTTTTCTGCCTGGCACCAAGTGCACGCCTAAAGAGATGCTGCCGGTACTCGACAAGCCGGTCATCCAGTATGTCGTTGAGGAGGCGCTCGACCCCGAGGAGGTCGACGATGCCATTATCGTCACCTCTCCCGGTAAGCCCGAGCTGCTGAGCTACTTCCAGCCCGATCGCTCGCTCGAGAACCTGCTGCGCGAGCGCGGCAAGGATGCTTACGCCGATGCCGTTGCCCATGCGGGCGGCATGCCGGTCGACTTCCGCTATCAGTACGAGCCCAAGGGCCTCGGTCACGCCATTCGCTCTGCCGCCGACGCGGTGGCAGGGGAGAACTTCCTGGTTCTTCTGGGCGACTACGTTGTGCCTAACCGCGACATCTGCGACAAGATGCTCGCCGTCTCTAAGGAGCACGGCGGCGCTTCCGTTATCGCCGTTGCCGCGTGCTCTCCCGAGGAAGTCAGCCGTTACGGCGTTATCGCCGGCGAGCGCGTTGGTGCCCTCGAGGGCGCCGAGGACGTTGCCGACGACGAGCCCGGTGCCGTTTGGCGCATCGGCGGTCTGGTCGAGAAGCCCGCTCCTGAGGCGGCTCCGTCCAACCTGTACATCGTCGGTCGTTACCTGCTGAGCCCGCTGGTCATGGACCTGCTCGCCGATCAGCAGGCCGGCAAGGGCGGCGAGATCCAGCTCACCGACGCCATGGCCCGTTCGCTCGACCGCGAGGCCATGTACGCCGTCGTCATCGACCCGCTGTCGGGCTACGACACCGGTACGCCCTCTGGCTGGATGGCCACCAACGCCCTCATGGCTGCAAGCGACCCTCGCTTCGCTAGCGCCTTCTGGGACGCCATCGACGAGCGCGGCGGCTTGATGCGCAAATAAGCCTTTGGGCATCGACATTTACGGGTGCGGACTTCGGTCTGCACCCGTTTTTATGTGCGCTGCTGTTCGGCTCCGGAAAGTGCGTCCCGCTATTTGGTTGAATTCTGGGATGCGCTTTCCGGTTGGGGCCCCTAGCGGAAAGTACATCCCGGAATGCTGGTTCAAACTGGGATGCAGTTTCCCCGACGGGGCTGTTCCGGAAAGTGCGACCCGGAATATCGGCTCAGAATGGGATGCGGTTCCTAAACAGGGCTCAAGCGAAAGCTGCATCCCAGTTCGAGGCCTCAAAACGGGATGCAGTTTCCGCCTGATTAACCCTCACCGCCATTCCGCCATTCAGCGGCTCGCATCAGCAGTCTCGTTCACAGAAAATATATGAACACCTGTTCGATGCACCTATATCTACCTGCATCTTTTCTGTCGAAAATCTTTGCTACTCCAAAAACTCAATCGCGTCAAGGCTTTTCTTGCTCAACGGTCGGTACCTGATAAACTATTAGGTTGCGATAACTGGCGAAGCTATGCCTCGCCAACCCACCGAGCATTTCCGTGAAGGAGGAAAAACCTGGTGACCTACGCATACACTGCCACTGAGCGCAAGCGCGTCAGCTTCGGGAAAATCCCGGAGGCCATGGAGCTCCCCAACCTTATCTCTGTTCAAAGGGAATCCTTTGAGCGTTTTAAGGACGAGGGTCTTCGTGAGGCGTTCAAGGAATCCAGCCCCATCCAGAGCCAGAACCATGTTCTCGAGGTTACCTTCGGCGAGCATCAGTTCGGCGACCCCGCGCACACCGTCGAGGAGTGCCGCGAGAAGGATATGACCTATCAGGCTCCGCTTCTGACCGACGTCCGTCTCACCAACAAGGAGACCGGCGAGATCAAGGAGCAGCTCGTCTTTATGGGTGACTTCCCCATGATGACCGATCAGGGCACCTTCATCATCAACGGTACCGAGCGTATCGTCGTCTCGCAGCTCGTCCGTTCCCCGGGCGTGTACTACAGCTCCGAGATGGATTCGGGCAAGCAGATCTACAAGGCCCAGATCATTCCGTCCCGCGGTGCCTGGCTTGAGTTTGAGGTCGACAAGCGCGACCAGCTCATGGTCTCCATCGACCGTAAGCGCAAGCAGAGCGCCACGATGTTCCTGCGCGCCCTGGGCATCGCCGTCACCAACGACGACATCATCGAGCTGCTCGGCAACTCCGATGTGATCAAGCGCACCCTGGAGCGCGACACCGCCCTCACTCGCGAGGACGCCCTCATCGAGATCTACCGTCGCCTGCGCCCGGGCGAGCCTCCCACCGTGGACGCTTCCCGCAGCCTGCTCGAGGGCCTGCTCTTTAACCCGCAGCGCTACGATCTGGCCCGCGTCGGTCGTTACAAGGTCAACAAGAAGCTCAACCTCACCACCGAGGAAGAGGTCACGGTGCTCACCGACGAGGATATCGTCGCCACCCTCCGTTACCTGCTGTCCCTCGCTGCCGGCGAGCAGGGCTTCAAGGTCGACGATATCGACCACTTCGGCAACCGCCGCATCCGTACCGTCGGCGAGCTCGTCGCTAACCAGTTCCGTATCGGCATGAGCCGTATGGAGCGCGTCGTCCGTGAGCGCATGAGCTCCCAGGACATCGACGAGATCACCCCGCAGTCGCTCATCAACATCCGCCCGATCGTGGCCTCCATCAAGGAGTTCTTCGGTTCCTCGCAGCTCTCGCAGTTCATGGACCAGGCGAACCCCCTGACCGGTCTGACCCACAAGCGCCGTCTGTCCGCACTCGGCCCTGGCGGTCTTGCCGGCCACAAGTCCGGCTCCAGCCGCCGCACCAACGTGCCGACGGCCGTCCGCGACGTTCACAACTCGCACTACAGCCGCATGTGCCCGATCGAGACCCCCGAAGGCCCCAACATCGGCCTGATCGGCTCGCTCGCCCTCTACGCCCGCGTCAACGAGTACGGCTTCATTGAGGCCCCGTTCCGCCGCGTCGAGAACGGCGTTGCCACCGACCAGATCGACTGGATGACCGCCGACGAGGAAGAGAAGCACGTCATCGCGCCGGCCAACACGCCGCTCGATCCCAAGACCAACGAGTTCATCACGACCGATGCCGAGGGCAAGATCGTCCGCCCGCACACCGTGATCGCCCGTACCCGCGACTTCGACGGCTCCTTCGGCGCCCCCGCCGACGTGCCCGTCGAGGACGTCGACTACATGGATGTCTCGCCGCGTCAGATGCTCTCCGTCGCAGCCACGCTGATTCCGTTCCTGGAGCACGACGACGCCAAGCGTACGCTCATGGGCGCCAACATGCAGCGTCAGGCCGTGCCGCTGGTTCACCCCGCCGCTCCCTATGTCGGTACCGGCATGGAGCGTCGCGCCGCTCTGGACTCCGGCGAGGTCACCCTGGCCAAGAACGCCGGCGAGGTCATCTTTGCCGACGCCGCCAAGATCATCGTCAAGCATGCCGGCGGCATGGACGAGTATCACCTGGCCAAGTACCAGCGCTCCAACCAGTCCACCTGCATCAACCACCGTCCGCTCGTGCGCGTCGGCGACACCGTTGAGCAGGGCGAGCCTCTGGCCGACGGTCCTTCGACCGATCACGGCGAGCTCGCACTGGGCCAGAACCTCACCGTGGCCTACATGCCGTGGGAAGGCTTTAACTACGAGGACGGTATCGTCGTGTCCGAGCGCCTGGTGGCCGAGGACCTGCTGACGACCATCAACATTACCCGTCACGAGATCGACGCCCGCGACACCAAGCTCGGCCCCGAGGAGATCACCCGCGAGATCCCGAACCTCTCCGAGGACATGCTTGCCAACCTCGACGAGGACGGCATCATCCGCATCGGCGCCGAGGTCGGCCCTGGCGACATCCTGGTCGGCAAGGTCACGCCCAAGGGCGAGAGCGCACTGACCGCCGAGGAGCGCCTGCTGCGCGCCATCTTCGGTGCCAAGGCCCACGACGTCCGCGACACCTCCCTTAAGATGCCTCACGGCGCTTACGGCCGCGTCATCGACGTCGTCCGCTTTAGCCGCGAGAACGGTGACGACCTGGCCCCCGGCGTCAACGAGCAGGTGCGCGTCTACGTCGCCCAGCGTCGTAAGATCCAGCAGGGCGATAAGATCGCCGGCCGCCACGGCAACAAGGGTGTTATCTGTAACGTTCTGCCGGTCGAGGACATGCCCTACATGGCTGACGGTACCCCGATCGACGTCATCCTCAACCCGCTGGGCGTTCCTTCGCGTATGAACGTCGGCCAGCTGCTCGAGTGCCACCTTGGCTGGGCTGCTGCCTGCGGTTGGGATACCGAGCAGGCCGACTCCGACAAGTACATCCCCGGTCCGTTCTTCACCGCGACGCCCGTCTTCGACGGCGCCAAGGAGGACGAGATCGCCGAGGTCATCCGTCGCGCCAACAAGAACATGCTCAACAAGGCCACCGCTGCCTTTGGCGATCACATGCGTCCCGAGTTTGTCACCCAGCTTGACGAGCGCGGCAAGACCCGTCTGTTCGACGGCCGCACCGGCGAGGAGTTCCGCGAGCCCATTACCGTGGGTACGTCCTACATCCTCAAGCTCGGCCACATGGTCGACGACAAGATCCACGCCCGTTCGACCGGCCCTTACAGCCTGGTTACCCAGCAGCCTCTGGGCGGCAAGGCCCAGTTCGGCGGCCAGCGCTTCGGCGAGATGGAAGTTTGGGCACTGTACGCTTACGGTGCTTCCAACGTCCTGCAGGAGATTCTGACCGTCAAGTCCGACGATACCGTGGGCCGCGTCAAGACCTACGAGTCCATCGTCAAGGGCGAGAACGTCCCGGTCCCGGGTATCCCCGAGTCCTTCAAGGTTCTCGTCAAGGAGATCCGCTCCCTCGCACTGGACATCGAGCCCATGCACGATGCAGACGAGGACGCCTCCGCCCCTGTGACCGCCGAGGAGACCTCTGCTCTCGACGACCTGGCTGCGCTTGCCGGCGTTGACGCCGACGTCGAGGCCCAGGACGCCGAGACCGCCGAGGCACCCGAGGCTGTCGCCGCCACGACCACTGATAAGGAGTAGTTGACTGTGGCAGATTTCGAAGCTACTGATTTTGACTCGGTAAAGATCTCCCTTGCCTCCGCCGACCAGATCCGTTCCTGGTCGCACGGTGAGGTCAAGAAGCCGGAGACCATCAATTACCGTACCCTCAAGCCCGAGAAGGACGGCCTGTTCTGCGAGAAGATCTTCGGTCCCGCCAAGGACTGGGAGTGCTCCTGCGGCAAGTACAAGGGCATCCGCTTTAAGGGCATCGTCTGCGAGCGCTGCGGCGTCGAGGTCACCTCGGCCAAGGTGCGTCGCGACCGCATGGGCCACATCGAGCTCGCCGCTCCCGTGTCCCACATCTGGTACTTCAAGAGCCCGACGAGCTTCCCGATGAGCCGTATGCTCGACATCAAGTCCAAGGACCTCGAGAAGGTACTGTACTTTGCCAGCTACATCATCACCGAGGTTGACTACGAGGCTCGCGAGGCCGACGCTGACGACCTGCGCGAGGAGCTCGCCGCCGATCTGGAAGAGATCGATGCCGAGTGCGCCCGCCAGATCGAGTCTCTCAAGGAGCAGGGCAACCCCGAGAACTTTGACGAGTTCTCCGATGAGGAGCCGCTGACCCCCGAGGAGATCGCCTCCGGCATCGTCGACATCGAGGAGGAGTGCAAGGACGAGAAGCAGCTCCGCACGGACGCCTTCAACGCCTTCATGAAGCTCACCGAGCGCGACCTCATCTCCGATGAGCCGCTGTTCCGCGAGATGACCCGCTACTACTCCATGTACTTTAAGGGTGGCATGGGTGCCGAGGCCGTCCGCGACCTGCTCGCTGCCATCGACCTGCCTTCCGAGGCCGAGAAGCTCAAGGCCATCATCGCCGACGAGGACTCCCAGAAGCAGAAGCGCGAGAAGGCCGTTAAGCGCCTCGAGGTCGTTGACGCCTTCCTGAAGGGCGGCAACAGCCCCGCGAACATGATCCTGGACGTCATCCCGGTCATTCCGCCCGATCTGCGCCCGATGGTCCAGCTCGACGGCGGTCGCTTCGCCGCGTCCGACCTCAACGATCTGTATCGTCGCGTGATCAACCGTAACAACCGACTCAAGCGCCTGCTCGATCTGGACGCTCCCGCGATCATCGTGAACAACGAGAAGCGCATGCTCCAGGAGTCCGTGGACGCCCTGTTCGACAACGGCCGTCGTGGTCGCCCGGTCTCTGGCCGTGGCGGTCGCCCGCTCAAGTCGCTCGCCGAGGCCCTCAAGGGCAAGCAGGGTCGCTTCCGTCAGAACCTGCTCGGTAAGCGTGTCGACTACTCCGGCCGTTCGGTAATCGTTACCGACCCCAAGCTGCTGCTGCACCAGTGCGGTCTGCCCAAGACCATGGCTCTGGAGCTCTTTAAGCCCTTCGTCATGAAGCGCCTGGTCGAGCTTGGCAAGGTCGAAAACATCAAGGGCGCCAAGCGCGCTATCGACCGCGGTGCCACCTTTGTGTGGGACATCCTCGAAGAGGTCATCGACGGCCGCGTCGTGCTGCTCAACCGTGCACCGACCCTGCACCGTCTGTCCATCCAGGCCTTTGAGCCGGTGCTGGTCGAGGGCAAGGCTATCCACCTGCACCCGCTGGTCTGCTCGCCCTTCAACGCCGACTTCGACGGCGACCAGATGTCTGTCCACGTGCCGCTGTCCAGCCAGGCTCAGGCCGAGGCCCGCGTGCTCATGCTCTCTGCGAACAACCTGCGCTCGCCGGCATCCGGCAAGCCGGTCAACATCCCCTCGCAGGACATGATCATCGGTGTGTACTACCTGACCCAGGTCCGCGACGGTCTGCCGGGCGAGAACCACGTGTTCTCGAGCTTCGACGATGCGCTGCACGCCTATGACTGCCGCTCCGAGGTCGACATGCAGGCCAAGATCCAGGTCCGCGTGTCCGCCGAGAACGCCAATGTCATCAACGAGGACGGCACCCGTATCTTCCGCGTCAAGAACGGCAAGAACGAGTTCGTCGACTACGACGTCACCGGCAACAAGACCGCGCGCTTCGAGACCTCCATCGGCCGCATCATCTTCAACCGCCAGTGCCTGCCCGAAGACTATGAGTTCATGAACTACAAGATGGTCAAGGGCGACGTGGCCAAGCTGGTTGCTGACTGCTGCGATCGTTACCCCGAGGCTAAGGTTGGCCCGATCCTCGACGCCATCAAGTACTCCGGCTTCCACTACGCTACCCGCGCCGGCCTCACCATCTCGGTGTGGGACGCTCTCATCCCTGATGAGAAGCAGGAGCTGCTCGACCGCGCCCAGGCCAACGTCGACCAGATCAACGAGTACTTCGAGGAGGGCTTCATCAACGAGACGGAGCGCCACATCGAAGTCGTTAACGAGTGGACCGCTTGTACCGACAAGGTTGCAGCGCTCATGCTCGACATGTTCGACGAGGAGAACCCGCTGTACATGATGGCCGACTCCGGCGCCCGTGGTTCTAAGACCCAGCTGCGTCAGCTCGGCGGTATGCGTGGCCTGATGGCAGACATGTCCGGCGAGACGATCGACCTTCCCATTAAGGCGAACTTCCGCGAGGGCCTGCTGCCGCTCGAGTACTTCATTTCGACCTACGGCGCCCGTAAGGGCCTGGTCGATACCGCATCCCACACCTCGGACTCTGGTTACCTGACCCGTCGTCTGGTCGACGTGGCCCAGGACGTCATCGTCCGCGAGGAGGACTGCGGTACGCACGAGGGCGTCACCTACAACCTCATCATCCCCGGCACCACCGATCTCAACACCGACCTCGTCGGCCGTTGCTTCATTGAGGACGTCGTGGCTCCCGATGGCACCGTGCTCTTTGAGCAGGACGGTTACATCGAGAAGGTCGCCGACATCCAGAAGATGGTCGATGCCGGCCTCAAGAAGGTCACCCTTCGCGCACTGCTCACCTGCCGCTCCAAGTACGGCGTGTGCCAGAAGTGCTACGGCTGGGATCTTTCCACCCGTCGTCCGGTCGCTATCGGTACTGCCGTCGGCATTATTGCCGCCCAGTCCATCGGCGAGCCCGGTACGCAGCTTACGATGCGTACCATTCACTCCGGCGGCGTCGCTGGCGTCGACGATATTACGCAGGGTCTGCCTACGGTCAGCCGTATGTTCGATATCGTTGGCAACGTCAACGAGAAGATTCTGGGTCGCGAGGCCGAGCTGGCTCCGTACTCCGGTCACCTCTCGATTAAGCCCGAGAAGTCCGAGTACGTGCTGACGCTCACCGACTCCGAGGATCACACCCGTGTCCTCGACGAGCGTCGCGTCCCCGCTTCGGTGCGCTTCATGCCCGAGATCGAGGACGGCTGCGAGGTTCGCGCCGGCGACCAGATCACCAAGGGCTTCGTCAACTTCCGCAACCTGCGTAAGCTGACCGATATCGAGTCGACGATGCACACCTTCGTCGAGAGCGTTAAGGACGTCTACACCAGCCAGGGCGTCGACCTGAACGACAAGCACATCGAGGTGCTCGCACGTCAGATGCTGCGTCGCGTTCAGATCACCAACCCCGGCGACTCCAAGTACCTGCTTGGTCAGTACGTCGACCGCTACGAGTTCGCCGACGAGGTCGAGCGCGTTGCCCGTCTGGGCGGTCAGGCTCCCGTGGCCGAGCCCGTCATCCTGGGTACGCTCAAGGTCGCGTCCAACATCGACTCCTGGCTGTCGAGCGCTTCGTTCATCCGTACCGCTGGCGTCCTTACCGAGGCTGCCATCGAGGGCAAGGTCGACCACCTGCTCGACCTTAAGTCCAACGTCATCGTCGGTAAGAAGATCCCGGCTGGTACCGGCCTCAAGCCGTACGCCAACGCCAAGTTGACGTATCGCACGGCCGACGGCTACGTGGACATCGACGGCCCGGCTTCGCCCAACGCCAAGTCGCTGCCCGAGTGGGCCCCTGTGGAGCTCAAGGACCTGGACGAGCAGCTCCCGCAGCAGCTCGACTGGGCTGGCTACGACGAGTTCGGTGGTGCTGACGGTTCGTTCACCCGCAACGGCCACACCATCTCCGCCGAGAAGGCTCGCCTGTACCTGTTCGACGACCTCGGCGTGTCGCAGCGCTGGACCAACAAGTTCAGCGAGGTCGGCATCGAGACGGTCGGCGACCTGGTCGGTAAGTCCGAGGAGGACCTGCTGCGCATCGATGGTATCGGTGCCAAGGCGATCGAGGAGCTCCGTGACGGTCTCGAGGCCCACGACCTGCTCTACATCCTCGAGAACAACGACGACGTTGCCGACGAGGAAGACCTCTCGCAGCTGCTGCAGATGGTCTTTAGCCCCGACGGTCCGGACGACATCCTGCTGGGCACCTCCGCTGCTCCGACGCATCACGCCGACGAGGACGAGGAGCTCCTGGGCGCCCCGATCGACGACAAGAAGGCTCCCGCCAACGGTGCCATCAACGAGGACATGGCTTCCCTCGACGAGCTGCTCAACCAGCTCGTGGACACCGACGACGCCGAAGAGGCCAAGGACAACGACGAGGAGTAACTTCCTAGTACGTTAACCGCCCTTCCAAAGACCCGTTTCCCAACAGGGAAGCGGGTCTTTTTTGTAAACCCGCCAATAAGGGACAGGTTTATTTTGGTAGGTTTTTCCTGCTTGAATTTGAAACATTTCGTCTCGCCAAAGCGTATCTATGGTGAGGACCTCATCAAGAACCATCAACGTCACCGGGAGGTGATTATGGAAGAACAAGCTTTTAGACAGGCGGTTGAAGATCACCGGGATGTCGTATTTCGGATCGCATTGACGTATCTGCGCGATCGTGCCGACGCCGATGATGTCGCTCAAGATGTCTTTCTTAAGCTGCTCAAAAGTGATGGCCATTTTGAAAGCTGGGAACACCTTCGCCGTTGGCTCATTCGGGTCACAATCAACGAGTGCAAATCGCTCTTTCGAAAGCCATGGAGGCGCGTGGAGGATATTGAGAGCCTGACCGATTCGCTCTCGACGGCACAGGATGAGACCAAGGATGTCCTACTCGACGTCATGCGACTTCCGGAACGATTCCGAATTCCCATCGTGCTCTATTACTATCTAGGCTTTTCGACCTCAGAGATTGCCGAGTTATTGCATGTGCCGGCCGCGACCGTCCGAACGCGTTTAGCGCGCGGCCGATCAAAGCTTAAGTTCATCCTGGAGGAGAGCGACCGTGAAATCCAATCAAATCAAGCAAGCCTTCGAGTCCGTCCAAGCCGATAGCGATCTTGCCGATCGCGTTCTTAATGCAGCTGCTGGCGAGCCCCTCCGTCGAAAGGGTCACGCAAAGCCTCTGTACGTTGCCGTAATCGGGTGTCTTGTCGGAGTGCTGGCGACCGGAGGGGTCGCCTACGCCGTTATCAATTCCAGCTATTTTGCCTCAGCCTGGGGAAATCACGGCAACGGGGATTCCATTACCTGGACCAATGGCGGCTCGTCGGGGACTAAATATACCTACACCAGAGAATTTGGTGATGGCACCGCGCCCCAAAGCCTGGAGGGTGCGGTCCAGGAGGTTAATCTCTCCGTCGAAGGTAACGGTTACACGCTCGATATCCATGAAATGGCAATCGACCAAAACGGTTGCGGCGCCGTGACTTTTACGTTGTCCAATCCGAATGGTGTTAACTACTACAAGCCGGCAGCAGAGATTGGCGAACTTGTTCTTTATGGTGAAGAAGAACAGGGCATCGGCACGCCCGACATGAAGTTCGGCGAGGAATGGGCTGATACACGCTGCACAATTGATAAAGACACATCAAGCGATACTGTCATTAATGGCACGATGTACTTTGCCTCTATGGATCGCGAGCGAGGTTTGCAAAATGCGGTCACCTGGAATATCCAGTGGACCGAGGGCGAAGGTGAGGATGCGAAACTGTTCGAAGCATCGACGCCCGAGTTTAGCGTCGGAACATACGTCGATACCAAGGAACTTCACTCCGATGATTTGCCTCTCGAGATCAGTCCGTTTTCCATTCAGACGCATATCGATGATCTGGGCTATGAAGCAGTTGATCATAAACTGACCGTCACCTACAAGGATGGATCGGAGCAGATTATCGAAGATGACGACGCAGGGGTGTTCAACTTATATTTTTCTTATGCGCGCAATAGCGGAGAGAACATCTGGGTGCCAACGAAGTTGATTGATGTCGACCAAGTGGTCTCAGTAACGCTTGAGGGCACACGCTACACTTCAACAGGGGGCGCCGAAACGTCGGAACCCTTTACCATCGTCTATTCGTAAGATCTGAGGCCGCTTTCCGCTAGGGGAAGCGGCCTATTTTGCGTTAAATAGGCGGTTGAATTGAGCGATATCCGTCTGATTTTCGGAAGTATGCGGCAAATTCCCGAATGCCCGACCACACCCGATATGCCCAAGCCATCTACCTGCGGGTTTGTTATCGAAAAACCCCGATGTGCTCGGCAAGTCCAAAATTTGCCGCATACTTCCGAAAACGCAGCCGATTTCCATGCGACAGACGGGAGCGGGTCGTCACTGGAGCGCGATGTTTCCCCAGATAAAACCGACAAAAATAAACCTGTCCCTTTTTGGCAGGTAGCGTTGCCCCGACGAGTACGTCGGATTCCCGGACCGGGCGGCACAGGGGTTAAGTTTGTCGCGAGTTCCGCACGAGCCGGAGGCCACTTAATGTGGCCTCCGTGCGAGCCAGGACTGTAGAGCAGCAAACTTAACCCCTGTGCCGCCCTGCCCGGGAATCCGCCCCCGCGCACAGCAGGGGATTCCACTTTGTGTAGGCTTTGCGGAAATGTGCCTATTTTAGGATACGCCCGGCGGCGTGGTCTGTTGACGGCACAGCTAACGCCACGTATCCTATCGAACTGCGTGTTTCGTAGGGGGATGCTGACCCCTCGATTCAAGCCGTTGCACTTTACAGAAAGCTGGAATCATTCGAGAAGGAGTACGCTTTGCCTACTATTAACCAGCTGGTTCGCCAGGGCCGCCATTCCGTGCCCAAGAAGTCCAAGAACGCTGCTCTGCAGCACAACGCACAGAAGCGCGGCGTGTGCACCCGCGTCTTCACCACGAGCCCCAAGAAGCCGAACTCGGCTCTTCGTAAGGTTGCCCGTGTTCGCCTCGTCAACGGCATCGAAGTTACCGCCTACATCCCGGGTGAGGGCCACAACCTGCAGGAGCACTCCATCGTGCTCGTCCGCGGCGGTCGTGTCCGTGACCTCCCTGGTGTCCGTTATCACGTCATCCGTGGCGCCTACGACGCTGCTCCGGTCCAGAACCGTATGCAGGCCCGTTCCAAGTACGGTGCTAAGCGCCCCAAGGCTAAATAAGCCAGATAACGTTTTGATACTTTCGCCGTGTGCCGCCTAAGCGCCGCACGGTAGACACTTAAGGAGATTTCACATGCCGCGTCGTGCAGCAGCTAATCGTCGTGAGGTTCAGCCTGACGCCGTTTACAACAACCGCCTGGTGACTCAGCTCATCAACAAGGTCCTTCTTGACGGCAAGAAGGCCACCGCTGAGCGCATCGTTTACACCGCTTTCGAGATCGTTGCCGAGAAGTCCGAGGGCGGCGACGCTCTCGCTACCTTCAAGAAGGCTATGGACAACGTCAAGCCCACGCTCGAGGTTAAGCCCAAGCGTGTCGGTGGCGCTACCTATCAGGTCCCGATGGAGGTCAACTCCCGTCGTTCCACCGCTCTGGGCATCCGCTGGATCGTCAACTTCTCCCGCGCTCGCAAGGAGAAGACCATGGCCGAGCGTCTCGCCAACGAGATCCTCGACGCTTCCAACGGCCTGGGCGCTTCCGTCAAGAAGCGTGAGGACGTCTTCAAGATGGCCGAGGCCAACCGCGCGTTCTCTCACTATCGTTGGTAAGTTAAGGTAAGGAACTAACATGGCTAAGCCTAAGTACAAGCTTTCCGATACCCGTAACATCGGCATCATGGCCCACATCGATGCTGGTAAGACCACCACGACCGAGCGTATTCTTTACTACACCGGTAAGACCCACAAGATCGGTGAGGTCCATGAGGGCGCTGCCACCATGGACTGGATGGTTCAGGAGCAGGAGCGCGGCGTAACCATTACCTCCGCTGCTACCACGTGCTTCTGGAACAAGGACGGTAAGGATTACCGCATCCAGATCATCGACACCCCGGGCCACGTTGACTTCACCGCCGAGGTCGAGCGCTGCCTGCGCGTCCTCGATGGCGCTGTCGCCGTCTTCGACGCCGTTGCCGGCGTTCAGCCCCAGTCTGAGACCGTTTGGCGTCAGGCTTCTACCTTCAACGTCCCCCGCATTGCCTTCATCAACAAGTATGACCGCGTGGGCGCTGACTTCTTCAACGCTATCGAGACCATGAAGGATCGTCTCGACGCTAACGCCGTGGCCGCTCAGGTCCCGATGGGCGCCGAGGACAACTTCTGGGGCGTCATCGACCTGGTCACCATGACCGCTTGGGACTTCAAGGCCGATGAGAAGGGCATGACCTACCCCGAGCCGATGGACGAGATCCCGGCTGAGTTCGCCGACATCGTTGCCACCAAGCGCGAGGAGCTCCTCGACGCTGCTGCCAGCTTTGACGACGAGCTCATGGAGAAGATCCTCATGGAGGAGGACTTTACCGTCGAGGAGCTCAAGGCTGCCCTGCGCAAGGGCGTTCTGGCCAACGAGCTCAACCTCGTCTTCGTGGGCTCCGCCTACAAGAACAAGGGCGTCCAGGAGCTGCTCGACGCTGTCGTCGACTACCTGCCCAGCCCGATCGACGTCGAGGCCGTCACCGGTACCGATCCGGACACCGGCGAGGAGATCGAGCGTCATCCTTCCTTCGACGAGCCCTTCTCCGGCCTGGTCTTCAAGATCATGACCGACCCGTTCGTCGGTAAGCTCACCTACGTCCGCGTTTACTCCGGCCGCGCCGAGTCCGGCTCCTACGTTGTCAACGCTTCCAACGGTCAGCGCGAGCGTCTCGGCCGCATCCTCGAGATGAACGCCGCCGAGCGTATCGACCGTGACGACGCTGCCGCCGGCGACATCGTCGCTTGCGTCGGCTTCAAGAACTCCACCACCGGTGACACCCTGTGCACCGAGGGCAAGGAGATCGTCCTCGAGAAGATCGAGTTCGCTAAGCCCGTTATCGACGTTGCCATCGAGCCCAAGACCAAGGCCGAGCAGGACAAGATGTCCCTGGCTCTGACCAAGCTCGCCGAGGAGGACCCGACCTTCACGGTGTCCACCAACCACGAGACCGGCCAGACCATCATCGCCGGCATGGGCGAGCTGCACCTCGAGATCATCGTTGACCGTCTGCTCCGTGAGTTCAAGGTTGACGCAAACGTCGGTAAGCCCCAGGTTGCTTACCGCGAGACCGCTGGTCACGACGTCGAGAAGGCTGAGGGCAAGTTCGTCCGTCAGTCCGGTGGTCGCGGTCAGTACGGCCACGCCGTCATCAAGCTCGAGAAGATGGAGGAGGGCTTCGGCTACGAGTTCGTCAACGCTATCGTCGGCGGCGTCGTGCCCAAGGAGTACATCCCGTCCATCGACAAGGGCATCCAGGAGGCCCTGAACACCGGTGTTATCGCCGGCTTCCCGGTCCTCGACGTTAAGGTCACCCTGTTCGACGGTTCTTACCACGAGGTCGACTCCTCCGAGGCCGCCTTCAAGATCGCCGGTTCCATGGCTATCAAGGACGCCCTCAAGAAGTCCGACCCGCAGCTGCTCGAGCCGATCATGGCTGTCGAGGTCGAGACCCCCGAGCAGTACATGGGCGACGTTATGGGCAACCTCTCCGGTCGCCGCGGCAAGATCGAGGGCATGGAGGATCGCAAGAACAGCAAGCTCATCCGTGCCAAGGTGCCGCTGGGCGAGATGTTCGGTTACGCTACCGACCTTCGCTCCCAGACCCAGGGCCGTGCATCCTACACGATGCAGTTCGACTCTTATGAGCCCGCGCCCAAGTCCATCGTGGACGAGGTCATGAGCAAGAACGCCTAAGTTCGAGCTCCCTGTTACGTAATCCGCGAGAACATCTCTCGCACTCTTTGGAGGTTTAAGTTGGCTACCCAGAAGATCCGCATTCGCCTCAAGGGCTATGATCACGAGGTCGTCGATCAGTCCGCGAAGCTCATCGTCGAGACCGCTCAGAAGACCGGCGCTCGCGTTTCCGGTCCTGTCCCCCTGCCCACCGAGCGCAACCTGTACACGGTTATCCGCTCGCCGCACGTGAACAAGGACTCCCGTGAGCAGTTCGAGATGCGCACCCACAAGCGTCTCATCGACATCCTCGACCCCACCTCGGGCACCGTTGATTCGCTCATGCGTCTCGACCTCCCCGCTGGCGTCGACATCGACATCAAGCTCTAAGCGATATCGCTCATAGCTTACAGAGCCCCGCTGCCATTACGGTAGCGGGGCTCTTTTGTTTTGAATGATGGTTTGGACTGCCGGGTAATGCTGCCGAGTAGGTGGCTGCGGCGCTCTATTCGCTCAATGGGCGCAATGACGCCTCCTCAAAATGGAAGGAACGCAAGCCGTCTTCCGTTTCGATACACGCGCGACCAAAGGCATCGACC
>CAKTWW010000010.1 GCA_934630855.1 uncultured Collinsella sp.
TAATGGACGTTCTTAAATGACTAGTCGTTGGGGACGTTCTTGTTTGACTAGTCGTTTAAGAACGTCCCCAATGACTACCTCTCCGTCCCCGAGGGATTGGGGGTCGTCTGCCGAATGGTTGGTGCGGCGGCCCTGCGGCCATGCAACACTCATAGATGGCCTGACCCAACTTGGAAGGAGCCTCTATGAGCCTTGACAACGTAACCCTTCGCGCCGCCACACTCGACGACCTGGCAGGTATCGCCGCCATCTACAACCAGCTGTGGTGCAACACGCTGCGCAACCGCGGCGACGTTGAAGCCGCCGATTTCTGTGCGTGCTTCAACATCGCCATGCAGCTGCAGCGCTCCCCTATCGCGCTCGTTGCCGAGGCCGAAGGCAAGATTATCGCTGCCTGCTGCATCGGCATCTTCGAGGACGGTAGGCCGCGCAAGAACCCGACGTGGAAGCCCCTCTACGACGAGTTGTTCGCCCAAGCCACCGAAATGGCAAAGACCGCCGACGCCAAGCTCGAGGGTTCGCTCTTTGGCGACAGCCGCGAGAAGGCAACAGCCGACCGCTTTGCCGCCACGGGCAACGAGTATGCCCAGGGCCAGCTCAACCTGATCATCATCGCGCCCGAGTGGCAAGGCAAGGGCCTCGGCCGCGCGCTTATTGACCTTGCACGCGCCGAGCTCGCCAAAGCCGGCTGCACCAAGTTCTTCCTGATGAGCGACTGCAACTCCGATTGGCAGTTCTATGAGCACCTCAACATGAAACGCATCCTCGAGGACCACAGCCAAGACACCGGCGACGGCTTTATTGTCTATATGTACGGCGGCGATACCCTGGATTAACCTGCCAAAAAGGACCAAAACCACCACAAAGGTGCCTGTCCCCCTTGTGGTGGTCATGTCCCCCTTGTGGTGGTCAGTTACGCCGGTCCGCTTGATTGGCTGCAAGGTGCCGTGCCTCAGGAAGCCAGACGATTAAGCGGAGGGTTCTTGCTGAGTTATGCAGTGAATATTTCCACCGCCGAAGACGACCTGCTCGGACTGGACGCCGACGCACTTGTAGACGCCCTCGCCCCAGACCTCGTCGTAGATCTTCTGGAGCGTGTCAACGGCCAGCTGGTCGTTCTCGTCACCGTACTGCGGGACGATAACGCCGCGGTTGGTGACCAGGTAGTTCATGTAAGAAGCGATCAGCGGCTCGTCGGCAACGCGCGGCTCAGCGTTCTCGTCGGCATCGATGGTGTCGCAGGAAGCCTGGTCCATGAACAGCGGGTTCACGGGCATGCAGAGCTTGTAGACCTTCATCTTGCGGCCCTTGGCGTCAACGGCATTGGAGAGGGTCTCGTAGATAGCGTGGCACTGCTCGTAGAACGGATACTCGGGATCGTCGGTCCAGATGCAGGCCATGACACCCGGAGCGATGAACGTAGCGACGTCGTCGATGTGGCCGTTGGTCTCCTCGGGGTCGATGCCCTCCTTGACCCAAATGACCTTCTCGACACCCAGGTAATCCTTGAGGTGCTCGTCCATATAGGCGCGAAGCTCCTCGCTCCAGGGCTCAAACTTCTTCTTGAACTTGGGCCAGATGGACTCGGGATCCTCTTCCTCCTCCAGAACCGCAGAGCAGGTGCGGCCCGGGGAAAGCAGGCACTGGTCGGTCACGACAAGGGTGCCCTCGCCGTCGACGGTGATGGAGCCGCCCTCGAGAATCATGTCATCGGGACGATAGCGACGGCAGCCAGAAAGCTCGGCAATCTTAAGGGCGATCTGCTCGTCCTTGTCCCACGGGAAGTAGAGGCCGTCGACGAGGCCGCCGTAGGCGTTGAAGTGCCAGTGGACAGCGCGCTTCTCGCCCTTGTCATTGATGACAAAGGTGGCAGCGGTGTCACGGAACCAAGCGTCATCGGTGGTCATCTCGATAACGGCGACGTTCTCGTCTTCCTCGAAGACAGCCTTGCAGTTGGCATAATCTGCCTGGTTGGCGCACATGGTGACTGGGGTGAACTCGGCAATGGCGCGAGCGATGGCGGCATATTGTTTCTGGGCCGGCTTGGCGCCATGAGCCCAGGTGTCGGTGCGGTGGGGCCAGCCCATCCACACGCGATCCTGCGGAGCGAACTCAGCGGGCATAAAGAAGCCGTCGGCCTTGGGCGTGGATTCGGACTCGGTGATCGTACGCATAAGGCTTCCTCCAAATCGAACGATCGCTGTCTCGATCTGTAACATCTAGGGGCCGAATCCCCGTCTTGTTGTTGCAGATCGAGACAAACCATATGGCTCGGGACAAACAATCTTAATCTATAACAGATAGAGGCGATTTTGCCAGCCAGATGTTACAGATTGAGATAGACGGAGGAACGGCACGCCGCCGACAGGCAAAAACCACCACAAAGGTGCCTGTCCCCTTTGTGGTGGTTTTGGACTAGAAAGTTACTCGCTGTAGCGGGTGGCGATGGCAGCTTGTACCATGCCGGCGCTCATGAGGTACGTCACCAGGAAGTAGCCGCCGTAGGCCGCCAGGAAGATCGCACAGGTGAGGCCCACGGTGCCGCCGATGCTCATATCTCCGAATATACTCACCAGCTCGATAATCACCTTGAGCGCCACAAAGGAGTGCGCCAGGCCCACTGCCAGCGGGAACAAGAAGAATACCGCTTGCTGCGCCATCACCGAATGGCGAATCTGGCGGTCGTCACAGCCGATCTGTGCCAGCACACGATAGCTGCGGCTGCCGTCGGCCACATTGGAGAGCTGCTGGATCGACAGTATCGCCGCGCACGCAACGACCAGTACAAAGCCAATGTAGATGGCCAGATAGCTAATCATGCCGTTCATTTGCGCTGCTTGCGTGTACATCTCGGAGCGTGTGATGAAGATTCCCCATGACCCTGGCTCCTTGCCGTCAACGAGCAGATTGTCGAGCAAAGTGTATTTAATGCTCTCGTCTGCCTCGGTCGTATCCATCCCCTGTTTGTAATTAACGAGCAGGCTACTGGAATACGGCTGCAGATTAAGTTGGGACAACAGCTCGTCGGCAACGACGACGGTACCCGGGTTACTGCCCATCGCCGCGTTGGCGATGGCCGCCGTGTCCTTGTCCGACTTATCGGTTGCGGGCTTGAGCTCATGCCCGCCCAAGGTGAGGGTATGGCCGCCGGCCATGTACTTGGTGTACAGGTCGCCCAGCTCACCGCCCATATCACACGTAAGCAGGTACTGGTCGCGGCCAATGCTCACCGGCTCCTCGCCCATCATCTGGCGCAGTTTGTTGTACTGGCTCGCCGGCGTCACAAACAGACCCATCGTATCGGCATTGCTACCCCCGAGCGCCTTGGGGAGCTTTTCGCCCATGGTCTTGCACATCTCACCCGCAGACACCGAAGGATTCGAACCGCCAAACGGGAAACTCAGATACGAATCGATCTGAACATGCTCACCGGCAACATCGGCGATATTGACCTTCTTGCCGGTCTCGTCGTTGTTGTCCGCCGACTTGCCCTTGCCGTGCCATGCGGAGTACAAATCGACCGTTGTATCGGCTAGCACCATGCGGTCGGCTTCAGACGGATTGACATATTCTTTGTAGTAGTCGAGCGTATCGGGCGTGTAATAGACATACGTCTGAGACACATCAACAGGGTTATAGCGCTCCAGGTTTTCGTTCATCACGTTGGCAATCGACATACCGCACGTCACCGAGGTGATGGCCAAAAACAGGAGCATCGCGATGACGCCCATCGAAAAGCACACCGTGTTGACTTTGGCCGCAAGCTGGCGCACGGTAAACATGTTGAGGCCGCGCCAATACACGCCGCGCAGGCTCTGTAGCAGCTTGATGAGCATGCCCGAGAGTCCCCAGAACAGGGCAAAGGTGCCCACGGTAACCATAGCGGTCGTAATACCAAACTGGTTCATGGCCTCTTGCAGCTTGCTGTCCGTCGCGGTTAGCGGGAACCCATCACGTAGCAGACGGTAATAGGCCACGCCCACAAGCGCCACGCCCACGGCAAAGATGGCAATCGCGATCCAGGGGTTGCGTGTCTTGATGCTCTCGTTGCGACGCTCGGCACCCATAAGCTCGATGAGTTTGGTACGACGCACGGCGCGAAGGTTCAGCAGTAGCGTGAGCACAAACATTACGAGCATGCAGACAAGGGTCAGGTTGAACGCATGCACCGAGAAAAAGAAGTGGAAATTGGCGATCTGCGTCTTAAAGAGCGAGGCCGTAAAGAACGTCATGAGCTGGGAAAGTCCCACACCCAGCACAATGCCGGCGACAAAGGCCACGACCGACACTATCACGGTCTCGAGCGCCATGATCGTGGCGACGCGCCCGCGCCCCATGCCGAGCACCTGGTACAGGCCAAACTCCTTTTTGCGGCGTTTCATGATGAAGTTATTGGCGTACACCATCAAAAAGGCCATGACACCGGCCAAAAAGTACGTCAGGTCGCCGAGCATGCTGCCCATAACCTGCGCCAAGCCCTCTTCATCGATTCCGGCGATGTCGACCTGCATCGAGATGGTGTTAAAGGCATAGAAGACCGTGACGCCCAGGGTGAGCGTCAAAAGGTAGACGAGGTAGTCGCGGCCGGCACGGCGGACGTTGCCCCAAGCGAGTTTACAGAGCATCGGAGCCCTCACCGCCCATCATGGCAACGACCTCCATAATGCGGTCGAAGAACTCGCGACGGTCGGTGTCGCCGCGGCGGAGCTCGGTGAAGATCTTGCCGTCGCGGATAAACAGCACGCGGCTCGTGTAGCTGGCGGCAAAGCTGTCATGCGTGACCATGAGCACGGTGGCGCGTAGGCGGCGGTTAAGGGCCTCCAGGCTCTCGAGCAGCAGGCGAGCGCTCTTGGAATCGAGGGCGCCGGTGGGCTCGTCAGCCATGATCATGGTGGGGTCGGTGACGAGCGCGCGAGCCGCGGCAACGCGCTGCTGCTGACCGCCGGACATCTGGTAGGGATACTTGTCGAGTACCTGACTGATGGACAGGCGCGCTGCCACATCCTGCACGCGGGTCGAGATCTCTGCCGAGTTTGTGCGGGCGATGGTGAGCGGCAGGGCAATGTTCTCGCGTGCCGTGAGCGTATCAAGCAGGTTGGAATCCTGGAAGATGAAGCCCAGCTCCTCGCGGCGGAACTGCGAGAGCTTGGCCTGCTTCATGCGCGTCACGTCTTGGCCATTGATGCGGATGATGCCGCTCGTGGCGCTGTCGATAGTCGACACGCAGTTGAGCAGCGTCGACTTGCCCGAGCCCGAGGCACCCATGATGCCCACGAACTCGCCGCGGTTGACGGTAAAGCTGACGTCGTTGAGCGCGCGGGTCACGTTGCCCAGCGCGCCGTATACCTTTTCGAGATGCGCGACCTCCAGTACCGGGGTCGCTGCTTGCATGGTTTGCATACCGAGTCCTTTCTTGCGATTAGTCTACGGCATCTATAGTCGCAAGAAGACGAGTCGGCTACCATCGATATGGCTTACGCTTGCCTTACCGTTGTGTAAGGTAGCGCTGGGTAGTCACGTGTTGATGTTGAGAGAGGACTCCTGTTGAAGACCGTTCATGTTGCTGCTGGGATCATTCGTAAGGAAGGGTCCGATGAGCTGCTTGCCGTACAGCGCGGCTATGGCGACATGCAGGGGCTTTGGGAGTTTCCCGGCGGCAAGCTCATGCGCGGCGAGACGCCCGAGGACGCCGTGCGCCGCGAGCTCCTCGAAGAGCTGCGGGTAACAGTCACCAACCTGCGCGATTTCTATACCGTCGAGTACGACTATCCCGATTTTCATCTCTCCATGGAATGCTATTACTGCTCGTTGGCCGATGAGTCCGATGAACCCCAGAAACACGACCGCCAGCTCGACATCCGCTGGATTCCACGCACCTCGCTGGCAACGGTAGAGTGGATGCCCGCCGACAAAGGGCTGATCGATGCGCTGATTGAGCTCAAGGAAGACCGGCTTGAGGCAAGCGCGGCCAATGACGTCGAGTCAGCGACCGACGAGCCCACCACCAAGCCCAAGCGCAAAACCAAGCGCCGCAGCAAAAAACGCCCCAAACCTAGCCTGCTCGACGGCATCGACACCTCGGACCTCTCCGCCGACGAGCGCGAACTGGTTCGCCGTCGTGCCGCCATTAAAAAGTCTATGAAGGGCAACAAGCGCGCCAACACCAAGCCCGAGTTGCTCGTTCGCCAGCGTCTACGTGCTGCTGGCCTTACGGGTTATCGCTTGGAATGGAAAGTCCCCGGCAAGCCCGACATCGCCTTCCCCGGGCGCAAGATCGCCATCTTCGTCAACGGCTGCTTTTGGCATCGTTGCCCCAAGTGCAATCCCAGCCAGCCCAAGCGCAATGTTGAGTTTTGGGAAGCAAAGTTCCGCCGCAACGTCGAGCGCGACCGCGCCGCCGTGGCAGCGCTCACCGAAATGGGCTGGACACCCATAACTATCTGGGAATGCGAACTCAAAAAGGACCGCATCGACGCCACGATGGCAAAGGTTATCGAGCAGGTTCGCGCCGCGGCACCACAGTGCTAAAACGAGCCATTCACACGCCCCACACGCCCGCGCCACATCCGCGCCACAAACCTTAGAAAGCCCTTAAGCTCAAAACCTTTCAAGAGTGTTACTCGATAGCTTTGACCTGCGGTTTCACTGTAATCGCAAACCTCATTAAGCCTTTCTTTAGCGCTTCTTTGCAACGACCGCGGCATAATACTGCCAACGCACGGGACCTAGCAGCACACCCCGTGCGCAACATTTTGGTGGACATCGAGGAGGCCGCACGCATGCATTCTTCCAATGACGCAGCACAGCCACCCCTAAAACATGCGGACCTTTTCTCCTTCCCCCCGACACAGAGAGACGGCCTCCTCGACTCCCCCACCACAAAAGCCAAACGCTCAACTAATCAGAACCTCAACTTACGAGCATCCTTCGAAAAGCTCCAAGCATCCCTAGACAAGGCGTTCCCCGAACAGGCAAGGGTAATCTAAGCCCATCGCGCTTTATACTGATGCCATGCGAAACATGGATCACATAGAATTGCACCGCGGAGGACGCGAGGAAGCGTTTCCCGAGACCGCCGAAGACTGGCCCTATATTGCCGAACGCGCAGAATTCGCTCGCTATCCGGGCAATTCCGTCCCCTGGCACTGGCATTCCGAAGTCGAGCTTTTCTACATGGAGCAGGGCGCGATTGACTATCGCACGCGTGCGGCTCATGAGCACATGCGCTTTGAGGAAGGGTCCGCCGGCTTTATCAACGGCGGCGTTTTGCACAGCACCCTACAATCGTCCAATTCGGCGCCAGCCATTCAAATGCTGCATATCTTTCAACCATCAATGCTCGGCGATCCCGCGGGACGTCTTCAAAAGCGCTACATCAATCCATTACTGCAATGTCGAGGCGTCGATGTGCTCAAATGGTCGCCCACCAACCCCGACGATATACCCTTTATCGATTTGTTAAAGAGCTCCTTTAACCACGATCTTCAACAGCCGCAGAACGAGATGGCGCTTCGAAATAGCCTGTCAGAACTCTGGGTTCAGATCTATGCCAAAGCTGAACCACAATTCGCTTTGGACAACAGTTCTTTGATGACCAGCCGTGAAATTCGGTTCAGGGAAATTCTGGACTACATCCGCACACACTATGCAGACAGCATAGATGTTCCCCAAATTGCATCCGCGGTCGGCATCAGCGAAAGAGATTGTTATCGCACCATCAAAGCTTGCGCGGGAACAACCCCGGCCGCGTATCTACGCGCATACCGCATCACCCGCGCCTGCACGCTCTTGACGCACACCACGCGAACGGTACAGACGATCGCTCACCAATGCGGCTTTGCAACGGCGAGCCACCTTGGGCAGGTATTCAAGGAACAAATTGGCTGCACCCCTTCTGAGTATCGAGCCATGAGGCAGAATTTCGATACCATCGGGCAGAAATAACGCTAGCGGCTCCACCTTACCTGTCCCACACTATCAAACAGATGAGAGAAAGGAATGCCGTGAAACAATTCGATCATGTCGTGTTTGACGTTGATGGGACATTGGCAGATACAGAAGAAAGTGTTCTGTCATCGCTTGCCCAGATTGTCCAGGAAGAGACCGGCAAAACGCTCCCCCGAAACGAGCTTGAATTTGCCCTCGGCATACCCGGCAAGGACGCTCTTGAGAAACTTGGAATCTACTCGCAAGCAACATTGGATCGCTGGTGCCAAGTTGCCGCTAGCTTTAAAAACACCATCAGCGTGTTTCCCGGCTTGCTTGAAGTCATCGCAAAACTCGCCGACAGCGGTTGCAATCTTGGCATCGTCTCCTCGCGAGCGCGCGATGAATACGCAGAAGAAATAGCACCCCTTGGCTTCGATACGTATTTTGAGCACATCATTCTTGTCGAAGACACAACCGAACACAAACCCGCACCCGCACCCATGCTCGAATACCTCCGACGTACGGGTGCAGACCCCAACAGTGTCATCTACATTGGCGACACCGTCTACGACGAACAATGCGCAACTTCAGCAGGGGTCAATTATGCCCGAGCAGCATGGGGATCACACCAAGACATCCCAAACGCCACCTACAACCTCAAAACCCCCAACGACCTACTAACCCTAACAACCAAGTAACCCCCGCGCTCCACCCTTTCCGCACTAACGCCACAAGGGCGACGACCTCGAGAAGGTCAACTTGGGAGGGACGAGGGCTTAGTTCCCCAATCTTTCCGCAGGGGGCAAAAAGCCACGTCTTATTTTTCCGACACTAACGCTACAAGGGCGATTGAGCAGGACGGTTTGGGCGGGTCCCGTACTTAGTTTCCAAAATCATTCCGCAGCGCGAAGGCCCCCGTTGTCAACGCTTCGAAGAAGCGAGACAACGGGGGGCCTTCATGCGCGAGGACGTTTTGGAAACTAAGTACGGGACCCGCCCAAACCGTCCGGTGGGATCAGAGTACCCTTGCTGTTACTCTGCTTTGCCCACAGAGTTGAGGTTGGTCATGCGGATCTTAACCAGCTCGGTGATCTCACGCATGCCCTCCTTGGCCGGCTTCTTGGGATCGAAGCAGCCGGGGTTCTCGGCCATGTAGGCCATGAAGCCCTTGGTGTAAGCCTGACGCAGCTCGGTGGCGTAGTTGACCTTGCAGATGCCGTTCTTCACAGCCTCGGCAACCTGCTCATCAGGCACACCGGAGGTGCCGTGCAGGACCAGCGGCACGTCGACGGCGTCGCGGATGGCCTTGACCACGGACTGCTCGATGTGCGGATCGCTCGTGTACACGCCGTGGCTGGTGCCAACGCCAATAGCGAGGGAGGTGCAGCCAGTGCGCTCGACGAACTCCTTGGCCTCGGCGGGGTCGGTGTAGGGGCTCTCGCCCTCAACCGCGGGACCGTCGTCCTCCTTGCCGCCAACCTTGCCAAGCTCGGCCTCGACGGGCACGCCCATGGCGCGGCCAGCATCGGCGACGGACTTGGTCAGGGCGATGTTGTCCTCGAAGGACTCGTGCGAACCGTCGATCATGACGGAGGTGTAGCCCGTGCGGAAGGCCTGCATGCAGCGGTCATAGCCATCGCCGTGATCGAGGTGCAGGGCGACGGGCACGGAAGCGCGCTCGGCGGCAGCCTTGACCATGCCGTAGAAGTAATCCAGGCCAGCGGTCTTGATGGTGCCCGGGGTGGTCTGCATGATGACGGGGGACTTGGTCTCCTCGGCAGCGGCCAGAACAGCCATAACAAACTCGAGGTTCTCGACGTTGAACGCGCCAACGGCGTAGTGGCCGGCCTGAGCGTCCTTGAGCATCTTTTCGGTGGTAACAAGTGCCATGAGCGTTTGCTCCTCTCCCTCGCCCGCATCTGGACATCGGGCGTACGTGTCCGCAAGGCGTTTTACCTTGCGTTTTGCTGCGCCCATTGTATGAAATTCGAAGGGTCTGGATGTGTGGGAAAACGCCCCTACACGGAGTTGAGCCCTCAAATTTGAAAAGCAAACGGAAGGGATTGGAACCGAACGCACGTGTTCGATATTGAGTTTTGAATGCTTTATGTCTTTCTTTTATAGAAAAGATAAGTAATCGAAAGGCGTTTTCTTACTCAAAAAGAAAATGAACGAAAATGAACTCAACACAATTCCTGCAAATTTGGCTGAGAATGGAGCTGACATGGTCCAAGTTGCAACCCGAGCTTTTGCCGACGAACGCCGTGCCGCCATCATGGAAATGCTCGAGCATAATGCCTCGGTGCAGGTGGCAGAAATCGCCCAGACCTTTGGCGTGTCCTCCGTCACCGCCCGCGCCGACCTGGACGCGCTCGCCGAGGCCGGCAAGCTGCGCCGCACGCATGGTGGCGCCGTATCGCTCCACAAGCGCCTGACTGTCTCCACGCAAGACCGGCGCATTAACGTCAACGTTGCCGCCAAGCAAGCTATCGCGCAAAGCGCCATTGAGCTCGTCAGCGACGGTGACACCCTGCTCGTCGACTCGGGTACCACCGCGCTCGAGTTTGTCCGACTGCTTGACCAACGCGACGGCATCACTGTCATCACGGCAGACATTACCATCGCCGATTACATCGACGAGAGCATGCCCTCAGTCGACGTCGTCATGTTGGGCGGCGCGCTGCGCAAGGGCCACCGTTATCTGTACGGTCCGCTCACCATGCAGGCGCTGCAGATGGTTCACGCCGACCTCGCCATCATGTGCCCCGGCGCCTTTGTTCCAGGCTGCGGCTTTACGACCGACTTTCCGCAGATGGCCGAAACCAAAACGGCCATGATCGCCGCGGCCCGTCAAAGTGTCGCCCTCATGGACGCGAGCAAGGTCAACGGACGCGGCATGTACCGCTTCGCCGAGCTCGTCGATGTCGACACCATCGTGATGGACCGTGACCCCGATGGCTCCGTCGCCACCTCAATCGCCGATACCACCGACACCGACGCTCCAACCCTCATCATCGCCACCGCCTAAAAACAAAAACCACCACAAAGGGGACAGACACCTTTGTGGTGGTTTTGGTCGGCACGGCAGCCCGCTCCGTCAGTTTGTCTCAATCTGTAACAAATAGACCACTAAAAGCCGGTTAACTGTTACAGATTGAGACAACGAAGAACACGGAACAGTCCTTCGCAGAGGTGACCCTCTAGCAAAGCGTCGCTACATATCGACCGAAGCCCGGCAGCGCAAACTCGAAACGCCCCTGTAAGGGTTCTTCAATCACCCCTGCCTCAATCAGACGTTTCTTGTATGTCGAAATCGAACCGGAGCTCTTCTTAAGCCTCGCAGTCAATTCTTGTCTGGTCGTCGTACCCACAGGATTCATTGCGCGAAGGAAATCCAAGTCCCCCTGCGAAAGCTCCGCCGCAGTCGAAGCAAAAACGCGCGATTCGAGCTCCTCTTGCGCAAGCTTTGCACCGCGTTCGACATCTTCAAGGGAAACCTCGGACGCTTGGCGCGAAGCGTTCCACGCCCGATATCCCACCAACTGGAACATAAATGGAAAACCATCGATTGCCTCGGCAGCACGGTCAACCGCCTCATCAGAAATCGTTTTGCCGCCATCTTCAATCGTCAGCCGGAACGCTTCCTTTACCTCAGTCGGCGAAATAGATCCCAGCGAATGTTGGGCCGCACGGCGAAGAAACGATGTCGATTTACCTGTCAGCAATGCCAACACGCGAAACGGCAGCCCAGCCATGAGCAAAGCCACCTTTTTGTTCTCACTCACAAAATGCTGGTAGGTGGTAACGAGCTCCGTCATTTGCGCAAACGATGCATCGACTTCGTCGACGGCGATAAGTACCCCGGTGTCAGTCGCTTCTAGCTGAGCAAACAGAGCATTCATCTTAGTACGCCAGTTGGCGCCCTCAAACTCAATATCGACGTTTTCCCAGCTCATACTTCCTATGGAGGCAATCCCAACGCTGTTCACACGCCTAGAAGCGGGCTTTCCAATCAGATGGGTGGCCGATTCGTTGAGGCGCTGCAGAATGTCCTCGAGCATCCCGTCCGAAGCCGTCACATTCGCCGTAATCCAGCCTTCTTGCTGGGCGCGGTATGACAGATATGCCAAAAGTGCCGTTTTGCCTGTCCCGCGCGCGCCGTAGAAAATCGAGCATAGGTTGGGGTCGGAATCGGCGCTTTCAAACGCCAGCACCATATCATCAATGATTTGCTCACGGCCGGCCATGTATGCCGGTACACGTCCGAACATCGGCGTGAACGGATTTGCTTGCTTGTACGCTGTCGCTGCCGCCATAAGGCCTCCCTTGAACTCACGTAATTCCATTATGCCCTACAGCCCTTGATTAGTTTGAGCATCTTTGATTTTCTTGAGCATCTTTGAGTTTCTTGAGCATCTTTGAGTTTTTTGAGCATGCTTGAGTTCTTTGAGCAAACGTTCAACAGCCGTGCCAACCGTCCTCTTCGACCAAAAACAAAAACCACCACAAAGGGGACAGGCACCTTTGTGGTGGTTTTGACGGTGAAAGTGGAGTGTCGTTACTTGGACAGCTCGTCGGCGAGGGCTTCGATTTGGGCGCGCGATGCGTCGTTGAGCGAGCCCAGGACGGTCACCTTGTTCTGCGCCAGGGTGATGTCCTTCATGCCCTCGAGCTCCTTGGTCATAACCTTGGCGGCGGCAGGCGCCCAGGAGCCGGCCTCGACAAGCGCCACGGTGCGGTTCTGGTAGGCATGCTCGGCGAGCGTGTGGATGAAGGTGCTCATGAACGGGAAGATCTCGCCCTGGTAGGTGATGGAAGCAAGCACCAGACGGTCGTAGCGGAACGCGTCCTCAACGGCCTCGGCCATATCGTCGCGAGCCAGGTCAAAGACGGAAACCTTCTGGCCGCGAGCCTCGAGCGCAGAAGCGAGCCCCTCGACGGCTGCCTTCAGGTGGCCGTACACGCTCGCATAGGCAATGGTGATGCCCTCGTCCTCGGGCTGATAGCTCGACCAGGTGTTGTAAGTGTCGATGTAGTAGCCAAGGTTCTCGGTCAGCACGGGACCGTGGAGCGGGCAGATGATCTGAATATCCAGATCGGCAGCCTTCTTGAGCACGGCCTGCACGAACTTGCCGAACTTGCCGACAATGCCAAAGTAGTAACGGCGCGCCTCGCAGGCCCAGCCTTCCGGGTCCTCGATGTCGTTGGCGCCGAACTTGCCAAAGCCGTCAGCGCTAAAGAGCACCTTGTCGGTGGCCTCGTAGGAGAAGAGTACCTCGGGCCAGTGCACGTTGGGGGCGCCGACAAAGGTCAAGCTGTGGCCGCCCAAGTCGAGCACGTCACCCTCCTTGACGACCATCTTGCGCTCGGGGTAATCGGTGCCAAAGTAGTTGACCATCATGCGGAAGGCGCCCATGCTGGCCACGATCTGGGCCTGGGGATAGCGCTCCATAAAGGCGGCGATGCCAGCGGAGTGATCGGGCTCCATGTGGTGAACGACCAGATAATCGGGCGTGCGACCGTCAAGCACGGCCTCGATGTTGCCGAGCCACTCATCAACAAAACCACCGTCGACCGAATCGGCGACAGCAATCTTCTCGCCCAAGATAACGTAGCTGTTGTATGCCATACCGTTCTCGGACACGTCGTACTGGCCCTCGAACAGGTCAATGTCGTGATCGTCGACGCCAACGTAGCGGATATCCTTGGTGATCTCCATCAGGCAAAGCCTCCTAGATAGACAAAAGAACCCGTCTATCATAGCACTCGGCCGCATCCCAACAGCTATCTGCCGGCATCCTTACCGCTTGTTATCCAAACGCAGCAACGCGCCGTTGACCTGCGCAAACTACGCGCGCGGAGCCGCTGTGGTATGCCGAACGATAAGCTGGCCCGGAATACGGATCGCAACGGTTTTGCCCGCCGTACCCGCCTCGGGGACTGCATGCTCAAACACCTCGCGCCCGCGCTGGTGCAGATCGAACCGCACGGTCGTGAGTTCGTTGTGTGCGACAAAATCATCGAGCGAATCGTCGACGCCCACCACGCTCACGTCCTCGGGCACGCGCAGGCCACTATCGCGCAGCGCGGCGATGGCGCCGTTTGCCATCTGGTCGTTTGCCGCATAGACCGCCGTCATGGTGCGGTCGTGTTCTGCCAGATACCTGCCGGCTTCGTATCCGCTGTTGGCAGACCAGTCTCCCTCGAGCGGCTCCACCGGCTCGATATGTCTGCGCTCGAGCGCGTCTTGCCAACCGGCGCGGCGGAACTGCTCGTCCACCGAGAAGGACGGGCCGCCGATATATCGAATCTGCTCGTGGCCAAGCTCAGACAGATGGTCCATAAGCAGCAGCGAGCAGCCGTAATGGTCGGAATCGACCGTGGTCACGCGCGGATGCGCATACATGGTGACGATAACCGTGCCGATTCCCGGCAGCGGATCGAACGTCTCGAAGTCGGGCGCCATGCGGCTCATGCCGATGATGATGCCATCAACCGGCAGCGCCGCCATACGACGCGTGGCTTCGGCAAGCGAAAACTCCTCGGTCTTGGACATCTCGACTAGCGTGATGGCACAGCCGTGCTCGCGAGCGGCGCTGGCGATGCCGTCGATCATCGTCAGATTCCCAAACTTGGTGACATCGTTAACGCATAGGCCGACCGAATGGTAGCGACCGTCGCGCAGGGAGCGGCCGGCGTAACTCGGGCGAAAGCCGAGCTCCTGCATGGCAGCCTGTACGCGCTGGCGCGTCTGCTCGTTCACATTGGGCAGGCCGTTGGCGACGCGCGAGACCGTCTGCTGCGAAACGCCAGCAGCGCGGGCGACGTCGGCCATGGAAACCGGACGCGAGCCTGTATCGTTGGAGGGGCGCCTTGCCACAAGATCACCTTCACCCTTGCGAGATCGGAATAGCGTGCATGCCGGCCCCGTGCAGAAATGAGCCCGCGCGGAGGGCCGCTATCGTCGGACGCATGCTAACGTACTCTACTTTTTCTAGCTGCAGCTCTTCTGCTCTATAAGTCCATACGGCACTACCGTTCACGGTCGAATTTCGACCGATTACCAGATTCTCAAAAAGTAATAAGCGTTGTGTTATGAGTACGTTAACATAGCCCTTAACGTGCGGCATCGTGAATGCTGAATTCACGCCGCTTCAAATTGTTAACGTACTCATAACGACGCAAAACTTACCCGTACGCGCCAAGGAAAGGATCCCCATGACCGCCCCCGACGAAAAGACGCTCGCCACGCTCACCAAGCTGTTTGAGGAGGAATTTGGCCCCATCGGCGACCGCCAGGTGCTCTACGTGCACGCACCCGGCCGCTCCGAGATCAGCGGCAACCACACCGACCACGAAGGCGGCCACGTTATCGCCGGCTCGCTCGATGTCGCCGTCGACGGCATTGCCGTGGCAACCGACACCAACAAGGTCCGCGTTGCCGACGAGGGCTACCCCACCTTTGAGATCACGCTCGACACGCTGGATGTTCAGGAGTCCGAGAAGGGCACGTCCGCGAGTCTCGTCCGCGGCATGGCCCACGAGGTTGCAGCCCTGGGCGTTGAGCCCCACGGCTTCGACTTTGCCTTCACCTGCTCCGTCCCCTCGGGCGGCGGCCTTTCCAGCTCCGCTGCCGTCGAGGCCGCATATGGCCGCGCCATGGAGACGCTCTGGGGCGCGTCCGCCATTGAGCCCGTCGCGCTTGCGCAGATGAGCCAGCGCACCGAGAACAACTACTACGGCAAGCCCTGCGGCCTGATGGACCAGGCTGCCGTATGCCTGGGCGGCCTTGCCTACATGGATTTTGAGGACCAGGCTCAGCCTAAAACTCAGAAGCTCGAGCTCAACTTTGAGGATCACGGCTATGCGCTCGTGCTCGTTAAGGTTGGCGCCGACCACGTGGCCGCCACCGACGACTACGCCGCCGTTCCGCGCGAGATGCAGGACGTCGCCGCCAAGTTTGGCAAGGCACGTCTGTGCGAGGTTGACGTTGCCGACTTTGACGCCAAGCTCCCCGAGCTGCGCGCCAAGCTGGGCGACCGCGCCTGCCTGCGCGCCGTTCACTACTGGTACGAGAACGGTCTGGTCGGCAAGCGCTGGGCGGCTCTTAACGCCGGCGACATCGACCAGTTCCTGGTCCTGACGCGCGAGTCCGGCGCCAGCTCCGCCATGTACCTGCAGAATGTCGTTGCCAAGCTGGGCTCCGAGCAGCCCTCCATGTACGCCCTGGCGCTGGCCGAGCACGTGCTCGACGGCCGCGGCGCCGTCCGCATCCACGGCGGTGGCTTTGGCGGCACCATCCAGGCCTTCGTGCCGCTCGATTTGGTCGACACCTTCGTTACCAAGATGAATGGCTGGCTGGGCGAGGGCTCTGCCCGTCACTACGCTATCTCTGACAAGGGGGCTTACGCGGCATGGCTGTAATGACCGACGTGCGCGAGGCTGCGCAGAACCTGATCGAGTACGCCATCCACCGGTCCATGATCGGGCAGGACGACCGCATCTGGGCCTACAACACCATTCTGGAGTGCATCGGCGCCACGGGACCCGCGCTCGACATGACCTGGGCACTGCAGACCGAGAAGATTTCGCTTCTGCACCCCGATACCCTCCCCGACTTTGATCTGGAGGGTACGCTCGCCACGCTTTCCGAAGCCGCCGTTGTCAACGGTGCCGCCGAGGACACGGCCTCGGGCCGCGACCGCATCGCCATGCGCATCATGGGCATGCTCATGCCGAGGCCTTCGGTTGTAAACGAGGAGTTCAATGGACGCATGGGCGTCAACGAGCCCCGCGCCGCGACTGACTGGTTCTACGGCCTGTGCTGCGACGCCGGCTACGTGCGCCGTGCCGCCATCGCGCGCAACATCAAATGGAGCACCCCCACCAACTGGGGCGATCTCGAGATAACCATCAACCTGTCCAAGCCAGAGAAGGACCCGCGCGACATTGCCGCGGCCGGTGCCGCCAAGAACACGGGAGAGAAGTATCCTGCCTGTCAGCTCTGCATCGAGAACGAGGGCTATCCCGGACGTTCCGCCGCAGCCGACGGCGGCGCTCACCCCGCTCGCCAAAACCTGCGCGTTATCCCCATCCAGCTCGACGGCGAGCGCTGGGGCTTCCAGTACAGCCCGTACGCGTACTTTAACGAGCACTGCATTGCCATGAGCTCCGAGCATCGTCCGATGCACGTCGATCGCAAGGGTCTCTCCTGCCTGCTCGACTTTGTGGACCTGTTCCCGCACTACTTTATCGGCTCCAACGCCGACCTGCCCATCGTGGGCGGCTCGATCCTGTCGCACGACCACTTCCAGGGTGGCGCGCACGAGTTCCCGATGATGCACGCGGCCGAGGTCTCGCAGTTTAGCGTGCCCGGATTTGACCAGGTCACCGGTACAGTGCTGCAGTGGCCGCTCTCGGTGCTGCGCCTGCGCTCGCACGACCGTGCTCAGCTGCTCGACGCTGCTGAGAAGATTATCCTCGCCTGGCGCGAGTGGACCGACGAGTCCGTGGGCGTCATCGCGCACACGGCCGACGGCGTGGCGCACAACACCGTGACGCCCGTCATCCGCCGCGTCGACTCCCGCGGCAACGCCGGCGGCGAGATCTACGAGGCCTACCTGGCACTTCGCTGCAACATTACGACCGATGAGCATCCGCTCGGCGTGTTCCACCCGCATGCCGAGTATCACCACATTAAGAAGGAGAACATCGGTCTGATCGAGGTCATGGGCCTGGCCATTCTTCCGCCGCGCCTGGTTCCCGAGCTCGGTGCCGTTCGCGAGCACCTGCTGGCAGCCAAGGTCGACGCGAGCTACGACCTTGCCGCCGCGCTCGAGGGCGACGACCTTTGCCGCAGCCATGCCGCATGGGCCCTGGACGTCTTTGCCCGTCGTGCCGATGAGCTCACGGCGGATAACGCTATCGACATCCTGCACGAGGAAGTCGGCGTGGTGTTTGGCCACGTGCTCGACAACGCCGGCGTCTTTAAGTGGGACGAAGCCGGCCGCGCCGCCCAGCAGCGCTTCATCGACTCGCTGTAGCACGCGGCCTCGGACGCCTGCGCTCGACAAATAGCGCCCACACGACAACGGCGCCCGCCAGCAACATCGCCGGCGGGCGCCGTTTTACATCGCTCGAAACCCTCTCCGAAGTTGCGGTGAAATACGGACTGTTTTGGCTGTTAGAAGGCCTATTCAGCCCCTATTCCACCGCAACTTTTTTGGCTTCTCCGCCCTGTATGGGATTGATAGGCATCTTCGCCCTGCAGCCGTTGGGTGTTCCTATAGTTTTGTCAACCGCCGGGACTACTCCCGGTAGGGCACCCGGTCGCGCATCACGGCGTATATCGCCCTGAGCCGCTTCCTCGCGACGGCCTTGAGGGCCCTGCCGTGCCCCATGCCCCGCGCCCTGCAGGCCCGGTAGTACTCGCCGTAGCGGCCCGACGACCTCACCAGGCTGTTGCACGAGAAGATCAGGAGCGACTTGAGCCTCGCGTCGCCGCGCCTGGACGCCCTGACCGACCTCACCGACGTGCCGGAGCTCCTCACCCTCGGGGCTATCCCGCAGTACGAGGCCAGGTGGTCGTGGTCCGGGAACCTGGCGATGTCGACCGACACCGCCAGCTGCGCCGCCGTCCTCGGGCCGATGCCCGGCACGGTGAGCAGGCACGCGTAGGTCTCGTCGCCCTCGAGCAGCGCCGCCGTCTCGGCCTCGAGGGCCCCGGCCTCGTCGAGGGCCTCCGATATCCGGGCGGCCAGGAACCTGACCTGCCTGTTCTCCGCCTCGACGAGCGCCGGCGGGGGCGCGGTGGAGGCCGCCGCGGCCTCCCCGGCGGCCTCGGCCCGCGGCCCCTCGGCCCCGGAGCGGGCGATCCCCCATGCGCCGCCGAACCCGGCGAGCAGCTCCAGCCACCGGCGGTCCGACAGGTCGACGGCGGCCTCGAGGGCCGGGCAGGACTCGAGCAGCACCGCGCGCAGGCGGTTCTTGTCCCTGGTCGCGCAGGCGACGACGTGGTCGCGCTGCGAGGAGAGCGCGCGGGCGGCCTCGAGGGCCTCGCCGCGGCCCGGGACCCCCGTCAGGGAGCCTGGCACGCCCAGGGCGGTCCGCGCGATCACCTCGGCGTCGCGCTCGTCGGTCTTGGCCTCGCCGGCGAACAGGCCCGCGGCGCGGCTGGCGGCGAGCCCGGGCAGGTAGGCGACCCCGAGCCCCGCGGCGCGGGCGCGCCTCACGGCGAGGGAGCCTATGTTGCGGAACTGGTCGACCACGACGAGCGTGCCGCCGGGCGCGGAGGCGAACAGCGCGTCGAGCTCGGCCTCCCTGTTGCGGACGGGGGCGCTGGCCAGCACCTCCCCGTCGCGGTCGATCAGGCAGGCCCAGTGCGACGACTTGCCGACGTCGAGGCCGAGCACGGCGGCGGGTCTGGTGGATGGCGCTTTCACGGTGGTATCCTTCCGGTAGTCGTTCGACCGGATGGCCTCCCCCTCGGCACTCACATTACCAGCCGCGGCGCCTGCCCGGCACTTTCCTATCAGCCGTCGGGGGCGGCGCGTCCCGCGCCGGCAGCACCCAACAGGCCCTCTAGGGGGCAGGGACGTTCGGCCGTGCGCGGGCGCCCGGTCGGCGGCCCGTTCTGGGCGCGCCTCAATCGTAGCCCGAGACGGGCCCGGGCTACGATTTCGACTGTAATGGACGTATTAACGACTAGTCATTTAAGAACGTCAAAGTGCCGGATTTGTCATCTAGAGCCATTCTCCAACGACTATTTTGAACACGGCCCTCTCAGAAACTTTTTCCAGAGGCGTCAGACTGTCTCAAGCGGCTAGTCATTTTAGGATGTTCCCAATGACTACCAAAAAAGCTGTACACAAGCATCCAAAAATGTCGAAATATGTCGACTTTGGATGCTGGTGTACATGTTTGGGTCGTTAGCTTTGGGCGTTGGACGTGCTAGAGCAGATTCTCTTGCACCCATGCGATGATGTCGTTTGACTCGTAGAGTGGCTTGCCGTCGATGAACAGGCAGGGAACCTGGCGCTTTCCGCCGACGGCGATGAGTGTCCGCTCGGCATCGGCATCGGTCGAGATGTTGCGCTCGGGGACGGTGACGCCGTTATCCGCCAGGAAGCGCTTCACCTTAATGCAATACGGGCATCCGGTCATAACGTACAGCACGAGCTCGTGATGAGTAGCCATAGGTCTCCAATCGGTTGGTATTTTGATTGAGATACCCAAAGCCGCTGCAATCTAAGCACGAGTCAGCGACGACTCGATAGCCTTGACCAGAAACGCTGTGGCGCCAGTGCCGCACGGCTTGTCATAGTAGTCTACGAAGCGCTGGTCGGCGAGGTAACCGTGGGCGAGCCCCAGATATGCCTCGTCTTGGGGCTCGCTGCCCCAGTTGAGAGCTATCCAGCGGCGATGCATCGCGACGAGCTTGCGAGCCTCGCTGCCTTCCGGTTCGCCATCGCCCATGGCAATCGAGAGCTGGCCCAAAATGGCACGTTCAAGCTCCTTCATGTCGTTCCATGTCTGAGGGTCCATGTCCAGCAGAGCTTCGTTTGCCGCATCGACGGCTTCATTGCCGTAGCGCGCCCGGGCCTCGGCGCCGTAGCGCTCTTCGTTTTCCTGCACGGCGCGCCAGCGTTCCAGCTGCGGCAGGACGGCGCCCATGAGCGAAACGGCCTCGTCGAGCGACATGCCGGTGTTTTGCGCCAGGCGCGGAGCACAGTCTTCGATCATCGCTTCCATCGTGGTCTCGTAGGTGTACTTGCCGTGGTCGTAGCACCATTTGCAGTAATGGTCGGTCGTGGCGCCCGTGGCGTCGGTGCCGCAGTCATCGGGCGTGAGCAGCATGCCGCAGCTCTCGCAGTAGTGCTCGGGCATTTCGAGCAGATGGGACAGTGGCTCCCCGGTCACGGCGGCAATGAGCTTCATCATATCGATGCCCGGCGTGACCTCGCCGCGCTCCCAGCGGCTGACGGCTTGGCGCGTTACGTAGAGCTTGGCGGCAAGCTGCTCTTGGGTGAGATTGTTGGCGCGACGGACGGCGATGAGTTTTTCTGCAAAGGCCATGACGGCTCCTCTCTGCTGGTTGATGGCTTAAGCATACGCGGCGGTAGGCACCCTTCCAAGCAACCGTTGGTTGCACGTTCGGCGACCGCGGTGGGGGGATTGTGCGCAGCGCCTCGTGCGCCCATGCCGTACAATGACCGGCATGGAACCTATCGCACACATACATACCGATCTGCCGCAGAAGTTCGGCATTCCGCGCAACAGCTTTTTGGCGCCTCATCTTCAGGGGCGCATTGTCTTTGAGCCGGAGTTTGCCTCTAACGCCGCGGTAGTGGGACTCGAGTCTTTCACGCACTTATGGCTGCTTTGGCGTTTTGAAAATGGAACGCCCGGCGGCACGGCAGAGGATATTGCTGCCGATGTCAAGATGCGGGACAAGGCCGGTACCAATGCTAGGTGGTCAAAGACCGTGCGTCCGCCGCGCCTGGGTGGTGCCGAGCGCGTGGGCGTGTTTGCCACGCGTAGTCCGTTTCGCCCCAATCCTATCGGCCTCACCTGCGTAAAGCTTGACCGTGTTGAGCTCACCGATAACGGTCCCATCATCTATGTGTTGGGCGCCGACCTGCGCGACGGCACGCCCATCTACGACATCAAACCCTACATTCCGTTTGCGGACTGCCACTCCGACGCGACGGGCGGCTGGATCGAGGACAACCCGTGGCAAGAGCTCGACGTCGAGTTTACACAAGCACTGCAAGACAAGGTCCCGCCCACAAAGTTGCCCGGCCTGATCGAGATTCTTCGCCAAGATCCGCGCCGCGCTGGAAGCAAGCACGAGCCCAACCGCGTCTACCACTTGGCCTACTCCGGGCTCGATATTTCGTTTACGGTCGATGGGACACAGCTGACCGTAACGGCCGTCACCGAAGCTCAGGACTAGCTGGCCGCCCGCCCTCATCAGTCAAATTCAACCCCAAAACTCTCGCCAAAACCGCCCGTGCTGGTGGACAATAACGCCTACCAAAACAATCAGCCTTGCACGGGAGCGCAGCATGAAATACGACTTCACCTCGATCATCGACCGCCACAACATGGATGCCATCGCCGTTGACTCCTGGGGCGAGATCCCCGGTATGGCTCCGAACGTGCCCGACGAGGGCTTCGACCGCATCCCGATGTGGGTGGCGGATATGAACTTTGCGACGGTGCCGACGGTTCAGGAACACATCATTCAGCGTGCCCAGCACCCTATGTTTGGCTACTTTGATCCGCGTGCCGAGTACTTCGATCGCATCATCGAATGGCAGAGCCGCCGCAATGACGTCGAGGGCCTGCTTCCCGAGCACATTGGCTATGAAAACGGCGTGCTGGGCGGCGTCGTGTCGACGCTTCGCGCCTATGTGCAGCCCGGTGATGCGGTGCTGGTCCACAGCCCCACCTACATCGGTTTTACCAAGTCCATCGAGGCCGCGGGCTACCGCATTGTCCATAGCCCGCTTAAGCTCGACGACCAGGGCATATGGCGCATGGACTTTGAGGACATGGAGCACAAGCTCGAGCAAAATCACATCCATGCTGCCGTTTTCTGCTCGCCGCATAATCCCTGCGGCCGCGTGTGGGAACGCGACGAGATCGAGCGCGCCATGGACATCTATCGCCAGTACGATTGCGTGGTGATCTCGGACGAGATCTGGTCCGACATCATCCGTCCCGGACACAAGCACATCCCGACGCAGTCGGTGAGCGAGGACGCCCGCATGCGCACGGTCGCCCTTTATGCGCCCAGCAAGACCTTCAACCTCGCGGGCCTGGTCGGCAGCTATCACATCATCTACAACGAGACGCTGCGCGACCGCGTGTGCGCCGTGTCCAACAAGACCCACTACAACGAGATGAACGTCCTCTCGATGCATGCGCTCATCGGCGCCTACCAGCCGCAGGGCTACGAGTGGGTGGACGAGCTCAACGAGGTCATCAAGGGCAACGTTGACTACTTCTGCGACTACGTGGACGAGCATTTTAAGGGCGTGGCCTATTCGCGTCCGCAGGGCACGTACATGGTGTTCCTGGACTGTACGGAGTGGTGCCGCGCGCACGGTCGCGACGTTCAGTGGCTGCTCGACGAGGGCGCGCGCGTGGGCGTGGGCTATCAAGACGGCCGTCCGTTCCACGGGCCTTGCCACATTCGCGTGAACCTGGCCCTGCCGCTTTCACGCGTGCAGGAGGCGTGCGAACGCCTGAATCGTTACGTTTTTAATGCATAGCAAGCCGTAACGAACGAACGACATGCGCGGGGTCTTCTGGCTTGATTGTTATGCGGGGGTCTGATCCCAGACCCCTACTTTTCGTGAATCTGCTTGCCACACAGGTGCTCAATCGTAATCTCGTACAGCTGAACGCCCTTGATGTCCTTGGCGATTTCCTCCTCGACTTCCTCGGCGGAGGGGTAGTACTTGAGCGCGAGCTCGCGGACCTTGTCCTCGATGAATGCGGGGGTGTCATTCGCTAGGCGGCAACGGCCAAAGACAACGGTGCTCTGCACGTAGGGCGCCCAGTCGTCGTCCTTGTACCAGTCGTTGCCGTAGACGGTAAAGCAGACCTTGTCGTCACGCTTGAGCGCATCGACCTTGTGGCCCGCCTTGGCGCCGTGGAAGTAAATCTTGTCGTGCTCGGCGTCAAAAAAGTAGTTGACGGGAATGGCGTACGGGTAGCCATCGTCGCCGTTGACGGCAAAGACGCCGCGCTTGCAGGTGGCGAGCAGCTCGCGCGCCACCTCGTCGGTAATGGCGCGCTTCTTTCGACGTAGAGGCCTAAACATCGCGGGATTCCTTTCCAATCGGGCATGGTTCTTGGGGAGAGACTATAGCGAACTGGGACCGTGCTGCTTGATGCGGGCGAGAATGTTTTTGAGCTTTTCAAAATCGAGCGGCTTGGGCAGGTGGGCGTTCATGCCGGCGTCACGTGCGGCCTTGGCGTCCTCGGCAAAAGCGTTGGCGGTCAGCGCGATGATGGGGATGTCGGCGGCGTCGGGCTTGCCGCTCAGACGAATCGCGCGCGTTGCCTCATAACCGTCCATACCGGGCATCATGATGTCCATGAGGATGGCGTCGAAGCCGCCGGCGGGGTGCGACAGGTACAGGTCGACAACCTCGTTGCCATTGGCCGCGCGGGTCACCACAACGTCCTCGGATTCCAGCAGCGCCTGGGCAATTTCGGCATTCAAGTCGTTGTCTTCGGCGAGCAGGACGTTCATGCCGGCAAGCGAGCAGTTGGGCATTGCCTCGGCTGGCTTTATGTGGGCCCGAGGGTTCTTGTCGATATCGAGCGGAATCTGGACAGTGAACGTGCTGCCCACGCCGAGTTCACTTGAAATCTCGATGGTGCCGCCCATCATGTCGATGAGCGATTTGACAATGGGCATGCCCATGCCGGTTCCCTGGAACTTGCTGCGGGCGTCGTCGCCCTCTTGGGCGAACGGCTCGTAGATATGCTTCAAAAACTCGGGCGTCATGCCAATGCCGGTGTCTTCGATGGTGAAGCAAAAGAGCGCGCGTGAGTCGTTGAGCGGTTTGACGTTGGACAAGAAGGTGACGGTGCCGCCATGCTTGTTGTATTTGATGCTGTTGTCGAGCAGGTTGATGATGATTCGGCGGATATGAGTGGGGCTGCCAATCATGCTCTGGTCGACAGCATAGGGCTCGCTGGCGTTGAGCAGCGTAATGCCACGGTCCGATGCGCGGAGTTTGCACAGCACCAAGGCATCGTCACAGAGCTCCTTGAGGTTGAACGATTCGTGCTCGAGTGTCACTTTGCGCTCCTCGATCCTGCCCATTTCGAGGATGTCGTTGATGAGTGAAAGCAGGTGGTTGGCAGCGACACGCGCCTTGGCGCGGCTTTCGCGAGCGACCTTTATATCGCCCTCTTTCAATTCCTCAATCTCAATAAGGCCCAAGATGCCGTTGAGCGGTGTGCGGATGTCGTGGCTCATACGCGTGAGGAACGCGGTCTTGGCGGCGTTGGCGGCGTCGGCTTTCTGCCGTTCTTTCCGCGCGCGTTGAAGCGACCAGACAAGGATGGCGATGCCGGTCAGCAAAATGCAGATGATAACGGTGGCAATGGCGGTGCGGTTGCGATAGAGGAATCGAAGTGTATCGGATTCTTGAGCCGAATACGATGTGGGGGAATAACTGTTCGCGGAGAGCGATTCGCCGGCATTGACGATACCCTTATTAATGATTCCTAGGAGTTGGGGATTGCCGCGCGAGATCAAGCACGACAGTTCTGCTGTGTTGGTGAGTTCCTGCGTTTCGAAATCCTCGATGTCGTAGGTGTCGCGGATGGTTTTCAAGCGCGTGCTGGGGACGATGATGCAACTGGCCTCTCCTTTATTGAGGGCTTTGAGCATCTCGCTGCCGCTTGGGTACTCGGTTACCGTCGCGTCGGGGAACAGGCTCTCGAGCTCAAAGCGGTTGACGATAGCGCTCTTTGTGCAAGCGATGTTCTTGAGGTCCTTGCTCAGGTCGTTGCTGCTGTGGATAGCGGTCAGGGAGACCGTTCCCGTCGAGTTTGACTGGATGACCCCCACCTGTTCGGCGAGCCAGTAGTCGCGAAAGAATGGCAGGGCGACATCGATGGTGCCTTCTGAAAGGGCTTTGATCATTTGTTTGGTGTCTGCGATGGCGACTGTTTTAACGTTAATGCCAAACTTGTCGTGCAACGTCGTCGCGAGCGAGGCAAGCGACCCCTCCATTTCGCCATCGTCATTTTGTGTGCAGTAGGGGAGCTGGTTTGTAAGATAGCCGAGCGTGATGGTGTTGCCGTTTGCTTTGAGCCAGGAGGCCTCGGCGCCATCAAGTGATGATGACCCGCTGTTTTGGGCCGAGTAATTTGCTTTGACCTCGTCATTGTAGCGGGGGTTGAATCGGGCGATTGCCGCCATGGCGGCATTGATATCGTCCATAAGGTCGGGGCGGCTTTTGGGGACGGCGAAATAGTAGTCGCTTGAGCCTACGTAGAACATGGGGGAGGCGCTAGGCGATGAGATCGTGTCGTTCATGATGATGGCGTCGACCTCGCCGTTTGCCAACGCATCGAAGAGGCCGCCGCCACTGGCTATTTCTTTATAGGTGCAGGTAATGCCTTCGTCGGCAAGCCACTGCTGGCCGACGAAGGTCTGCATAACGCCGGGATTGCAGCCAATGGTGAGGCCCTGGAGCGCCTGGAGGTCGCCCGTGGCCAAGTCGTCTCGGTCGGGCCTGGCATAGATGTAGTAGCGCTCGGTGCCCTCGGGGTTCGATGAGAAAAGCAGCTTTTGGGCGCGTTCCTCGGAGTAGGAGATATTGGGCATGAGGTCGATCTCGCCCGCCTCGAGCTTGTCCATGAGCTCGGTGAACGTACCGGAGACATATTCGTATTTCCATCCGGGGGTGTAGTACGAGAGGGTCTGGAGGTATTCGTAACCCCAGCCCGAAAGGCGCTCGCCTGGGTTGCCGTCTTGGAACCCCTCGTTGTTGACAAGCCAGCCGACGCGAACCGTTTTGACCTGCTGCTCGGACTGGTCGGCAAGGGCCGGCACGGGTGCGGCGGCACTCAGCGCGGTAAGTGCGGTGAGAACGATGGCGAGGGCGCGATATATAGTTGAACGAAGGACGGCGGCAGCTCTCACGGGCAATCCTAACGAATCGAGGCAATACCACGTAAGGATACCAGCTCAGCCATCCCGTTTGACCCGCATACCGCTAAACGGGGCACCGTTTGGCGCTTGGCAGATGGGGACGTTCCTTTCCTGCCGGCAGTTGGGGACAGTCCCTTTCTGCCGGCACAAAAGGAACGTCCCTAGCTGCCGGATGTGGGACAATACCGAGCGAATGTGATTGATTGTCCGCGGAAGGGGTCGCGATGAAAAAGCTGAGGACGCTTGCCGATGTGTTGCGCCAGGCGGGCTTCGTGCGTATCACGGGTCTGTTCCTCGTCTTCTACCTGCTGTGTTCGACGGCTGTCTGGCTGTCCGAGCCCACGACTCTTACCTTTGGCGACGGGCTCTGGTTTAGCTTTGAGACGGTATCGACCATCGGCTTTGGCGACATTCCGGCCGAGACGCCGGTTGCCCGCGCCATCACCGTCATCTTGAGCGTCATCAGCATCTTCTACATCGCTATGCTCACGGGCGTGGCGGTGAACTACTGCAATACGCTCATCAAGATGCGCCAAAAGGACACCATGGCGCGCTTTATGGACGATCTTGAGCATTTGGAAGAGCTCGACCGCGACGAGCTCGCCGACCTGTCGCGCCGTGTGCGCGAATATCGCCGGCGCCAACGTTAGAACGGGCGTCGCGCATCACGACGAGGGGGACTGAATATTGAATATCACGGTATACCTGGGCGCCAGCGTCGGTAACGACCCGGCGTTTCTGCCCGCGGTGCGAGAGCTCGGCACGTGGATTGGCGCCAACGGCCACGCACTGGTATACGGCGGGTCCAAGTCGGGCCTGATGGGTGCGCTCGCCGATAGCGTGCTCGATGCCGGCGGCCACGTGACGGGGGTTGAGCCGAGCTTTTTTATCGAGGCCGAGTTTCAACACGACGGCATTGACGACCTCATCGTGACGAGCGACATGGCTGAGCGCAAGGCGAAGATGATCGAACTCGGTGATGCGTTCGTCGCCTTTCCGGGTGGCACGGGCACGCTCGAGGAGATTGCCGAGGTCATGTCCGCGGTGTCGCTGGGACACCTCAACGCGCCGTGCATCCTATATAACTTGGACGGTTATTACAACGAACTGAAGTTACTGCTCGAGCATATGATCGACAAGGGCCTATCGAGCTCGCAGCGCCAACAAGGCATCTACTTTGCCGACGACCTGTGCGAGATTGCGTCAATTATCGGCAGCTAGGCCTCGAGCTTGCTTCATCGCAACTCCCGATGGCGCCGTCTGCGGCGCAGATGGTTGGCTCGTCTGGGCAACGCTCGCACTACAATAAAACGTATCTATGTCGACTTTGACCACGGGAGGGCCCGATGGATAAGCTTGCAAAACCTAAAAACCGCGCGCTGTTTTTGGTCAGCGTGGCTGTGACCGGCGCATTCGCGGGTGCCGCTGTCTGGCTGTTCTTCTTTGCGATGGAGCACGGCATCGACTATCTGTGGACCGAGATTCCGCACATGTTGGGAGTGGCGTCGCCCGAGCTCGCCAGCGGCCCGTTCGGCTTTTTGCCGTACCCATTTTTCGTCTGCCTGCTGGGCGGCCTGCTGATCGGTCTGTACGAAAAGATGACGGGCACCAAGACCGACGACCTCAACCAGGTAATGGCCAAGGTCAAGCAAGACGGACGCTACCCGTATGACAATCTGGGCAAGCTTTCGCTCGCGGCATTGCTGCCGCTGCTGTTTGGCGGAAGTATTGGACCGGAGGCCGGACTGACCGGCGTTATCGCGGGTCTTTGCAGCTGGGTCGGCGACCGCATGCGTCGCTTTGGCGCCGAGTTTAGGGAGCTCACGCTGTTGGGCACCCAGGCCGCGCTGACGGCGCTCTTTACCGCGCCCGTCTTTGGCTTTGTGGCCCCGCTCGCCGGCAGCGCCGATGGTGAGGACTCCGCGTCTGACGAGATCACCATCAAGCTGCCCAAGGCACAGAAGACCGTGGTCTACGGCATCGCGATTGCCGGCGGTCTGGGCACCTATCTGCTGCTCGGCCAGCTCATGGGCGGCGGCATGGGTATGCCCAGGTTCGAGGCTGCCGAGGTGGGCAACCTCGAGCTCGCATGGCTCATTCCCCTGTCGCTGATCGGCACGGTCTGCGGCTGGCTGTACTTTGTCTCGGAGCACGCGAGCGAGGCGCTGGCCCATGCCATTGGGGAGCGCCCTGTCGTTAAGGCCATGCTGGCCGGTCTGGTGCTTGCGGCTTGTGGCACGGTCCTGCCCTACACCATGTTTGCCGGCGAGACCCAGGCCGATGTCCTCATGGAAACCTACCTGACCATCCCCGCCGGCGTGCTTATCGCGACCGGTCTGGTCAAGGCTATGCTAACTCCCGCCCTCATCAACATGGGCTGGCGCGGCGGTCACTTCTTCCCGGTTATCTTCTCGGGCGTAAGCCTGGGCTACGGCCTTGCCATCCTCACCGGTGCCGATCCGGTCTTTTGCGTTGCCGTCTGCACCGCCTCGACGATGGGCGCCGTCATGCGCCAGCCCGTTATGGTCGTGGGCCTGCTGCTCATGTGCTTCCCGCTCAAGGGCATCGTCTGCATGATCATCGCCGCCGTCATCGCCGCCGGCATTCCACTACCCAAGCCACTGCGCAAGTAGAGTGGCCTTATTGCGAACCATTTTTATAGGGGCAAGGGATGATTCTGTACTTTAGCGCGACGGGGAACAGCGAACATGTGGCACGCCGCGTTGCAGCCGCAACGGACGACAAGACGATGTCGATTGAGTGCTTTGATGCCGATGTCTTGCGCTGCGCTCTAGAACAAGGCCCGCATCAGTTGGGATTGGTGGCTCCGGTGTATGCCTGGGGCCTACCGACTCCTATGATCGAGTTTTTAGAGAAGGCCGACCTGTCGGCTGCCGCTGATACGAAAGGCGGCAAGCGACCCTATACGTTCTATGTCTCGACATATGGCTCGACGACCGGGCAATCGGCTAAGTTTGCCCGCGATCTGCTGCGTGAGCGTGGACTCAAATTGGACGCTGCGATGAGTGTCAAAATGCCCGATACCTGGACGCCTGTTTTTGACCTGTCGGATCCTCAAAAGGTCGAGAGCATCAACAGGGCTGCCGAGGCGCAGATTGATGCCGTGGTCGAAGCGGTGCGGGTGCGGCGTGCGGGCAACATGATGCGCCACCGCGTGCCCCTGTTTGCATCGCGTGCGTATCACGCGTTTGGGCTGCCGCGCATGCAGCAGACGAGCAAGTTTGCCGTCGACGCCGATCGCTGCATCAGCTGCGGCCTGTGTGCCAAGCGCTGCCCCATGGCGGCGATTGAGATGCGCGACGGCCTTCCCGTATGGGCAAAGCCGGAATGTGCCGCCTGCCTCCGTTGCCTGCACTGCTGTCCCAAGTTTGCCATCTCGCACGGTAAGCGCACGGCCTCCCACGGTCAGTACAGGCATCCCAAGCCCGGCGTGAGGATGTAGCGACTGCTGCCATTTTCCAAAACTCATGAAGAAAGAAGCCGCGCGAGGCCGCATCCCTACGGCCCCGCGCGGTTGTCGTTTAGAGTTTCCTCAGCACAATGGCGATGGTGTTTTGTCCAGGCGAAAAACATTCACCTTCGATATGCTGTCGGTCTCTCTTTGGTTGCCAAGAGCTAAACGGCACGCCGTGAAGTGTGGTGGCGACGTTGCTGCTGTTTCATCTCATCTGGTAAATGGGACAGTGCGGCCTAAATCCCTTAGCTGTCGATTACAGGTCGCGTGCTCGGTAGACTTTGGTGCTGATGGTAACGCTCAGGGCGAAAAGGGCGAGCGCAATGATGGTTATTCCTGCGCACATAAAGCTGATGACGGCGGGATCGGGATTTGCCCCGGCGATCGACATGAGCCAGTTGCTGATGGGGTTGGAGGAGCTCAGCATTGCCATGGTGCCGCAGCCAAGCAGGGCAAACAGGCCGACGGAAAGGCGCAGCGCCTCCATGTGTCCAAATCGGAAGAATATCGGCTGTGCCAAAAACACCATCATGAGAGAGATGAGCATTGATGCCGCTGAGGCGGTTGCGATTTCAAAGACCGTCTGGCCTGTCGAAGGGATGCCCATGCGATCGAAGAACGGAAGGGCGAGGATGTTCAGAAGCGTAGCCGCGCAGGCCATGACGACCGAGAAGACAATAATGCACAGGTAGCGCGCGCAGATGATGTCTTTGCGCGAGAATGGCAGCGTTGCCCGATAGCGCTCCCAGCCGTTTTGGTTATCGTAGCCAGCCAGCGAGCTCATGATCATGATGGGCGACATGGCGCTGACGGCACAGGTACCGGCGCTCATGCCAGAGTCACCATCCGATGCGTTGGCAAGGGTCAGCACGACGAAAATGAACAGGCCGACGCCGGCGATGCTCGGGAGAAACGAGCGCGCGATGGCGAGCTCGGACTTAAAGGCGCGTTTCATTTGGAGGCTCCTTTCAGCGTAAGGCGCAGATAGTCATCGATGGAAATCCGGTCGCAGGGAATCTCGGGAAAGGCCTCGAGCGCTTCGCGGCGATTGGGGACCAGCACGTCAACGCTGTAGGCATGACGGGTGGCGCGGGCGCCTTCGACGCAAGCCATCAGCTCGACAGCTTGCGCCTGGGTGCAGTGGGCAATGCCGGCGCGGTCGGTAATGTCCTCGCGCGGCATATCGAACACGATCGAGCCGTTATCGATGCAGACAACACGGTCGGCGGCACGTTCAAGATCGGATGTAATGTGGCTCGAGAACAATACGCCGTGCTGTCCGTCGGCAACAAAGGCGAGCAGCTCGTCGAGCAGTTCCTCGCGTGCCATGGGATCGAGGCCTGCCGTGGCTTCGTCCAAGATGAGCAACTCGGCCTTGTGGCTGAGCGCACACGCGAGCTGCAGCTTCATGCCCATGCCGCGGGAGAGGTCTTTGACCTTTGCCTTGGGGTCGAGGCCAAATCGATCGTTGAGGCCGGTGAACGTGTCATGGTTCCAGGTGGGGTACGCTGAGCCTACGAGCGCCTCGACCTCGGCCACCTTGAGCGTGGTAGGGAAGGGGCAGGTGTCCAGCACGAGTCCGATGCGAGAGCGCAGGTGGCGCTGGAGCTCATCGGGCGCATCGGCATCGCAGCGCTGCCCAAACAGACACACCTCGCCGGCATCGAGCTTTATGAGGCCGAGCGCGGCACGGATGGTCGTTGTCTTACCGGCGCCGTTTGCGCCCACAAAGCCAACAATCTGGCCGGGCTCCACGGCAAGCGTGACATCGCGCAGTGAAAAGCGGTCGCTTACGCGGCGTGAGGCACCTTTGAGTTCTAGCAAGTTTTGCATGGTATAGCCTTTCTTGCAGATGGCTACTGCATGGTTTCGGGGGCAACAAGGTCGAGCATTTCGTGCAGCTTCTCGCGCGTGACGCCCAGGGCTTCTGCCTGTGTCGCTGCCTGCGCAAGCAGCTCTTCGACATGACAGAGCTGGTTTTCGCGCAAGAGCTCTTGGTTGCCCTCGGCGACAAAGCAGCCTTTGCCTTGCACAGTGCAGATAAAGCCGAGCTGCTCTAGGTCGGCGTAGGCGCGCTTGGTGGTGATGACGCTCACACCCAGGTCGCTGGCAAGCGCACGGATGCTGGGGAGTTTGGCCCCCGCGGCGAGCGCGCCCGAAAGGATCTGGGACTTGACCTGCGAGGATATCTGCTCGTAGATGGGCTTGTCACTCGAATTGGATAGGATGATGTCCACAGCGGCTCCTTAGCTGATGGGCTACACGTGTATATAACCGGTAAACACAGTATATATACACTATGCACAGTTACGCAAGAGGAAAATCGGGATTGCCGGCGACCGTTTGTCTCGATCTGTAACAACAAGACCCGAATTACCCAGCTAGTTGTTACGGATTGAGATGTTGTTTGCCCGCCGGTTCTTTTGTCTCAATCTGTAACATCTGGAGCCGTTTTGGGCGGCTAACTGTTACAGTTCGAGATTTTGTCGGCGGCCCCATCCGTTTGTCTCGATCTGTAACAGTAAGAGGGTCAAATCGGGTCTAACTGTTACAGATTGAGATTTTGGCGGCAGGTCCGTTCGTTCATCTCGATCTGTAACAGGTAGAGGCTCAAAAGCCGGCTAGGTGTTACAGATTGAGACAAACTGCTGCGGAGTGCTGCCGCCGACCGGCAACCAAGACCCCGACTGATGAATTTGTCCTGATAGGTGCTCTGCCGCAGCATTTCGCGGCTACAATAGACGGGTTACATCGACGTAATGCATATAGAACGCAAGAAAGGATCCGCATGGCAAGCCTGTCGGATGAAATCTCGTCGCGCCGCACATTCGCGATCATCAGCCACCCGGACGCCGGTAAGACCACGCTTACCGAGAAGCTGCTGCTCTATACCGGCAGCATTCAGACCGCCGGCTCGGTCAAGGGCAAGAGCTCGGCCAAGCACGCCGTCTCGGACTGGATGGACATCGAGAAGGAGCGCGGCATCTCCGTTACCTCCTCGGTGTTGCAGTTCACCTACAACGGCGCCTGCGTCAACATCCTCGATACCCCCGGCCACCAGGACTTCTCGGAAGATACCTACCGCACCCTTATGGCCGCCGACGCCGCGGTCATGGTTATCGACGGTGCAAAGGGCGTCGAGGCCCAGACCAAAAAGCTCTTTAAGGTCTGTACGCTGCGCCACATTCCCATCTTCACCTTTGTGAACAAGCTCGACCACGAGGCTCGCGATCCGTTTGAGCTCATGGAAGAGATCGAGAATGTCCTGGGCATCAATACGTATCCCATGAACTGGCCGATCGGCAGCGGTCGCAACTTCCGCGGCGTGTTCGACCGTCAGACCCGTCGCGTCATCGCCTTTGAGGGCGACGGCCACGCCAACGCCACCAAGAAGGTTGCCGAGGTCGAGGCCGAGCTGGGCGATCCTGCCATGGATGAGCTCATCGGCGAGGAGAACCACAAGAACCTGATGGACGACATCGAGCTGCTTGATGGCGCTGGTGACGAGCTCGATCTGGATGCCGTGGCCTGCGGCAAGCTGAGCCCGGCGTTCTTTGGCTCGGCACTCACCAACTTTGGCGTGGAGCCCTTCCTCAAGGAGTTCCTGCGCCTGGCCCCGACGCCGCGCGCCTACACCGACACGCTCACCAGCGAGCCGGTCGACCCCTGTCGCGACGACTTTAGCGGCTTCGTCTTTAAGATCCAGGCCAATATGGACAAGAACCACCGCGATCGCATCGCCTTTGTGCGCATCTGCTCGGGCAAGTTCGAGCGCGGCATGGACGCCTTCCATATGCAGGGTAACCGCAAGCTCAAACTGGCCACGGGCACCTCGATGATGGCCGACGACCGCGCCATCGTGGACGAGGCGTACGCAGGCGATATCGTGGGCCTGTTCGACCCGGGCATCTTTAGCATCGGCGATACCGTGTGCTCCGGTAAGCATCACGTGCAGTACCCGCAGATTCCGACGTTCGCGCCCGAGATGTTCGCCCGCATCACGCAGGTCGATACGCTCAAGCGCAAGCAGTTCGTGAAGGGTATGGAGGAGCTTGCCCAGGAGGGCGCCATCCAGATCTTTCGCGAGTTGGGCGCCGGCATGGAGAGCGTTATCGTCGGCGTGGTCGGCGTGCTGCAGTTTGAGGTGCTCGAGCGCCGTTTGAAGGCCGAGTATCGCGTTGAGGTGCGTCGCCAGCCGCTGCCCTATACCGACATCCGCTGGATCCAGAACGACCCCGATACCATCGATATCCCGAGCCTCTCGCTCACGCGCGACACGTTGCGCGTCGAGGACATGCGCGGCGGCAAGCTGCTGCTGTTCACGAGCCCGTGGAATGTGGATTGGGCAACCGACCACAACCCCGACCTGATTCTGTCGGAGTTTGGCAACGTCACGTTTTAGCGCATCGGCGCGGCGGTCCAACGGGGCCGCCGCGCTCTTTGCTTGCCTGCCGCCGGCGGAGCGGCTATCATACCCACCGTCGTCTCAAGACCGGGACGGCCGAGCAGTTCGGGTCCGATATCCTGCTCGTTAAACCTAAAACCAAAGGAGTACATAATGATCAAGAAGGTCATGGAGGACTACAAAGTCCTGCTGCGGAGCATTCCCGCGGCAACGGTTTCGCTGTTTATCGTGAGCGTCATCATGATGAACCTGCTGGCCAACAAAGAGCTCATCAGCCTGCCATATCTGGCGCTCGATTGCGGCTTTGTGGTGAGCTGGGTCTCGTTTTTGTGCCAGGACATGATCTGCAAGCGCTTTGGCGCCAAGGCATCCATCAAAATCTCTATCCTCGCACTGCTGGTTAACCTGGCCGTGAGCCTGTGCTTTTGGCTGTGCTCGCTCACGCCCGGCATGTGGGGCGCCTACTACGACACGGGCATGATCGAGGTCAACACCGCCCTCAACGCCACGATCGGCGGCACCTGGTACGTGGTGTTTGGCTCATCGCTGGCCATGCTCACTTCTGCCGTGGTCAACTCCACGCTCAACCAATCGCTCGGCCGCATGCTCAAAAAGAATAACTTTGCGAGCTTTGCCTTCCGCTCCTATGTGTCCACGGGCATTGGCCAGTTTATCGACAACCTGGTCTTCGCCATTGTGGTGAGCCATACGTTCTTTGGCTGGACCTGGGTGCAGGTGCTTATGTGCTCGCTGACCGGCGCTATCGCCGAGCTGCTGTGCGAGGTCTTCTTGAGCCCCGTGGGCTACAAGGTCGTGCGTAGCTGGGAGCGCGAGAATGTGGGCTCCGAGTACCTCGAGCGCCACGCGACCGCCTAAGGAGCAAGTATGCGGGTTTTGATCACGGGCGCCTCGGGCGGTATCGGAACCGCGTGTGTGCAGCGCTTTTTGGACGAGGGTCACGAGGTCGTGGGCTTTGATCTGCTGCCGGCGGCGATCGAACACGAGCGCTACCGCCATCTGATCGTTGATGTCCGCGAGCCTAACTCGTTTCCAGGCGACCTTGAGCCTCAGGTAATCGTGAACGTTGCCGGTGTACAGGATTCGGCCGATGACATTGCCGCCAACCTGCGTGGCACCATCAACGTGACCGAGCGCTACGCCTTTGTGGGAGAGGGGCTTGCCGCCAAGCCAGCGCCTGCTATCCAATCCGTGGTCAATGTGGGGTCGGCGAGCGGACATACGGGATCGGAGTTTCCCGCCTATGCTGCCAGCAAGGGTGGCGTTATCGCCTACACCAAGAACCTTGCAAACCGCCTGGCGCCGCAGGCCATCGCCAACAGTGTGGACCCGGGCGGCGTTATCACGCCGCTCAACCGTTGCGTGATGGAAGACGAACGCCTGTGGAACCAGATTATGGAGCTCACGCCGCTTAAACGCTGGGCCACCGCCCAAGAGATCGCCGAGTGGATCTACTTTGTGGGCGTGACCAACCGTTTTATGACCGGGCAGAGCCTGCTGATCGATGGCGGCGAGGCCGGCCGCACACAATTTATTTGGCCCGAATAGGAAACGCGCCCGATGGAAAGCCGTCGGGCGCGTTTTTGATGTATCGATTTTTAACCGAGGCAAGTCCAGTTGACGGGGATCGAGCCGCGCTGTTCGAGTAGCCGATTGGCTGCCGAGAAGGGACGCGACCCCATAAAAGCGGGGAGTTCTGCCGTGGCACGGTTGGCCGAAAGCGGCGAAGGGTGCGTAGAGGCCAGGCAGAACTTGCCGGTTGCCTTGCCCGCGCCGGTCGCGGCGAGCTTGCCTTCGACCATCTGCTGGGCAAAGCGACCCCATGCCAAAAAGACTACCGGCTGGGGCAGCTGGCAGCAGCGCTCGATGACGTAGTCGGTCAGCGTGCTCCAGCCCAGCTTGGCGTGCGAATTGGCGGCATGCTCGCGCACGGTGAGCGTGGTGTTGAGAAGCAGGACGCCCTGTTGCGCCCATGGAGTCAGATCGCCCGTGGCGGGGATGGGGCAGCCCAGGTCGGCGTTGAGTTCCTTATAGATGTTGCGTAGGCTCGGCGGTAGCTTGGTTTGCGTCGCGGGAACCGAGAACGATAGCCCCATGGCCTGGTTGGGCCCATGGTAGGGGTCTTGGCCTAAGATGACGACTTTGACCTGATCCGCCGGCGTATAGGCAAGCGCGTTGAGGATGTCGTCCTGTGCCGGGTAGATGGTCTGCTCGGCACGCAAAAGGGCGATGTGCTCGAGCAACTGGTTCGTGGTGTCACGTACCGGCTGCGGCGCATCGCCCAACCAAGTTGCTATGTTGCGGTCGCGAGTTGCGGTGTCCATGGAGCTCCTTGTACGTAGATGCTTTGCTGGCATCTATTGTAAAGGCGCACCGGTTGCCTTTATGCCGCGGCTGCATGAAGAGTGGGGTCTACGAGACGTGCTCGGGCGCTCCTGCCATGTGAGCGTGTACTTGCGAACGAAGGCGCGGGAGCTCAACGGTTGCCACCATGACGCCGGTGAGGATGAGGGCGGCGCCAAAGAAGGCGATGGGGCTCAGGACCTCGCCAACCAGGAAGAACGAGAAGACGGCGGAGCAAACCGGCTCGAGCGAGAAGGCAAAGCCAGTTGTCTCGGCGGGCACGTGAGGCTGCACGAGCGTCTGGGTGATAAAGCCGTAGGCAGAGCAGATGAGCGCGAGGGCGACAACAACCACGATCTCGCTGGGTGTGCTGGGAAGGGTGAAGCCGCCAAAGACAAACGCGGCGATGCCCGAGAACAGACCGCCAAAGCCAAGCTGCCAAACACCCAGGGACAGCGGGTCGGCTTCTTCGACAAAACGCTTGGCGACGATGATATGGCCGGCATAGACAAAGGCGGAGAGCAGCATGATGAGCGCGCCGGGGTTGAGGCTGGTAAAGTCGGCGCCCGAGAGCAGCAGCATGCCACAGGTAACGATGGCGGTGCCGACGAGCACCTTGCGCTCCGGGGCACGACGCAACAGGGCGGCGTTGGCAAACGGCACGATTACGACCGTCAGGCTCTGCAAAAAGCCGGCGGTAGAGGCGGAGGTGAGGCTGGAGCCGAGGCACATGCAGGTGAGCTCGGTTGCCATGATGGCGCCGATAATGGCGGCGCGGACCATTACGTCACGGTTGATACGGAACGCGCGCTTATGGAAAAGCAGCAGGCAGGCCGCGAAGGCGATGAGGCAGCGCAACGCGACGATACTCGTGGCGTTCATGCTGTCCATGCCGATCTTCATGAGGGGGTACGAAAAGCCCCATGCGACGGGAACGGAAAACGAGAGCGCGATTGCTTTTTTGCGATCCATGGGACTCCTTTTGTTACAGAACGGTTTCGCAAAAAGGATTCTGCCCCCAGATTTGGATGTAGTAAAGCGAATGTATCTTCAGTATGATTAAGCAATACTAATGTAGGTAGAAAAAGCCCTGGCAAAACGTTTTACGGCTACACCGATGTGGAGGCACGATGGCATCGCGATATCAGATTGTATGTATGGTGGTCGATTGCGGCAGCCTGAAACGCGCGGCCGACGAGCTAGGCTATACGCAAAGTGCGGTGAGCCAGGCCGTCAAGGCGCTCGAGCGCGAGCTGGGTACCACGCTTATCGAGCGCGGTAAGCAAGGTGTCTCGCTTACGCGCGACGGCAAGCAGTACCTGCCGTATCTGCGCCAAATCGTAACTGCCGAGGCCGAGCTTGAGGGCAAGCGTCAGGAGTTGCTGGGACTCTCCTCGACTGATATTCGAATCGCGACGTTTACTAACGTGAGCCGCACCGTATTGCCGCGCGTGATTCGCGACTTTGGGGCTCTGCATCCGGGCGTGCACTTTACCCTCAAGCAGGGCGATTACACGCGCAACGCCCAGTGGGTGCACGATGGCGTGGTTGACTTTTGCTTTACGGCGCGCGGATTTACCGCCGGGCTCGAGAAGCGCGTGGTCTATCACGACGAGTTGGTGGCGCTTTTGCCGGCCGCGCATCCGCTGACGGCAAAGGAAAAGGTGACGCTTGCCGACCTGGCGTCAGAGTCGTTTGTGCTGCTGGACGAGGGCGAACAGAGCCTGGTGCTCGATGCATTCGCAGCGCACGGGCTGTCGCCGCACGTGACGAGTGAGGTTACCGACGACTACACCATCATGGCGATGGTGGAGGAGGGCCTAGGCGTGAGCATGCTGTATCGCCGTACCGTCGAGGGCATGCGGGCCGATATTCGCGTACGTCCCATCGTGCATGCTCCCTCGCGCGACGTGGTGGCAGCTTGGCGCAGCTGGGACACCATGCCTATCGCCACGAGGCGTTTTATCGACTATATGAGCTCGCATATTGTCAATTAATGACTGGCGTGACGTTGAACGCGGTGTTTAGCGGGCTGTCGCTTTGGCTTGGGCGGCGCGATAGGTGCGCGCCGGGTGGCAGAGCAATACCGCTACGACCATAAAGAACGCCGTGGTGCCCAGGCTGATGGGGTAGACCATCATGATGTTCGCAAAGGTGCGGAAGTGCGGGAAGACGCAGAACACCCAATAGAAGCGAATGCCGCAGACACAGATCATGGTGATGAGGGCGGGCATGAGCGAGATGCCAAAGCCGCGCAGGTAGCCGGACATGTTCTCGTAGAACATGCTAAAGGCGTACGCCGGGAAGATCGAGCACACGCGGATATAGCCGATTGAGACGATGTTGGGATCGCTGTTGAACAGTGACAAGATCTCGCGTCCCAGGCCGACGATGATAACGATGGTGGTGAGCGCGACAATACCGCCTTCAACCAGGCAGACCTTAAGTGTCTTGGTGCAGCGGTCGATTTGACGAGCACCGTGGTTTTGTCCCACAAAGGTGGTGCAGGCCTGGCTAAAGCTGTTGAGCAGGTTGTAGCACACGTACTCCAGGCTCATGGCTGCGCTAGAGGCCGCCATGACCTCGGTGCCCAGGCTGTTGATGGCAGACTGAATGATGATGTTGGCGACGGCAAAGACGGCGCTCTGGATGCCGGCGGGCAGGCCGATCTTGACGATGCGCTTGAGGGCGACGGGGTCGATGGCGAGGTCGCGCGGGTTGACGCGGACAACGGAGTCGGTCTTGAGTAGGCGGATAAAGAGTGTGACGGCGCTCGTGGTGTAGGCGATTGCCGTGGCGATGGCAACACCTGCTACGCCCCAGTGCAGCACAGGGACAAAGATGAGGTCCAGACAGATGTTGAGGACGGTGGACACGGCGAGCGCCTGGAGCGGCATGCGGGTGATGCCGACGGAGCGGAAGATCGCGGCTTCGAAGTTGTAGAGCAGGATCGAGGGCATGCTCAGCAAAAAGACGCGCAGGTAGAGCGATGCGAGCGGCATGGTCTCGGCGGGGACGTTGAGCGCGGCGAGCATGGGCTCGGCGAAGACCTCGCCCAGCGCGATGACGACAAAGCCCACGAGTGCCATAAGGATCGAGGTGTGGACCGCGCGCTTGACCATGTTCTGGTCGTTGCGGCCGATAGCGTTGGCGATAACCACGTTGGAGCCAAGCGATAAGCCAATGAACAGGTTGATCATCAGGCTGGTAAGCGGAACGTTGGAGCCGACGGCGGCCATGGCAAGGGTTCCCTGGTCGCCCGAGAAGTTGCCGATAATGACCGTGGCGATGAGGTTCGACAGTTGCTCGAGGATGCTCGTCGCGGCCACGGGGAAGGCGAATAGGGGAATGTTGCGCCACAGCGAGCCAGTCGTCATGTCAATGTGCTTAGATGCGGTATCAGCCATACGCTCTCAATCTCTTATATGCGCTTCAATGCTAATTTGCGCAGACGATGATACTCCTAATGCGATCAGCCGGTACTTGGGGGGGGAACGTTTCTTTTCTGTCAGCACATAGACTAGTCATTGGGGACGTTCTTGTTTGACTAGTCGTTTAAGAACGTCCCCAATGACTAGGTGGGGGAGGCGTGAGACAATGGTGGGCGCTGTGTTGTCCGCGCTAAGGAGTTTCCATGTTGTTGTGTCCCGTTTGCCATGAGCCGTTGGTGGACGACGAGCGTGGGGCTGCATGCGCGGGCGGACATCGGTTCGATCGTGCGCGCGAGGGCTATCTGTACCTGCTGCGCTCGTCCAAGAGCGGTGACTCCATGGGCGATCCCAAGTCGCAGGCGCGCAGCCGTCGCGACTTTCTGAATCGCGACTACTATGCGCCATTACGCGATGCGATGGTCGAGCTGGTGCGCGAACGAGCGGCTGAGCGCGGGGCGTCCACGGACAAACCTCTGAACTTGCTCGACATCTGCTGTGGCGAGGGCTACTACACAAGTGCCATGGGCTCGGTACCGAACGTTGATGCCTACGGGTTTGACCTGGGCAAGGAAATGGTGCGCCTGGCTGCCAAGCGAGGCGGCGCGACGTATTTCGTCGCCAACATGAAGGACATCCCCGTGGCGGATGGCTCGTTCGACATGGTGACCGAGCTTTTTGCTCCCTTTAACGAGCGCGAGTTTGCCCGCGTGCTGGCGCCCGAGGGCTCGCTCTATACCGTGGTGCCGGGCGCCCGCCATCTCTTTGGGCTCAAGGAGGTGCTCTACGACACGCCATATCTCAACGATGAAAAGCTACCGAAGACTACCGAGCTCGAGTTGGTCGGAATGCAGCGGGTGTCTGCGAACATTATGCTTCAGACCCAGGCTGACATCGAGGCGGTGTTCCAGATGACGCCGTACTACTACCGCACGCGCCCTGCCGACAAAGAGCGCCTGGCAAACCTGGACACCCTTCAAACCGACATCGACTTCATCATCGCCGAGTACCGCCACAGTTAACAACCTACCAAAAAGGGACAGGTTTATTTTGGCAGGTTTTATCTGGGTAAACGTAAAGGGCCGACCGCGTTGCTATGCGATCGGCCCTTTTTGGTTGCTTGGTTGCAGGGAGCTGTGGGAGACAGGTGCCTACAGGCGGTCCTTGTTTTCGGCCTTAATGTCGTGTGCCTGCTGAATAAAGAACAGGTCGTACACCACGATGACAAAGGCGCCATAGTTGATGGCGTCGCCGCCAAACGCGGGGAGCGTGAGCACAGCCTGCGCAATCGTGGCGATTGCGGCGACGATGCCGAGCTTAAACGCGCCGCCTACCTGCGAAGGCTTGTTGGCGCCCTTGATGCCCGCAACACCTGCGGCAAGATCGACAACGCCCTTGGCGACAAGCACGACCGTGGTGAGCATGGCGTTCGGCCCGTAGGTGGACTCGAACTTGCCGGTCGCGATGCCGGCGATTCCAATGACGAGACTGGCAATGCCCAGAACAAAATAAATCAGGGCAAGGATTTTGAGTGTCTTGCGAGCGGCGCTCATAACTGGTCCTTTCGATGCGGGCGCGGTGAATCTGTCGCGCCCAGGTTGCGGCATATATGGTGAAGCACATTGTAGTTCAACGCGGCGATGCATGCGCCTGAAAGCGACTCTTGCCTGTGCGGTCCAACCTTTCAAAAAGGAAAGCTGGACGTAAGTCAAATCGATGGCAGCTCATGTGCGGCGCTGCGATGATGATGCCGTAACAAAGAGTTGATCTAAGGAGGAGCCATGATGTACGGAGCAGGGCAAGTGCGTGAGCCGCAGTCGTTGGGAAGGCGCATGAGTGATTCTGTGATCGCCGCCGTGTGCACGGGATTGATGGCGGTGCTTTGCATTGGGATGCTGTGGGCCATGTCGCATGTGGGACAATAACGGACGGTTGGGTGCCGGCATGAACGGCGCTCCGCGTATTCGTTTTGCTTGCTAAGGAGTGTCCATGGGTGTCGCCGATCCCTTTTCTGTTGCTCGGGCTGCAGGGCTTGAGCTAACCAGGATGCCCGAGGGCCTCACGCTCACCGATGGCGCGATGGAGCTGCGCGCCGATTTTGCCCGCATGCTCCCGCGACTCAAGCAGGGCCGTCTGCAGCAGGAGCTGCTGGTGAAGGCCGCACGCACGAAAGGTATTGAACATCCGTGGGCAATCGATGCGACGGCAGGTTTTGGCGAGGATTCGCTGCTGCTAGCCGCCGCAGGCTTTAGGGTCGATCTGTATGAGCAAGACTGTGTAATCGCGGCGCTGCTCCAGGATGCCTTGGACCGCGCGGCAGATGATCCTGCGCTTGCGGATGCCGTGGCGCGCATGCGCCTGCACGCGGGCGAGGACAGCATTGCCGGTCTTCACCAGACCGCCGCTTCGATTGAGCAAGGCGAGCTCGCCGCGCCCGATGTGGTATATCTAGACCCCATGTTTCCCGAGCGCACCAAGAGCGCGGCGGTCAAAAAGAAGTTTCAGTTGCTGCATCATTTGGAGCAGCCGTGCGCCGACGAGGAGACGTTGGTCGAGGCTGCACTTGCCGTGCATCCGCGTAAAGTCGTTATTAAACGACCGGTGAAGGGCCCGTTGCTTGCCGGTATAAAGCCGAGCTATCAACTAGCGGGTAAGGCCGTGCGCTATGACGTCCTGGTGCCGCCGCGTCTATAGCCTGTCGAGTAAGGGCGGATGCGCGGGACTATTTCCAAGGGTGCGACGTCAAATGCCAGCCGCCGCAGTATTCGCATTTGTAGCAGGCCAGGCCACGTCGCCCGCGGCTCTCGCAATCGGCCATAACTGCCTCTGCCTCAGCACGCGTGTCGTAGCGGTTCTTGCGCTCGCATGACTTGTAGCGCCAGGCCTCGTCGCGCTCGGCATCCAGGGCGTCGCGGCGCTCATCCTCGCGTGCAAACAGGTCGCTCATATCGTCGCCGGTGGCAGCGCCCAAAAACTCACTTTTGGCCTTTGACCAGGCAGCACGCTTTTTGCTTCCCATCCGCTTCGCGCCCCTCTCTAAACGCTGGTATCATTGCTCAATCAAAGTGATACCAATAAACGTGAGGTCGCCGCGTGATGATCAGAAAAACCCTCGATACCGACATTCCCGCCGTCATGGCTATCTACGACGCTGCCCGCGCCTTTATGCGCGCGCATGGCAACGCTACGCAGTGGCCGGTGGGCACGCCCTCGGCCGAGCAGCTCAAAAGCGATATCGCCGCGGGTGGTAGCTATGTGTGCGAGGAAGACGGCCGCGTGGTGGCGACGTTCGCCTTTTTGCCGGGGCCAGACAGTTCCTATGATGTGATCGAGGACGGTCAGTGGCGAAGTGACACTCCGTATGCCGTGCTGCACCGCGTGGCATCCGACGGCACCGCGCATGGCGTCGCGGCCGCGATGTTTGCCTTTGCCAAGGAACGCGTCGACCATCTGCGCATCGACACGCATCAAGACAACCTGCCCATGCAAGGTGCCATCGCCAAGGCTGGGTTCGAGCGTGCTGGTATCGTGTATGTGTCGGACGGCACGCCGCGCGTTGCGTTTGATTGGCTGCGCGAGGCGTAAAGCCCGAACTGCGTGTCGGCAATTCGTGCGAACGAAAAATGGCCCCAAGCGGGGCCATTTCTGTTTGCAAGTGATGTTTTGGCTGGGCAAAAGACCAACGTTCGTCGTTAGGGAAATGCTGGCTACGCCTTGGGAAGCTCGCTTCCGCAGTGGCAGCACTTGGTCGCGCCCTCATTTACCTCTTCCAGGCAATAAGGGCAGACGGGCTTGGGGGCGGCTTCCTCGGCGGGGGCGCCGGCCAACTTGTCGCCAATCTCCTGCGCCTTGTTAAACGCCTTGACGATGGCAAAGACAATAGCCGCCACGATCAAAAAGTTGATGCACGCGCCGATGAACGCGCCAAAGTCGATATTGGTGCCCGGCACCACCAGCCCTGAAATCTCGGTAGCGCTGCCGCCGGCGATGACGGCGATGAGCGGGTTGATGATGTTGTCGGTAAGCGAGGTCACGATGGCAGTGAACGCGCCGCCAATGATGACGCCGACGGCCATGTCCATCACGTTGCCGCGATTGATGAATTCCTTGAATTCGTTGAGCAGTGCCTTCATGGGGGCTCCTCGGTGTCGTGTGGCTCGCATTGCCACCGCCCCAGATGAGCCCGGACAGACAAAAGGGGAGGTGCCGGCTTTCGCAAGGCGCGAACCTACGAAAATCGCCGCGCGGCAACGCAGGGCGATGAGCTCGGTCGGGGGATAGGACCCGCTTCGCCCGCCGGCTCGTAAATTGTATCATCCGGTGTGTGACAAAAGCGTACCCTGCGGGGTCGGTGGGCTATCAACGGGGGAGATCATGTCGAAGCAAGCGGTCATAGGAATTCTGGCACATGTCGATGCCGGTAAGACCACGCTGGCCGAGGCCATGCTGTTTCATGCCGGCCGCATTCGCAAACGCGGGCGCGTGGACGATGGCGACTCGCATCTTGACACGAACGAGATTGAGCGCGAGCGCGGCATCACGATTTTCTCGTCGCAGGCCGTGCTCGACCACGGCGACACCCACGTTATGCTCGTGGACGCTCCCGGCCATGTCGATTTTTCGGCCGAGGCAGAGCGCACGCTGCGCGCGCTCGACTACGCGATTCTGGTGGTGGGTGCCAACGACGGCGTGCAGGGGCACACCGAAACGTTGTGGCGCCTGCTTGCTCGCTATGACATTCCAACGTTCATCTTTATCAACAAGATCGATCTTGAAAACCCTGGTCGCGATGCGCTGTTGGCGCAACTCGGCCAGCGTCTTTCCGAGGGCTGTCTAGATGCCGAGGGCTTGCTGGTAGGCGGCGCCGTGCAAGAGGATGCCGCGGCGCTGGACGAGGAGGCGCTCGACGAGTTCCTTGAGGCGGGGGAGCTTTCGGCTGCCACGCTTTCGCGCATGGTGGCCGAGCGCAGGTTGTTCCCCTGCTTTGCCGGCTCGGCGCTCAAAGACCAAGGCGTGGCGGAGCTGCTCGACGGCATGTGCGCTTTGATGCGCGAGAGGACGTGGCCCCAAGAGTTTGCAGCACGAGTCTACCGCGTGAGTCGTGGCGATCGCGGCGAGCGCTTGGCTTGGATTAAGGTGACGGGCGGTGTGCTGCGCGCAAAGCAGATGATTGAGGGACGTTCCGGTGTCGAGGCATGGGAGCAAAAGGTCGACCAGGTGCGCATCTATAACGGTGAGAAATACGAACTTGCCCAGGAAGTTGCTGCCGGCGGTATCTGCGCCGTGACAGGCTTTGCACACGTTCGCCCGGGTGATGCCCTGGGCGCAGAGCCCATGGGCGAGCAGCCGATCATCGCGCCGGTTCTCACCTATACGGTGCTGCCGGGCGAGTACGATGTCCACACGGTGTTTCAGGCGCTGACCGAGCTTGCCGATGAGGATCCCATGCTCGGCGTAAGCTGGAACACGCATCTTGAGCAGATCCATCTGCAGCTCATGGGCGCCGTGCAGCTCGAGGTCGTGCAGCGCGTGCTGGCCGATCGCTTTGGCCTTACGGTTGCGTTTGAGTCCGGCGGCATCCTCTATAAGGAAACCATCTCGCAGACGGTCGAGGGCGTGGGCCACTTTGAGCCGCTGCGCCACTATGCCGAGGTGCACCTGCGCTTAGAGCCGCTGTCGGCGGGCTCGGGCGTGCAGTTTGGCACCGTGACCTCGACCGACGAGCTCGACCTGAACTGGCAACGCTTGGCGCTCACCAATGCTATGGAGCGTGACCACCTGGGCGTGCTGACCGGCTCGCCCATCACCGATGTGCGCATTACACTCACGGGCGGCCGCGCGCATGCCAAGCACACCGAGGGCGGCGACTTTCGCCAGGCGACATATCGCGCGATTCGCCAGGGCCTCATGCAGGCGCGCAAGGCGGGTGCAGCGGTGCTGCTGGAGCCGTGGTATCGCTTTGAGCTCGAGGTGCCGGGGGAGTGCGTGGGCCGCGCGCTTTCTGATGCCACGCGTATGGGTGCCGAGTACGAGCCGCCGACGATGCTGGACGATCGCGCCAAGCTCGTAGGCCGCGTGCCGGCATCCGAGGTGCAGGACTATGCGCTGGAGGTGGCTGCCTACACGAGTGGCCGCGGGCATCTGTACCTGGAGTTCGCGGGCTATGCGCCCTGCCATGATGCCGAGCGCGTGATCGAGACGGCCGCCTATGAGCCCGAAGCCGATCTGCCCAACGCGCCCGACTCGGTCTTCTGCTCTCACGGCGCCGGCTACACCGTCAAATGGTACGACGTCCCCGCCGCCGCGCACGTAAAGGTCGACCCTGCCACCTTCCGTCCTTGGCGCGCAGCAGACGCGGAGTTCTTCGGCCACATGTGACAAAGGGGCAGTCCCTTTGTCACATTCAGTTGGTATAACTCGGTATAAGTTGGTATAACTGTAGACAGCGTTTGCCAATCCGAGGAGGCCGATATGAATCCAAATCCCTTTAAGCCCACGGCGGGCAAGCGGCCTCCGGTGTTGATCGGTCGCGATGCGACCATCGAAGATTTTGAGGAAGGGCTCGACAACGGCGCCGGCGCCCCCGGCAGGCTCATGCTCATTACGGGAAACCGTGGTTGCGGCAAAACAGTTTTGCTGCGTGAGCTGCAGCGTTTGGCCGGCAAGCGCGGATGGGTGGTTGTTTCGGACTCCGCATCGCTTGGCTTGTGCGATCGTCTGGCCGATGCGCTCCGTTCGAATAAACCGGTCGTGACGTCAATGGAGCTTGGGCCATCTTTTGGCCGGATGTCAGTTGAGGTTGCCCGAACCAAGGGTGAAACGCTGCGGGTCCTCGTCAACGAGCGTCTTAAAAAGCTCGGACCGGGAAAGGGCATCTTGTTTGCGATTGACGAGGCGCAGTCGGCGTCCATTGAGGAGCTTGCGGCCCTTGCCGTTCTGTACCAGCAGGTGCTCGGTGATCAGGATGTTACGGGCCTGTCCGACGGTGACCAACGCGGTCTTGCGCTGGTTTTTGCCGGCCTGCCCAGTATGGTTGACGACCTGCTCGAGGAGCCGAGTGTAACGTTTTTACGCCGCGCCCAGCAACGTACGTTGGGATCAATGCCTCTGCCCGAGGTGCGCGATGCGTTTATCCAGACGGTGCGAGACGCTGGGCTGTGCGTGGATGCGAAGACCGCTGAGCTCGCCGCGCAGAAAAGCATGGGGCATCCCTATATGGTTCAGCTCGTGGGCTATTACATGTGGCGGTCGGCTATTCGCCGCGATTCGCAGGATATTGAGGTCTGTGATGTCGAGGCTGGCTATACGGATGCCGTTTCTGAGTTCTACGAGGCGGTCGATGCGCCACTGTATTACGGACTGCGTAGTCCGCAGCGTCTGTTTATCGAAGCGATGGCGGTTGACGAAGCCGGGCCGACGCGCATGGCGGATGTCATTGAACGCTGCGATCGGACCCAAAGCTGGGCAAGTAAGTATCGAGCGAGCTTGATTCGCGAGCGTGTTATCGAGGCGGCTGGCTACGGCCTCGTTCGCTTTACCGTGCCCATGCTGGGCGAGTACATTCGCGATCGCGTTCTATGGCACGAGTAGGGGGGTAAAGATGACATCGCAACAGCCAAGTGTTATCGAGGTGCGTGGCGCACGTGTCCATAACCTCAAGGACATCGATATCGATATTCCGCTGGGAAAGCTCGTGGGCATTGCCGGCGTGTCAGGTTCGGGCAAGAGTTCGCTGGCGCTGGGCGTCCTTTATGCCGAGGGCTCACGTCGCTACCTAGAGGCGCTCAGCACCTATACCCGCCGTCGTCTGACGCAGGCCGAACATGCCCAGGTAGACGAGGTCCTGCACGTGCCGGCGGCACTCGCATTGCATCAACGTCCGAGCGTGCCGGGCGTGCGCTCGACCTTTGGCACCATGACGGAGCTCAACAACAGTCTGCGCCTGCTCTTTAGTCGCTGCGCCCATCACGTGTGCCCGCATTGCGGGTCGCGCGTGGAGCCGAGCCTCAACGTGGCGGCGGGCCTGTCGCTCGTGTGCCCGACCTGCGCGCGCGAGTTCTACGCGCCGAGCGCCGAGGACCTTGCCTTTAACAGCGGCGGTGCGTGCCCCACCTGCGGCGGCACTGGCGTCATGCGCGAGGTGGACGAGGCGAGCCTGGTGCCCGACGAGTCCAAGACCATCAACGAGGGCGCGGTCCTTCCCTGGGGCACGCTTATGTGGGACCTGATGAAACAGGTCGCCGGCGAGATGGGCGTGCGCACCGATGTACCGTTTAACCAGCTCACGCCCCAGGAGCGCGACATTGTGTTTCACGGTCCCGCGGTCAAAAAGCACATCCTCTATGTGCCCAAGAACGGCGAGGGCGCCACGCCGCTCGACTTTACGTACTACAACGCCGTCTATACCGTCGAGAACGCGCTCGCCAAGGTCAAGGACGATAAAGGCTTAAAGCGCGTGGCCCGCTTTTTGCGCGAGGGCCCGTGTCGTGACTGCGGCGGCACGCGTCTGTCCGAGGCGGCACGCCAACCTCAGGTGCGTGGCATCAATCTGGCACAGGCGGCTGCCATGACGCTGGGCGATGCAAACGAATGGGTGCGCGGCGTGCCTGCATCACTGCCGAGTGAGATGCGGCCTATGGCGGCGGACATCTGCGAGTCGTTTTTGAGTACAGCCCGTCGCCTGGTCGATCTGGGCCTCGACTACCTTTCGCTTGATCGCGCCGGTGCCACGCTTTCCACCGGCGAGCGTCAGCGTGTACAGCTCGCCCGTGTGGTGCGCAATCGCTCGACGGGCGTGCTTTATGTGCTGGACGAACCTTCGATTGGCCTGCATCCGGCAAATGTTGACGGCTTGGTGGGCGTGATGCGCGACTTGGTGGGCGACGGCAACACCGTGGTTGTCGTCGACCACGACACACGCGTGCTTGCCGAGGCCGATTATCTGGTTGAGATGGGTCCCGTTGCCGGAGCGGGCGGTGGTAATGTCATCGCTGCCGGTACAGTTGATGAGGTCGAACAGTCGCGGGATAGCCGCATCGCACCGTTCTTGCGCTCGGACCCCAAACGCTTGCGCCCACGCGTGGGCGACGATGAGATGTTCGACCAGGGTCATATTCGCATGGCGACCGATGCCATCCACACCGTCAAGCCGCTCGAGGTCGATATCCCGCGCGGCCGGCTCGTCGCGGTGACAGGTGTTTCTGGTTCGGGTAAGACAACGCTCGTGCTCGAGACGCTCATCCCTGTGCTCAAGGCGCAGGCGACGGGTGAGCGTCTGCCGGGCCACGTGCGTTGGGTCGACGCCGAAGGCATTGTGCGTGCCAACCTAATCGACGCCACGCCCATCGGCGCCAACGTGCGCTCGACGGTGGCGACCTATGCCGACATCCATGACGAGTTGCGTCGCGCCTTTGCCCGTACGCCGGAGGCCAAGGCGGCTGGCTACAAGGCGGGCGCGTTTAGCTACAACACTGGCGCTCTGCGTTGCCCCACGTGCGATGGCACCGGTTCTATATCGCTTGACGTGCAGTTCTTGCCCGATGTCGAGATCGTCTGTCCCGCATGTCGCGGCTCGCGCTATGCGGAGGCTGCCTCGCATATCCATCGCGAGGGCAAAGATGGCAGCTTGCTCACGTTGCCGCAGCTTATGGATATGAGCGTGGATGAGGCACTCGACGCCACGGTGGGACTCAAGAAAGTTCAGACACGTCTGCAGACCTTGCACGATCTGGGCCTGGGCTACCTCACGCTCGGCGAGCCCACGCCGGCACTCTCGGGCGGCGAGGCGCAGCGCCTTAAGCTCGCGAGCGAGATGGGCCGCGTGCAGGACGACGCCGTCTTCGTGTTCGACGAGCCTACAATCGGCCAGCATCCGCTCGATGTGCAGGTTCTGCTGGGCGTGTTCGACGGCCTCGTTGCCAAGGACGCTACGGTTATCGTGATCGAACATGACCTCGACTTCATCCGTAACGCCGACTACGTGATCGACATGGGCCCGGGCGGTGGCGACACCGGCGGGCAAATCGTCTGCGCCGGCACGCCGGGCGATATCGCTGCCTGCTCCAAGAGCATCACCGGTCGCTACCTATAAGCGAATGTGACAAAGGGACTGTCCCTTTGTCACATCGGCGTTTATTTAACGCATTGAGCAGCTAGATAGTCGCGGAAGAATGGCAATTCAAAGGCGACGACTCCGCGCCCGCGTTCTCCAATGATGCCGGCGTCAATCATGCGACGCCGGTAGCGGGAGACCTGCTGCGGCGAACGCTTAAGGCGCTCGACGAGGTCGGCGGTGGTGGACTCTTCCTCATCGTCAAGCATGGCGATAAGGAACCGCTTGTCCTCTGCGGTGAGTTCTCGATAGGTTGCTGCGAGAATTCGGTCATCCATCTCGTCGCGGGCGATTATGATTCCTTGGTCAAAGTCACGCGACGAAATCTCTTTCGAGGTGCTCGTGAGATCCCAGGCGCGGTAACCAACAAGCTGCAAAAGGAAGGGAAAGCCGGCAATCGAGTGAACAGCCTTATCGATTCCCTCGGCATTCGCCACGCGATCGTTTTCCTGAATCGTTCGGATCAGGGCTTCGCGCACATCGTGGTCGGCGATTCGCCCCAGATGATATTGCTGAGCACGGCGAAGAAACGAGACCGTCTTATGACTCAGCAGCGTCGAGACGTTGTTGGGAAGTCCTGCCATGAGCAGGGCGACGCGCTTTCCGTCGGTCACAAAGTGCTGATATGTAGCTGCGAGTTGAATCATCTCGTCGAGCGTCGGATCGACCTCATCAACCGTGATGAGTAGTCCGGTGTCGGCCTCATTGAGCTGGTCGATGATGTCACTCATGCGGTAACGCCAGGTCGAGACCTCATGGGCGTGATTGACCTCGATGCTGCCGAGAGGCGCGATTCCAAGACCGGTAATTTCGAAATCGCTCGATAGATCAATGAGGTGGGCTGCTGCCCGTTTTGCTCCGAGCTCGATTTCCTCAAGCATTCCTGGAAGCGCGGTTGTCTTTACGGCAACCCAGCCATGGGATTCGGCCCTCGTCGCAAGCGACGACATGAGGGCGGTCTTGCCTGTTCCGCGTGCCCCCGAGAAGATAGAGGTCAGTTCCGGGCGTCTGCGCTGGCTTAAGAAAGCGCGGTCCAGATCACGAATGATCTGCTGCCTTCCGGCAAGGTGGGCGGGAACCTCACCAAAACTAGGAGTAAACGGGTTTTCGAGATACACCACTGTGCCCTCCTTCAGCGTCTCGAGTTAACTTCATTTTATTCTAGTTAATTTCAGTTAAAAACGGTTAATTACGTTTAACTTCATGCCGATCGAATGTGACAAAGGGACTGTCCCTTTGTCACATGCCGGCAAAGCCTGTCTGGCGTAGGGCCTCGTAGAGGACGATGGCGGCGCTGTTGGAGAGGTTGAGTGCGCTGATGCGGTAGTCGTCGGGATTGACGAAGTTACCGCAGATGTCCTGCTGCAGGATGGCTTCGTGGCTGTCCTCGGTGTGCCCGAGCGACTCCTCATGGGCCTCCCAAGCATCGGCGTTGTCGAGCGAGTCGCGATCGCGCAGCATGGGGATGCGCTCGCAGCGCTCGGGCGCCGCAGCGAGCAGCTCCTCGGGAATACCCGAGCTCTCGCTGCCAAAGACCAAGAAGTCGCCGTCGCGATAGGTACTTTGCGCATAGGTGCGGCGCGCCTTTTTAGTCAGTAGGTGCAGACGCTCATCGGCGGGGGAGAGCCCGTTGCGCGCAAGGAAGTCCTCCCAGCCGGCATAGGTCGTCACGTCCAAGTTTTGCCAGTAGCCCAGCCCGGCGCGACGCACCGTCTTGTCGTCGAGCGAAAAGCCCAGGGGCTCCACCAGGTGCAGGTGGGCTCCGGTAACCACACAGGTGCGGCCGATGTTGCCCGTATTGGCGGGAATCTCGGGCGCATACAGCACGATGTTGAACATGAATCTCCTTGGTTCAGAACGAAAAACCACCACGAAGGGGACAGGCACCTTCGTGGTGGTTTGGCGGTTACGTAACGGGCGGAAGGGTCCGCCTCGATAAACCTAGGCGCGGTGCCAGTCGGTCAGGCAGGCATCGAGGGCTGCGATGAGCGCATCCTTGTCCATGTGACGGCCGATGATGCACAGGCTCGTCATGCGGTCGCCCGTCTCGTCGTCCCAAATCTGCATGATCTCGGGGTTCTCGTCGATGATCTTCTGCTTCTCGCCCTCGGGCGCAGAATCGACAAACAGGCCGTTCTCCATCAGGCGCATCTGGTGGCCGGCCTGCTCAAACATATAGCACATGTCCGGATCGCCAGTCTGCCACAGCGGACCCTTGACGCGGATGACCTCGTCGGGCCACTCCTGCTCAACAAAGTCGGTGAACTTCTGCAGGTCAAACGGCTTGCGACGCGAGTACACAAAGGTCTCGATGTCGTACTCCAGCACCTCGGGGTCGTCGTGCTCCTCGGGATGCTCCATGGCCTCGATCCAGGCAGCGGAGTTGTAGGCGCGCATAAAGTCGAAGCGGTCGGTGTCGAGCAGCTCCTCCATGGGGACCTCGCCGTTTTGGGCCTCGACGATCACGGCATCCTTCTGCAGGCTGCGCACGATGGCCTTGAGCTCGGCAATCTGCTCGGGCGTGACGGTGTCGGTCTTGTTGAGGATCAGCGTAGAGCAGAACTCGATCTGCTGGATCAGCAGGCTCTCGATATCGTCCTCGTCGATATCCTCGGCCAGCAGGTCGCGGCCGCCGTT
>CAKTWW010000011.1 GCA_934630855.1 uncultured Collinsella sp.
GCCGTCCACGACGGCCGCAAGCATGTGCCCGTGTATGTTACCGAGTCCATGGTTGGTCACAAGCTCGGCGAGTTCGCGCCGACTCGTACGTTCCGTGGCCACAAGGCCAAATAGGGGGTTAACCGTAAATGGCAACTAAGTCTATTGAAACTGAGGCCACCGAGGTTCGCGCCGTCGCTAAGTACGTGCGTGTTTCCCCCAGCAAGGCCCGCCTGGTGGTCGATCTGATCCGCCGCAAGCCTGTCGCTCAGGCCTTCGACATCCTCCACTTCTGCGACCGCGCCGTCGCCGTGGATGTCGAGAAGGTTCTCCGTTCCGCCGTTGCGAACGCCGAGAACAACAACGGTCTGCGTGCCGACAACCTGGTTGTCGCCGCTGCCTATGTTGACGAGGGTCCGACGCTTAAGCGCATCCGTCCCCGCGCCAAGGGTTCCGCTTCTCGCATTCTGAAGCGTACTTCCCACATCACCGTCGTCGTTGCTCCTCGAAAGGAGGCGTAAAGCTGTATGGGTCAGAAAGTCTACCCCACCGGCTTCCGTCTTGGCATCACCGAGAACTGGCGCTCCCGCTGGTTCGCAGAGAAGGATTACGCTAAGACCCTCGGTAACGATCTCGAGATCCGCAAGTACCTCGAGAAGCGTCTTTCCCGCGCAGCTGTCTCCCGCGTCGAGATCGAGCGCGCTGGCGACAAGGTGAAGGTCATCATCCTCACCGCTCGCCCCGGCGTTGTCATCGGTAAGAAGGGTGCCGAGATTGATACCCTCCGCACCGAGCTCGAGAAGGTCGCTGGCGTCTCCAAGGGCCAGCTCTCCGTCGACGTTGTCGAGATCAAGCGCCCCGAGCTCGACGCCAACCTCGTTGCTCAGTCCATCGCCGAGCAGCTCGAGGGTCGCGTTGCCTTCCGTCGCGCTATGCGCAAGGCTGTCCAGTCCGCCCGCAAGGCCGGCGCTAAGGGCATCCGTATCCAGTGCTCCGGTCGTCTCGGCGGTGCCGAGATGGGCCGTCGTGAGTGGTACCGTGAGGGTCGCGTGCCTCTGCACACCCTTCGTGCCAAGATCGACTACGGCACGGCTGTCGCCAGCACCACCATGGGCGCTTGCGGCGTGAAGGTCTGGATCTACCTGGGCGAGAAGCTCCCGGGCCAGCCTGTTCCCAACCCTGCACTCGAGGGCTCTTCCCGTCCTCGTCGTCGTAACTCCGAGAGGAGGGGTCAGTAGTGCTTGCCCCTAAGCGTATTCTTCACCGCAAGGTGCAGCGTGGCTCCATGAAGGGCCAGGCCAAGGGTAATACCGAGCTGCATTTCGGCGAGTTTGGTATCCAGGCTCTCGAGGCCCATTGGATCACCAACCGTCAGATCGAGGCCGCTCGTATTGCCATGACCCGCTACATGAAGCGTGGCGGTCGTGTCTACATCACGATCTTCCCCGATAAGCCCATCACCAAGAAGCCTGCCGAGACTCGCATGGGTTCTGGTAAGGGTAACCCCGAGGAGTGGGTGGCCGTCGTCAAGCCCGGCCGCATCATGTTCGAGGTCAAGGGCGTGCCCGAGGAGGTCGCTCGCGAGGCTCTGCGTCTTGCACAGCACAAGCTTCCCATCAAGACCAAGATTGTTGCTGCCAAGAACGCTGAGCAGCGCATCGAGAAGGAGATGGCTGAGGAGGCCGCTCTCGAGGCCAAGTGGGCTGCTGAGGACGCCGCCGCCGCCAAGGAGGAGAACTAATGAAGCCCGCAGAGATTCGTGAGCTCTCGGACGCTCAGCTCGTTGAGAAGCTGAAGGAAATGCGCGCCGAGCTCTTTAACCTTCGTTTCCAGATGGCCACCAGCCAGCTGGACAACACCGCTCGCGTCAACACCGTGAAGAAGGACATCGCTCGCGTCCTCACGGAGCAGCGCGCCCGCGAGATCGCAGCGGAGAAGTCCGCTGTCGCCGAGTAGGACCTAAGGAGAGAACATGACTGATTCGCGTAACACGCGTAAGGTCCGTACGGGTGTCGTTACCTCCGTCTCCGGTGCCAAGACCATCGTCGTCACCATCACCGAGCGCAAGCGTCACCCCAAGTACGGCAAGATGATGACCAGCTCCAAGAAGCTGCACGCTCATGACGAGGAGTGCACGGCTGGCGTGGGCGACACCGTCCGCGTTATGGAGACCCGTCCTATGTCCAAGATGAAGCGTTGGCGCCTCATCGAGGTCGTCGAGCGCGCTAAATAAGCAGTCGCTCTTACGACTTGTACGTTTCCGAAGATGTGCGTATGCCTGGCTTGCATACCACAGGCCGCATAAAGGCTGCGCACCTCTCTTCGGTTCTTAGTTCGGAGGAACATCTACCATGATTCAGATGCAAACCATGCTGAACGTCGCCGACAACTCCGGCGCTCGCAAGATTCGCTGCATCAAGGTGCTTGGCGGTTCCAAGCGTCGTTATGCAGGCATCGGCGATGTGTTCATCGGTGCTGTCCAGGAGGCTACCCCTGGCGCCAACGTCAAGAAGAAGGACGTTGTCCGTTGCGTCGTCGTTCGCACCGTTAAGGAGATCCGCCGCAAGGATGGCTCCTACATTCGCTTTGATGACAACGCCTGCGTCGTCATCAACAACGATGGTTCGCCCGTCGGCACCCGTATCTTCGGGCCTGTCGCTCGCGAGCTTCGTGACAAGAAGTACATGAAGATCGTCTCGCTCGCTCCCGAGACCCTGTAGTTAGGGGAGATATATGTATATCAAGAAGGGCGATAAGGTCCAGGTTCTCTCTGGTAAGGATCGCGGCAAGCAGGGCGTTATCCTGCGTGCCCTCCCCGCCGAGAACAAGGTCGTTGTCGAGGGCGTTTCGGTCGTCAAGAAGGCCGTCAAGCCCAACGCTGCCAACCAGCAGGGCGGCATCGTTTCGCAGGAGGCTCCCATCGACGCCTCCAACGTCAATCTCGTCTGCCCCGAGTGCGGTAAGGTTACCCGCGTCGGTCACGAGAAGGACGGCAAGAACAAGCTGCGCGTCTGCAAGAAGTGCGGCCACAAGTTCTAAGCTGCCCGCAACAACATGTTGCTAGCAAAGGCCCGGATGCCACGGCACCCGGGTCTTTTTCTATCCCTACTCATTGGGGACAGACTTAAATGAGTGGCCGTTGATTGGCAGCCATTGGGGACAGACTTAAATGACTGGTCGCTGAGGACGTTCTTAAACGTCTAGTCATTTGGGACAGTCTTCAGCTAAGTTGCGGTGAAATAGGGACTGATTGTCGATTCTAGACGGCTAAACAATCCCTATTTCACCGCAACTTCGGAAGATCATGTGGCGCGCGTTTGTGCGTAGATGTTCGCGTGTAATTGCGTGAACGTGCGTGTATATGCGCCGTTTATGGTCGGATAATGACCGTTTGGCGGTAATATGCGCAAAAGTACGCACATACACGCGTATTTGTGCGAATATAGAGCTGTCAGAAATGAAAGACTTCCAGTGACTCAGGAGGCACTCATGGCAGATTCCAAACAGGCTCCGCTCGATGCCGCGGCAGCCGCAAAGGCAGCGTTCGCTTCGGTTCAGGACAAGCCGTTCCCTAACGACATTTTTACGGCCCCCGAACTCCGTTGGGCTGTGATCGGCTGCGGCGTTATCGCCAACCAGATGGCTCAGTCCCTCGCCCTTGCCGGCCGCAAGCTCGCCGGCGTTGCCAACCGTACCCTTTCCAAGGCCCAGGTGTTTGCCGAGCAGTATGGCGTTGAGAAGGTGTACGACACGTTCGATGATCTCTATGCCGATCCGGACATCGATGCCGTCTATATCACCACGCCGCACAACACGCATATCACCTATCTGCGTTTCGCGCTGGCCGCCGGCAAGCACGTGCTCTGTGAGAAGGCCATTACCCTCAACTCTGCCGAGCTCGACGAGGCCCGTGCTATCGCCGACGAGCATAACGTGGTCCTTATGGATGCCACCACGGTGTTTCACATGCCGCTGTATCAGGAGCTGCGCCGGCGCATGGATGCGGGCGACTTTGGCCGCATGAATCTCGCCCAGCTCAACTTTGGCAGCTATAAGGAGTACGGCGACCTGACCAACCGTTTCTATAACCGCAATCTTGCCGGCGGCGCTATGCTCGACATTGGCGTGTATGCGCTCTCTGTCATGCGCCTGTTCATGGCCAGCCAGCCCACCGAGGTCGTGTCTCTGGGCAACACCTGTGAGACCGGCGTCGACGTCGCGGGCGGCATTGTCTGCCGTAACGCCGACCAGCAGCTGGGTGTCGTGAGCCTTACGCTCCACTCCAAGCAGCCTAAGCGATCGGTCATCAGCTTCGACAAGTGCTATATCGAGGTCAACGAGTATCCGCGCGCCGATCACGCGACTATCGTGTGGACTGCAGACGGTCAGCGCGAGGAGGTCAGCGCTGGCACCGAGGCCTACGCGCTGTGCTACGAGATGGCCGATCTGGAGAAGGCCGTTGCCGGCGACGATTCGAAGCGCGAGCTTCTGGCCTATGCTTCTGATGTTATGGAGCTCATGACCAAGCTCCGCGCCGATTGGGGAGTCGTGTACCCCGAGGAGGAGTAAGCGATGCTTGCGGAAGATAGACTCAACGCGATCGTGTCGATGGTGCAGCAGGCCGGCTCGGTTACCGTGCCGGAGCTTGCCGATGCCCTGGGTGTGACACCATCCACCATTCGTCGCGATTTGCAGACGCTCGACCGCGCGCACCGCATTGCTAAAGTGCACGGAGGCGCGACGAGTCTTGAGCGCGCGCACGTAACGCGCGACCTGACGATCAGCGAGCGCAGCGATCTCCACAACGACGACAAGGAGCGCATCTGCGCCCGTGCCGCCGCCCTCGTAGAGCCCGATAGCTTCGTGTATATCGATTCGGGCTCCACGACGCTTAGGCTCATTGAGCATCTTTCGCATCTCGACGGTGTCACCTATGTGACCGACTCGGTGCTCCATGCTCAGCATCTCGCCCTGCGAGGCATGCGCACCGTGGTGCTGGGCGGCGAGCTCAAGCCCGAGACCGAGGCGCTCGTTGGCCCCGATGCCCTGGCAACCTTAGACCGCTACAACTTCAACTGTGGCTTTTGGGGTTCCAATGGTATCGCCGCCGAGCAGGGCTTTACGACGCCCGACATCGAGGAAGCGCAGATCAAGCGTATCTCGATGCGTCATACCGCCAAACGCTTTGTAATTTCGGACGCCAGCAAATTTGGCATGGTGGCACCTGTCAAATTCGCGGACTTCCGCGATGCAACGATCATTACCGCGGGCGAGGTGCCCGCCAAGTACCAGTCGATGGACAACGTCATCACGGTCTAGCGATAGGGGACAGGACAGAGCCAAAACCACCACAAAGGTGCCTGTCCCCATTGTGGTGGTTTAGGGCTCCCAGGGGCAGGGGGCTTCGATGTGGATGTGCTCGCCGGTTACGGGGTGCGTGAAGGACACACTGTGGGCGTGGAGCATCAGGCCACAGGGGCGCGGCGTGCCATAGAGGTCATCGCCTACCAGGGGATGACGCTCGCTCGCCAGATGCACGCGGATCTGGTGCTTGCGGCCGGTGAGTAGCTCGACATCGATATACGAGCGCGTGGGCAGGCCACGGCGGCTCTTAAGGCGCTTGAGAACCTTCACGCGCGTCTGAGACGGCTTGCCGCTGGCGCCGACGCGCATCTTGCGGCTGTCGTGACGGTCGCGGGCGATGGGCTTGTCGATGAGCTTCTCGTTCCAGTCGATCTTGCCCTCGGCGAGCGCCAGGTAGTGCTTTTCGAAAGCGTGGTCGATGACCATCTGGTCAAAGGCGGGCTGCGTCTGCTTGTCGAGCGAGAACAGCACCACGCCGGTGGTGTCGCGGTCCAGGCGGTTGAGCGGCTGCATGTCGGTCGCGGCAAAGCCGTCGCCCATCGCCAGCAGCAGGTCGCTGGCGTAGTCGGTGAGCGTACGCTCGCCGGTGCCGTCGCCGTGCACGATCATGCCGGCGGGCTTGTCGATGGCCATGAGCCAGGCGTCGCAGTAGAGGACTTGAGGTTCTTCGTTCACGTGTAAGCCTTTCGGTTAGCTGATTCCCACAAACATGCAGCCCGAGGTCGCCCCGCGCAGACGGGCGGCGGGCTTGCGGCCGGCCTGTGCTGCCTCGACGGCGCGGCGGACGCGGGCGACGGCGCGGCCCACCTCATCCGCCTCGAGCAGCGTGCCGTCCACCATAAGACGGCGCACGCCAGCATCGAGCAGCTGAGGAACCTGCGGCGTGAGGTCGATGGGATAGGAGTCGTACAGGCGCGAGCGGCCGTGGATGTCGGTGCGCACGGGCATGACCTTGCCATCGATATTCTTGAGCGAGAGCTTGCGGGCGCGCAGGCGGCAGTTGGCGCAATCGTGGATGCAGCCGTTGGCGACCTGCAGGATGCAGTGCTCGCTCGTCATGACGCGGGGGCGTCCAAAGACGGCGATGCCCAGGGCAGCCGGCGCAGCGGCTCCGAGTGTGACAATCTCGTCGAGCGTAATCTCGGGCGAGAGCCAAAACGCGCCGGCTCCGCGCTTGGCGAGCGCCTCCATGCAGGGCGTGTTATGCACGGGCAGGCAGGAGCGAATCTCGGCCGTGGCGCCGGCCTGGGCGGCAACGGCGAGTTCGGAGATATTGCCGACGGCGACGGTGGATCTGGCATTGATCCAGGGATCGACGCGGGCGTGGTCGACGGCGCGGCAGACCTCGTCGAGCACGGGCACAATGCCCTGCTCAAGCGCATCGGTGGGGGAGACCCCGGCAGCCTCGAGCACGTCGGTCGTCATGTAGATGCGCGTGGCGCCCTCGGCACGGGCGGCCTCGGCGGCCTCGAGCGAGGTGACGGTGGCACAAATCTGCGGCTCGTCGCGGTAGTGCTCGGGCGCGGGGTGGGAGCCGCTGACGGCAGTCGCCGGCAACTCGAGCGTCATCGCACGCTGCTCGTACGGCGCAAGAATGGCCTCCTCTAGCGCCTTGCAGGCAGCGGCGCGCACCTTGTGCACGGCGGAGAAGCCCATGCCGCAGCCGGCATCGAGCGCCACATCAAAGCTGGCGGCTTCAAAGGGCGAGGAGCCCATGCGGCCCACATGCTCAACCAGGTCTGCTGCCTCGACGGCGCGGGTCTTGGCGGCCTCGACGGTAAAGCCCGTGGCGGTGGCAGTGAGCGCGGGGTTGGAGCAGCAGGTGAGTGTGACGGTAAACGGCTCGCCCAGGCGTGCCACGATGGACACATCAACGGCGCGGCGGCGCAACACGTCGCGCTTGAGCGCGGCGCCGGCGGCGTCGATGGCACGCTGGCTGCGAATCACGCGCACACGACAGCCCTCGGGCATGCTGCGGGGCACGCGGCACTCAATGATGTCGCCCGCGGCGGCATCCTCGGCGGCGATGGTGGTCAGGAACTGGTCGAATTCGTCATCGTGGCGAAGCTCCAGCAGGTCGCCCTTGCCCACGGGCTCAAACAGCTCAATGCGGGCGATGGCGGCGCGGCGACGGCGGTCATCGGGCTTGAGACCGCGCACGTCGCGGTTGGCCAGGCGGCTGCCCAGCACCGTACCCACGATCTGGCCGCGGTTGTTGGAACGCTCGTAGCTCATCATCTCGTCGCCCGAGGTGCCGTCCTGATAGGCGTGCGTAAAGTCGCGGTTAAAGCAGCGCTTGAGCTGGCGCTGGCGGGCGGCTTCCTCGTCCTTAGCCACGGCGGCTCCGGCCAGCATGTCGTCAATCTCGCGACGGTACACGTCGACGATGGAGTACACGTAATCGGGCGCCTTCATACGGCCCTCGAGCTTGAGCGATGCGGCGCCGGCATCATACAGGCGGCGGACGAGCTGAGAGGTATTGGTGTCGCGCGGGCACAGCGCGCGCTCGCGACCGGCAGGGGAGAGCGAGCGACCGTTCTCGTCGATCAGCTCGTAGGGCAGGCGGCAGGGCTGGGCACACATGCCGCGGTTGGCCGAACGACCCGCCATGGCAAAGCTCGAAAGCAGGCACAGGCCCGAATAGCAAAAGCAGATGGCGCCGTGGCTAAAGACCTCAAGGTCCACATCGGGCGCAGCGTCGTGAATGGTGGCGATCTCATCGATGGAGAGCTCGCGCGAGAGGGTCACACGGTCGGCGCCCTGCTCGCGGCACCACACGGTCCCGCGGTCGTCGTGGATGTTCGCCTGGGTCGAGATGTGCGTCTCGATGCCGGGTATCGTGCGCTTGACCTCAAAGAATAGGCCCCAGTCCTGGATAATGAAGGCATCGGCGCCCAGCGTGGAGCAGCGATGGATGAGCTGCAGCGCGTCGCCCATCTCGGACTGTTTGATGACGATGTTGACCGTGACGTAGACGCGCGACCCGGCTAGATGCGCGGCACGGCATGCCTGCTCAAAGGCCTCGTCGGTAAAGTTGGTGGCCTTGCGGCGGGCGTTAAAGCTGCCCATGCCGCAGTAGATGGCGTCGGCGCCTGCGGCGAGTGCGGCGGCGAAGGGCTCGGGCCCTCCGGCGGGCGCCAAAAGCTCGGGTCTGCGGTTGGTGGTTCGACTGGCGGTTGCGGTCATATCCTGCCTTTCAAAATGCTCAGATACTCAAAAGTATAGTGGGGCCGTCGCGGCGGGCGAGCCCTGTGGCCCAAGCAGGATAAAGTCTTCAGCAGGTTTGCTGGCCGAGTCGCCGCTCATGCCGTTCAGCGGCCGACAGACGCCGTTGGGCGATAAAATATTCTCGCAGCATGATAATTATCTTGCATCAAGCAAGTTGCTCCCTTAATATCCCAATCAAGCGCGGTGTTCAGACCGAACTGTGCCTCCCGGTGTGAACACCGCGCTCACGCTCTCTCAACTGTTCGTAAGGAGATAACCATGAGCAAGACCGTTGTGTCTTCTGATAACGCACCCGCAGCCATCGGCCCGTATTCCCCCGGTATCCAGACCGGCAACATGGTCTTCCTGTCCGGCCAGCTGGGCATCGACCCCGCGACCGGCAAGATGCCCGAGGGTGTCGAGGCCCAGGCCAAGCAGTCCCTCGCCAACGTCGAGGCCCTGCTGACCGCTGCCGGCGCCACCTTTGCCGATGTCGTCAAGACCACGGTCTACCTGGCCGACATCGCCGACTTCGCTGCCGTGAACGAGGTCTACGCCTCCAAGTTTGTGGCTCCGTTCCCCGCGCGCAGCGCCTTCCAGGTTGCCGCCCTTCCGGCCGGCGGTCTGGTCGAGATTGAGGTTGTCGCCGCCCTCTAAGATGTAGGCGAAACAAGACATGACATGCAAAAAAGAACCCTGCAGCGCGTGCGAGCTGCAGGGTTCTTTTTGTCAAGCGATGGGGCAAGAATGATTCGCGATCCTTCTGTCGCCTGCGGATCAGGGGGCTAGCCTTCCTTGCGGACTTTTTGCAGGTAGCGGTAGACGCTGGGCTCCGAGATGCCCAGTGCGGTGGCGGCGCAAGCCACGGCGCCCTTGAGCATGAACACGCCGTTACCGTTGAGGTGGCGAATGACGTCCACGCGGTCGCTCTGGCCAAGCGATGCCGTATCCAGCCCGCGCGCGGTCAGCAACTCGGCAATGCTGCGGTCGATGAGCTCCTGCGTGGACTCGGACAGGCTCTCGACCTCAATAGGGGCGGGTTCCGTGCACGTCGGCGCTGCGTCGAAACATGCCATGAGCTGCTGCGCCATGGCGTTGATATTGCGCACGGTTGAAAGGTCGGTGTTGACGCAGAGCATGCCGACGATCTCGTCGTCCTCGCGGATAAAGAACGTCGCGGACTCCAGCGTCTTGCCGCCGGCGCCGCGGCCCTCGTAGCCCGTAATAAACGGCAGGTCGCGATACTTGGGATCGTGCATAATCTTGAGCGCCAGATCGGTGGCGGGGCCGCCGACTTTGCGGCCGCTCACGATGCCGTTGCGAATATCGATGATGGCATGGTCGATGTCCGAGAAATCGTGCAGGACAATCTCGCTGTTCTTACCGAGTATCTGCTCCAGGAAATCGACCATCGGCAAAAAGCGACGTACGGTCTCGTTCATGGGCAACTCCTTTGGATTCTATCGAGGGCGTTCATAACAATTTTTTCTCATGGTAACACGGCGCTTATCATTCCGTATATCCGCAGGTATATCGCGTAATACTGACGAACGGTAGGATTTTGGCGGTAAACGGTCGACCAAAAGAAATGTAAGATGCTACTCAGAGCAAGCACGTTTCTGACCTGCGAAAACGCTTTATTCCACCTGAAGAATAGTCTGATAACAAAAAATTATTATTGAGTATAAGAAAAATCTTTAATACGATATGAAACGAAGGCACAACCTCAACCACGCACTGCGTCAAAATAGACGTCTAGATGCGAAAATTCTACTTCGAGGATTGGTGGTCAAATGGCCCAGGAGACGGTAACGAACGGCACTGAAGCCCTGTTTACTCGTGAAGGCAAGCCCCCTGTACAGGAAATGATCCCGTGTGCGCTTCAGCACGTGCTGGCATCGTTTGCCGGCATCATCACCCCCGCTGTGATTATGGCCGGTGTCTATGGCTTCGATAGCCAGCAAAGCACCGACATCATTCAGGTCGCCCTTATTCTTTCGGCAATCGACACGGCCCTTCAGGCCTTCGCCCCCTTCCGTCGCATTGGCGGCGGCCTGCCCATCGTCATGGGCGTTTCGTTCGCGTTCCTCCCGGCCCTGCAGGCCATGGGCGCCTCGGGCTTTAGCTTTGGCGCGCTGCTGGGCGGCGAGATCGTCGGCGGCGCCGTCGCGGTCCTGTTTGGTCTTGCCTACAGCAAGATCAAGTGGCTGTTCCCGCCCGTCGTGACCGGTACGGTCATCTTCTCCATTGGCGTTTCGCTGTATCCCACGGCCGTCAAATACATGGCCGGTGGCATGGGTACGCCGCTGTGGGGCACCCCGCAGGCCTGGTGCGTCGCTCTGATCACCTTCGCCGTGGTCTTTGCGCTCGCCAACTTTGGCAAGGGCACGCTCAAGCTGGGTTCCGTGTTCTTTGGCATGATCGTCGGCATGATCGTCTCAATCCCCTTTGGCATGATCGACTTCTCCAGCGTCGCCACCGCCCAGGTCTTCGCCCTTCCCAAGCTCATGCCCTATGCGCTCGAGTTTGATCCCGAGGTCTGCATTACCCTCGCTGTCGTGTTCCCCATGGTCGCCATCCAGGTCATCGGCGATGTGTCCGCAGCCTGCCTGGGCTCCATCGACCGTATGCCGACCGAGCGCGAGCTCTCCGGCGCCATCGTCTCCCAGGGCCTCACCTCTATGGTCGGCGGCTTCCTCGGCGGCCTTCCCACGAGCGCCCTTGGCCAGAACGTGGGCATCATCTGCTCCAACAAGGTCGTCAACAAGTGGGTCTTTGTGATCATCGCGGCCGTCTTTGCCATCGCCGGTCTGTTCCCGCAACTCTCTGCCGTGCTCTCCGCCATCCCGCAGCCTGTCATCGGCGGCGCGACCGTCGGCGTCTTTGGCACCATCACCATGAACGGCGTGCGCATGTTCACCCGCGAGGGCCTCACGCAGCGTACCACCACCATCGTCGGTACCTCGGTCGTCTTTGGCCTGGGCATCTGGATGGCCAGCGGCTGCCTCGCCGGCGAGGGCATGCCCACCTGGGTGTCCACCGTCATCGGCTCCAACGCCGTGACCCCCACTGCCATCATGGCCATCGCGCTCAACCTGATCCTTCCGCAGACGCCGCCCGTGGCTCAGCACATCGATGCCGCCAAGGATGCTGCCGTGGATCTGGTCTTGCCCGAGAGCAAGAAGTAGCCAATTCGGTGCTATTCGTTGGCGGACGCATCGCCTCGTCCGCCAACGTCTTGCGGCGCTAAGCCGCACTTCAAAGGGCTTATCCCTTTGGTGAAGCGTTGACGGGAGAGGGCCCGTTTCCGGTGTAGGCCGGCGCTTCGCACTTCCGCTATGTCAGAGGTGTCAAACCCCGCCTCTGATGTTGAAGGGAGCATTCATGCTTCTGGTTGCTAACGGTTCCGTCTTTACCCGCAACGCTCAGACCCCGTTCATTCCCAACGGTGCGGTCGCCATTGACGGAGATACGATCGTCGAAGTGGGCCCCGAGCGCGAGCTCAAGGCCAAGTACCCGAATGCCGAGTACGTCGACGCCCAGGGCAACCTCATCATGCCCGGACTCATCAACTGCCACACCCACATCTACTCGGGTCTGGCCCGCGGCCTTGCCATTAAGGGCTGCAACCCCACCAACTTCCTGGAGAATCTTGAGCAGCAGTGGTGGAAGATCGACGACAATCTGACGCTCGATGGCACCAAGGCCAGCGCCTATGCCACGATTCTGGATTCCATCCGCGACGGAGTCACCACGATCTTCGATCACCACGCGAGCTTCTGCGAGATCCCGGGTAGCCTCTTTACCATTAAGGACGCCGCTCAGGAGCTGGGCATGCGTTCTTGCCTGTGCTACGAGGTCTCCGACCGCCGCGGCCAGGAAAAGTGCGACCAGGCCATTGCCGAGAACGCCGAGTTTGCCCAGTGGGCCGCCAGGGAACGTCGCGATAACGACAACCACATGATCGCCGCCATGTTTGGCGGTCACGCCACCTTTACGCTGTCGGACGAGACCATGGACAAGATGGCCGAGGCCAACAACGGCCTGACCGGCTTCCACATCCATGTGTGCGAGGGCATGAATGACGTGTGGGACTCCCGTCTCAACCGCGGTGGCATCAGCCCCGTCGAGCGCCTGCTGCAGCACAACCTGCTGGGTCCCGACACCATGCTCGGCCACTGCATCCACGTGACGCCCGCCGAGATGGATATCGTCAAGGAGTCCGGCACCTGGCTCGTCAACAACCCCGAATCCAATATGGGCAACGCCGTGGGCTGTGCCCCCGTGCTCGAGTTCTTCCGCCGCGGCATCCCCGTGTGCATGGGCACCGACGCCTACACCCACGATATGCTCGAGAGCCTCAAGGTCTTCCTGATTATTCAGCGCCACAACGCCGCCATGCCCAATGTGGGCTGGTGCGAGGCCATGACCATGCTGTTCGAGAACAACGCCAAGATGGCGAGCAAGTACTTCGATCGCAAGCTCGGCGTGCTCGAGGCCGGCGCTGCCGCCGACGTTATCGTCATGGACTACAAGCCCTTTACGCCGCTGAGCGAGGAGAACATCGACGGTCACATGCTCTTTGGCATGATGGGCAAAAACTGCCGCACCACCATCATCAACGGCAAGGTCCTGTACAAGGATCGCGAGTTCGTCGGTATCGACGAGGACAAGATCAACGCGTGGACCATGGCCGAGTCTAAGAAGCTTTGGGGCACGCTCAACGAGCGCACCTACTAATTCACAAGTAGATTCACGCGCGTCGGATGTTTCGCCACATTCGACGCGCGTACAGGCGGCCTCCGCGGGGTCGCCGGCGCTGTGCTAGCGCTACACCGTATTTCGCCCGCCGCGCGGTCTCGCCGGGCGTTACAGAGAGGAGCTCATTATGAGCGACATCATGAGGCCGATCCCGTTTTCGCAGCTGATGAACTGGATCATCGAGGAGCACAAGACCCAGGGCGCCGTCTTTGGCGTGCGCAAGGTGGTCACGGCCAGCCAGGAGGGCGCGCTTCCCATTTTTGACGAGCGCATCGAGACCCCGTTTGGCCCGGCCGCCGGCCCCAACACGCAGCTTGCCCAGAACATCATTGCCTCCTATGTGGCGGGTGCACGCTTCTTTGAGCTCAAGACCGTCCAGGTCATGGACGGCGAGGAGCTTTCCAAGTGCGTCAACAAGCCCTGTATCGTGGCGCAGGACGAGTGCTACAACTGCGAGTGGTCGACCGAGCTCGAGGTTCCGCAGGCATATGCCGAGTACGTGAAGGCGTGGTTCGCCTGCCACCTCATTGCTCGCGAGTATGGCCTGGGCAGCCCGGACGGCTTTGTCTTTAACATGTCCGTGGGTTATGACCTCGAGGGTATTAAGAGCCCCAAGGTCGACGCCTACATCGAGGGCATGAAGGACGCCAGCGGTTCCGACGTCTGGAACGAGTGCCGTGCATGGGCGCTCGCCAATCTGGACAAGTTTGAGCATGTCGACGCCGCGTTTGTCGAGTCCATCCCGGCTCGCGTGTCCAACTCCATCACCGAGTCCACGCTGCATGGCTGCCCGCCGGCGGAGATCGAGCGCATCGCGACCTATCTGATCACCGAGAAGGGCCTCAACACCTACATCAAGTGCAACCCCACGCTGCTGGGTTATGAGTTTGCCCGCCAGCGCCTCAACGAGCTGGGCTTTGACTACATCGTCTTTGACGATACGCACTTCCGCGAGGACCTGCAGTGGGTCGACGCCGTGCCCATGTTTGAGCGCCTGATTGCCCTGTGCGCCGAGCGCGGCCTGGAGTTTGGCGTCAAGCTGACCAACACCTTCCCCGTCGACGTGACGAGGAACGAGCTGCCCTCCACCGAGATGTACATGTCCGGCCGTTCGCTGTTCTCGCTGACCATCGAGGCTGCCCGCCGCATTACCGAGCAGTTCGATGGCAAGCTGCGCATCAGCTACTCCGGCGGTGCCACGGTCTACAACATCCGCTCCCTGTATGACGCGGGCATTTGGCCCGTTACCCTGGCAACCGACGTGCTCAAGCCCGGCGGCTACGAGCGCTTTAGCCAGATGGCCGGCGAGTTCACCGACCTGGACGGCAAGCCGTTCGCGGGTGTCTTGCTCGACGCCGTGACCGCGATCCAGACCGATTCGCTCACCAACCCGCTCTACAAGAAGCCGCTGCGCCCGCTGCCCGACCGCAAGGTCGCCGGCAAGAGCCCGCTCAATGACTGCTTTACCACGCCGTGCCGCACGAGCTGCCCCATCCAGCAGGACATTCCCGCCTACCTGGCGGCTGTCGATGAGGGCCGCTTTGAGGACGCACTCAACATCATCATCGAGCGCAACGCCCTGCCGTTCATCACTGGCACCATCTGCCCGCATCCCTGCGGCCGTGCCTGCGAGCGTGCATTCTACGAGCCCGAGGGTGCCCAGATTCGCGCCAGCAAGCTCAAGGCTGCCCGCGAGGCTATGACCGCCGTGCTGCCCAAGCTGCGCGCCCAGGCCATTGCCAACGACGGCGAGCGCAACGTTGCCGTTATCGGCGGCGGCCCGGCTGGTCTGGCGACGGCGTTCTTCCTGACGCGCGCCGGCGTGCCCGTCACCATCTTCGAGGCCCGCGACTCCCTCGGCGGTGTGGTCCGTCACGTGATTCCCGAGTTCCGTATTGCCAGCGATGATATCTCCCACGATGCTGAGCTCTGCCTGGCCTTTGGCGCCAAGGTGCAGCTCAACGCCCGCGTGGGGTCCATCGACGAGCTCAAGGCCCAGGGCTTTACCGACGTGGTCGTGGCCACCGGTGCCTGGATGCCCGGCTCTGCCGGCCTGGGCGAGGGTGCCGAGCTCGACGTGCTGGAGTTCCTCGAGGCCGCCAAGAAGGGCGAGAAGCTCGAGCTGGGCGAGGATGTTGTGGTCATCGGCGCCGGCAACACCGCCATGGACGCCGCCCGCGTGGCCAAGCGCCTGGCCGGCGTGAAGAACGTGCACCTGGTCTACCGCCGCACCAAGAAGCAGATGCCCGCCGACGAGGAAGAGCTCGATCTTGCTCTTGCCGAAGGTGTCGAGTTCTGTGAGCTGCTGGCCCCCAAGGCACTCAACGGTGCCGTGCTGACCTGCGATGTTATGGAGCTTGGCGAGCCGGATGCAAGCGGCCGTCGCAGCCCCGTCGCCACGGGCGAGACCGTCGAGCTGCCCGCCACCGCGGTGATCTGCGCCGTGGGCGAGGGTATCGACGCCAGCCTGTACGACGCCGCGGGCGTTGAGCACGACCGTCGCGGTCGCCTTGCCGCCACCTCCACCGGCGTCGAGGGCGTCTGGGCTGCCGGCGACTGCCGTCGCGGTCCGGCTACCGTGGTCGAGGCCATTGCCGACGCCGCCGAGGTCGCCCGCGCCATCGCCGGTGTCGACTTTAACAAGTACGCCGACTGCAACGCTCAGGCCGGTCGCGAGGACATCTGCTACGAGCGCAAGGGTACCCTGTGCCGCGATAAGCGCAACTGCACCAAGACCCGCTGCCTGGGCTGCGGCTCGGTGTGCGAGGTCTGCTGCGACGTGTGCCCCAACCGCGCCAACGTGGCCATTAAGGTCCCGGGTCTGGACAAGCACCAGGTGGTACACGTCGACGGCATGTGCAACGAGTGCGGCAACTGCGCCGTGTTCTGCCCCTACCAGGAGGGTCGTCCCTACAAGGACAAGCTCACCCTGTTCTGGAGCGAGCAGGACATGGAGAACTCCGAGAACGAGGGCTTCCTGGCCGTGGACGAGGACCACTTTAAGGTTCGCGTCGCCGGCACGGTCCGCACCGTCTCGGTCGATGCCGTCAACACCGGCCTGCCCGAGGCCGTCCGCCTGACCATCAGGGCTGTGCGCGACAACTATTCGTACCTTCTCAAGAAATAGGCGAGTCTCTTATGGCCAAAGCTATTCAACATAACGTGGCCTACGTTGCCTGCGGAAGCGGCTGTGCTTCCGCAGGCGGCGACGCCCGCTGCAGCGAAGGCTGCATTGGCTGTGGCGCCTGCGTCACGGCCTGCCCCCACGGTGCCATCGAGCTGGTCGATGGCGTCGCCCGCGTGGACCGCTCCAAGTGCACGGGCTGCGGCCTGTGCGGCATGGCGTGCCCGCAACGCGTGATTGCCTTCGTCCCCGGCTACCAGAACATCCTGGTGCGCTGCAACAACACCGATAAGGGCGCCATCGCCCGCAAGATCTGCGACACGAGCTGCATCGGCTGCGGCATGTGCGCCAAAAAGTGTCCCGCTGGCGCTATCCGTATCGAGGACAACTGCGCTCATATCGACGGCACGGACTGCTTGTCGTGCGGCATGTGCGCCGTCGTTTGCCCGCACGGTGCCATCCACGACCGCACCGGCATCGCCGCCGGCGTGTAGAAGGGAATCGCCATGGCACAGGAATTCACTTTTACCGTTAACGGCGTGGAGCGCACGACGACGGAGAACAAACCGTTGCTGCGCTACCTGCGCGACGACCTGAACATCCACTCCGCCAAGGACGGCTGCTCCGAGGGCGCCTGCGGCACCTGCACCATCCACGTGGACGGTGCGGCCGTGAAGGCGTGCGTGCTGACCACCGCCCTTGCCGCCGGCCGCGACATCGTGACCGTCGAGGGCCTGCCCGAAGACGTGCGCGAGGCCTTTGTGTACGCCTTTGGCGCCGTGGGTGCCGTGCAGTGCGGCTTTTGCATCCCCGGCATGGTCATGGCGGGCGCGGCACTCATCGCCGAGGACCCTGAGCCCACCGAGGAGCAGATCAAGTATGCCATCCGCGGCAACGTCTGCCGCTGCACCGGCTACAAGAAGATCATCGAGGGCATTTCGCTGGCAGCTGCGGTGCTCCGCGGCGAAAAGCAGATCGATGAGGACCTGGAGCGCGGCGACGACTACGGCGTGGGTAAGCGCGCCTTCCGTATCGACGTACGCAAGAAGGTACTCGGCGAGGGCAAGTATCCCGACGACATCGACGAGCTCGATCAGCCGGGCCTGACCTACGCCAGCGCCGTGCGCTCCAAGTATCCGCGCGCCCGCGTGCTTTCCATCGACACCTCCAAGGCCGAGGCTCTGCCCGGCGTGGTGGGCATCCTGCGCGCCGAGGACGTGCCGGTCAACCAGGTCGGCCACCTTATCCAGGACTGGGACGTCATGATCGCCCAGGGCGATATCACCCGCTGCGTGGGCGACGCCATCGTGCTGGTGGTTGCCGAGGACGAGGCAACGCTCGAAAAGGCCAGGAAGCTCGTAAAGATTGACTACGAGCCGCTGGAGCCCGTGCGCAACATTGTCGAGGCCAGGGCCGAAGACGCCCCGCGCCTGCACGATAGCTTCTTTGCCTTTGGTAACACCGTAGAGCTCAAGGACAACGTGTGCCAGAGCCGTCACGTGACGCGCGGTGACGCCGCCAAGGCGCTGGCCGAGAGTGCGTTTACCGTGACGCAGCGCTTTACTACGCCCTTTACCGAGCATGCCTTCTTGGAGCCCGAGTGCGCCGTGGCCTTCCCGTACAAGAACGGCGTCAAGGTGCAGTCGACCGACCAGGGTGCCTACGACACGCGCAAAGAGTGCGCCCACATGTTTGGCTGGGACAACGAGCCCGAGCGCGTGGTCGTCGAGACCATGCTCGTGGGCGGCGGCTTTGGCGGCAAGGAGGACGTGTCCGTCCAGCACCTGGCCGCGCTCGCTGCCTATAAGCTGCAGCGGCCCGTCAAGTGCAAGCTCACCCGCGCCGAGTCGCTCGCGTTCCATCCCAAGCGCCATGCCATGGACGGCACCTTTACGCTGGGCTGCGACGCCGAAGGCAACTTTACCGGCCTGGACTGCGAGATCAACTTTGACACCGGCGCCTACGCGTCGCTGTGCGGCCCGGTGCTCGAGCGCGCCTGCACGCATGCCGTCGGCCCCTACAAGTATCAGAACACCGACATCCGCGGCTTTGGCTACTACACCAACAACCCGCCTGCCGGTGCATTCCGCGGCTTTGGCGTTTGCCAGTCCGAGTTTGCGCTCGAGAGTCTCATCGACCTGCTGGCCGAGAAGGTCGGCCTGGATCCGTGGGAGATTCGCTACAAGAACGCGATTGAGCCGGGCGAGGTGCTGCCCAACGGCCAGATTGCCGACTGCTCCACGGCGTTGAAGGAGACGCTGCTCGAGGTCAAGGACGTCTACTATGCGCATCCCGGCCATGCCGGTATTGCCTGCGCCATGAAGAACGCCGGCGTGGGCGTTGGCCTGCCCGATGCCGGCCGCTGCAAGATTCGCATCGAGGATGGCCGTGCCGTGGTCTACGCTGCCACGTCCGACATCGGCCAAGGCTGCAACACCGTCTTTTTGCAGGACGTTGCCGAGGCCTGCGGTCTGCCGCTTCGCTGCATTGCCAACGGCGAGTGCTCCACCGAGAACGCCCCCGACTCCGGCACCACGTCCGGCTCGCGTCAGACGGTCGTGACCGGCGAGGCCGTGCGCGGTGCCGCCTTTTTGCTGCGCGACGCCATGTTTGGTGTCGAGGCCGGCAAGCCCGCGCCTGCCGCCCCGGTTGCCGCCCATGGCGACGGCGTCAAGATCGAGTACGACGACGGCCGCGCCTATCAGCTGCGCTCGCAGGAGCTCGTCGCCGGCCAGGGTATGCATCCCCAGGACCCCGCGGCTGCCATCAAGGCGCTCGAGGGCTGCGAGTTTAGCTATGTGTACCTGGAGCCGACCGACAAGCTGGGCGCCGACGTGCCCAACCCCAAGAGCCACATCTGCTACGGCTTTGCCACGCATGTGGTTATCTTGGACGACAACGGCCGCGTGAGCGAGGTCTATGCCGCGCACGATTCCGGCAAGGTGGTCAACCCCATCTCCATCCAGGGTCAGATCGAAGGCGGCGTGCTCATGGGCATGGGCTATGCGCTCACCGAGGACTGGCCGCTCAAGGACTGCGTGCCCCAGGCCAGGTACGGCACGCTCGGCCTGTTCCGTGCGCCCGAGATTCCGGATATCCACGCCATCTACGTGGAGAAGGACGAGTTGCTGCCCGTGGCATACGGTGGCAAGGGCATCGGCGAGATTGCCACGATCCCAACGGCGCCCGCCGTGCAGAACGCCTACCGCGCGTTTGACGGCAAGCTGCGTCCGGATCTGCCCATGGTGGATACCCCGTACAGCCGCGCCCGCAACCGCGGGTAGGGTAGAGCGTGGACGGCATTGCTGACGGGCCGTCCGCGTTCAACATCAACTGCATAAGCTGCGCCTTTAGCCCCGGTTCCCTTGCGAGCCGGGGCTTTTGCTTTGGAGCGGAAACTGTGTCCCGTTTATCGACCTCGGAACGGGACACGCTTTCCGGTTCGCCCCTCAAGCGGAAACTGCGTCCCAGAATTCCGTCTCAGAACGGGACGCGCTTTCCGCTAGCCGCTTGTTTGGAAAATGCGTCCCAGTTTGAGCGTCTATTCCGGGATGCCGTTTTCGGTTGAGGCCTCAACCGAAAACGGCATCCCACTCTGGGCTTGATTCCGGGACACGCTTTCCGCCAGGCATACCATTCGGAAAGCGTGTCCCAGTTTGGCGGACAGGTGGGCATAAGCTCAGCAGCCTCTACAGGTCCACGTCGTTGAGCCATGTCGGCAGGATGGTCTGGCGGATACCTGCCGTCTGCAGCTTTTTCGCGAGCATGCCTGCCGAGCGGACCTCGTTCATGGTAAAGCGGATGAGCGGATGGCCGTAGAGCGATAGATGTGCCTCGCGCTGGCGTTCGGCAACGAGCGTCTCGGCCGTAGTACGTCCCGCAAGCATGGTCTGGTCGGTGTATTTGACGAGCCCGTCGAGCTCACCCAGTGTGAGCTCCCTGGCTTGACGCTCCAACGCAAAATCCGTTCGCATGCTCTCGGTCGAATCGAAGGGGTCCGTCAGCTCGTATTGGAGCCGGTCGGGCGCAAAGCCCGTCTCGATCATGACGGCTCGAGCGACTGATTCTCCGCCGCTCTCGGCGCGCGTGTCGGCATATTGCAGCGTGGTGAGCGCAGTACGCACCGCGCGACCGTTGCGAGCGCCCGCCCGTTTCTCGACTGCTTCCATCAGCTGCTCTCGCGTTAGGCCGAGCTTTGAGAGCGCCGAATCGGCAATGGGCATGCCATCGGCAAAACCGGTCTGCAGCAGACAATCCGTTACCGTTTGGATAGGCGGCGTTATCGATGGGCCGTTTTGATCCACCGCACTGGCCGGCTCAATCTGGTGGCGCTGAATTCGCGCGCCCGGGCGAGCCGATGGCTTTGTCGCGCTGCAGACATGCGCGACGTTCAGGTGCCGCCACGAGACCTCGAGCCCCAGCAGACGGGCTGCCGAAAACGAGCAGAACGTCCAATCGGGATGCTGCATTGCAAGGGCGCGGACAATCTCGACATGACGTTGCGCCCGGTTGAGCTCCTTCCAGCGCGTCTTGCGGGCGAACAGCCCCGGCATAGGTGAGATGATTGTGCTGCCGATGCGTCGCAGCAGTGCTTTTCGAATCGCCGTGCTTGGGGGAATCAGACATCGTCCCTCCTGCTCGGCTTGGGTTAGTAGCTGCTCGATGAGTTGGTCGTTGCAATGCGCCATGGGCTACCGCCTCCTATTTTTGGGGTAGCAAAAACGTATCAGCCGGAACTTGCCGCTCAGCTGACCAAAAGCTGACCAAAATCTAACCATGCAGGTAGATGGCCTGTTTTGACGCCATTTTCTGGAACTGAATCGGTGGGCGGTCATCGACACCCGTGAACGGCGACAAGTTATGAAGACCTGGTAAGTTTCGGGACGTGTACTTTTTCGAAAAGGAGCAGTCTTTCTGCTGTTTCGAGCTTTCGGGCCGCGCATGCAATGGCGTGTGATATTGGGCTTGTCGGCGATCGTTGCCGTTCGGCGATAGCAGCTTTCAATGCTGCCGCGCAAAGTGGTGCACAGTTTCCGGTAGAAGCCTCAAGCGGAAACTGCGTCCCAGCCTCAGAGTGGGACACGCTATCCCAACGGGGCTGCATGCGGAAGCTGCATCCCAGAATGAGCATTTAGAATGGGACGCATTTTCCGGTAGAGGTCTGGAGTGGAAAGTGCGTCCCAGAATCCGGGCAATTCGGTGGTCAGGTGGTTGAGCGAGCGTTGCGCCAAGGATGCCAGGCGTAAAACATGCAATGAAAATGGCGTAAAACCTACATTGAGAACGGCGTAAAAACTGCATTGAGAATGGCGTAATTTCGCAGGATGACGTCGCCCGCTGGTGCTGCAGGGGCGGTTGGCCTGCAAACCTTGGGCTTTCGGACGAGCTTGCGCGAGAGAGCAAGCCAGTGCGCGCGCTCGAAGGCCCGCGTTCGCGTGCGCCCCAAGTGCTGCCCCAAGCGCTACTTCTGTGACCCGTCGCTTGGGGCGTAGTGGTTTTGCGGGCGTGCCGTGCTTCCATTACCGAAATTCCATTTGGTAAACCAGGCGCCCGTGGGTAGAATAAGGTCGACGGCAGCCCAAGTTGTAGCTTGCTGGGCAGCGCCGTTGCTTGGTCAAGGGGTCAATGCCCTAATGGTTGCGACTTGTTATGCTTCAAATGCTGCTTGAGTGCCTCGGAAAGTTCGATAAGCGCCGTGAGGAGCGAGACCAAAGCAACCAAGAGCTCTATGAGCTCTGATGGGCCCGGGATGACCTCTGATTCAAGTCACCGGGCCTCAATTCTGTCTTGGCATGCGTTGTGCTTTCATTACCGAAAATCCATTTGTTAAACCCAACGTCCGTGGGTAGAATAGTGCTGACGGCAGCCCAAGTAGGGAAAGCTGGGCAGCGCCGTTGCTTAGATTAAGGGGTCAACGCCTTAGCGGCGGCGATCCCTCTTTTTATGCTTCGAGCACTGCTTTAGCGCCTCGGAAAGTCCGATAAGTGCCGTGAGGAGCGAGACCAAAGCGGTCAGGAGCTTCACGAAATCAATCAAATCGGTCATGGGCATCACCTCCCGTCGCATGGAGGGCGCTGCCCGGCACATTGAACTGCCGTCAACAGCAATCATTCTATCAAAGTGCCGCTAAAAATACGAATATGTGTTCGATAATAACAGCAACTCGATTCTCCTAAAGCGCGGCTTTGCTCAAGGATGCCGGAAGCTATGCTGTGCGCTTTCATGTCCCCACGGGCGCTTATCCTTACGGCAATGTAGCCGCCAATGTAACGAGCGGCAGTTGACGGAGAAAGGCCCTAACCGTGCCAGACAAAAAGATGCCGGGTGTCTCGGCTATCGATACGATGAACTTTGCGCGCCAGATTGTGCTCGACTTTGAGTTTGTGCCGGTGCCAAAGCAGCGCCAGCGCCGCGGGCTGCGCAACGAGATTATCGAGGTCGGCGCGGTCAAGCTCGATAACCGCGGCAACGTGATGGGCGAGTTCTCGCAGTTTGTGCAGACGGAATATGCCGAAGGCGTTGCGTATCCCGTCCGCGAGCTCACGGGGATATCGGCCGTGGACACCGCGATGGCCGATCCGCTCTACGTGGTGATCAAAAGGCTCAGCGATTGGATCGGCCGCTATTCCGCTCAGGTGGTTTGCTGGAGCGGGGCAGACCGCCGACAGCTTATGACCGAATGCCAGGCAAAGCACATCGACCTTGCTGCCTTTCCTACGGATTGGGCCGATTTGCAGGCGTTTTACACCTCGATCATGGACGTGGGCAGCCATGGGTGTGTCTCGTTGAGTGACGCGGCAACGTGGTTTGGCATCGATTTTGACGAATCGACGGGCCACGCCCACAGTGCCCTGGCCGACGCGCGCGTGACCGCCAAGCTGCTCAAGCAGGTTATCGATGGGGACTATCGCGTGAGTCCGTGCGCTCAGGAGGTCCGCCAGAGGTGGGGGATGGGCGAGCGAGCCCAGGCGCGCCTTTCCAGCAAGTGCCCCGAGCTGGGAGATCTGCTGCTGAAGTTGAAGGCGGAGGGGAGGTAGAGCGGGTGCTAATTTGGCGACAAGCAGAAGGAATGGTTGCGCGAAAGATCCCAGAATCAGCAGCAGATGGCTGTGTTTGAGATGTTATTCAAGGACACACTGACACCCGCTGAGACTAAGCAGGTCAAGAGTGCGGACATCGAGAAGGCAACTATTATCGGAGAACGGCTTGCAAATATGATTCGCTGGATGGACAGGCATAGACCCGTGACGCTGTACGCGTTATCGTGCACAATGAGGCATACGGGCTGTCAGAGGCGAGCTATCCCGACGAGATTATAAGCAACTGTATCATCGAGATTATCGAGTGCTTCTACGAGAGGGATTTGGCGGCGTAGGGCAATCTGATTTTACGCGTTTGCAGGAGGAAACCGGTATGGCAGACGAACTTGTTTTTAGTGGCGGCGAGATAGTTTACACCATATCTCAACTGCCCAAAGTTACATCTGTGCCGCTGAACGGTAACGCTGTGCTGGTTGGTTTTAAGGACACTCCCGATGGGGAAGAGGTCCTCTTTGATTTTGACCCTCGGGCTGAAAAGGCTACGAAGCTCGACTATGAACTTGCAGCCGTTAGCGGGCTCCTCACGGGCGCGTTGAATATCCTGTGGCAGAAAGACTTCAACCTGGAGGGTGCCAAAGCCTGGGGCGATGAGAAGGTCGGCAATTTCGTTCTTACGGTTGCCAAGTCTGCGGGGATGACAAAGGCGGATGCAACTCTGGAAGATGCTATTCGCTTTTTGGAGAAAGAGTTTCCTTTTGCGGCGGACAAGCTGACCGCCGAGTTTGGCGGCGGGCTCCAACATCATCTGCGGGATTTTTCGCACCACCCGAGTTTGGTTGGCCTTGCGTGTTCGATCCTCTCGCAATTCACGGGCAAAGGCTATGGTGCCGATACTGCCGGCCGGTTTGTCGCCTTTGACCTGCCTGCCGCCGCCTTCGATCCCGACTGCCCTCTTATAGGCAGGAACGTTCCGGAGAAGATCGCGTTCGGCACTCTGTTCTGGGCGATGCATCTTGTGAGCGACATGGCGGGGTCTAGCTCCAACCCCGGTAAGGGGACGGGCATTCCCGGCATCGTGCTGTCCCTGCTAAAGGAGCTCTCCTCCCTACCTGTTTTTCAAGACGTGCAGATTGCCTATAAGGGCGAGGATATTCGCATTCAACAATGGATCTCAAAGCTGTTTAACGGAACGGCGTTCAAAACCGAGGACGGCAAGCCCATTCGCTTCGACCTTCGGATGGAAGTCGGTCTTCTCGATCAGGCTTTAAGCCAGGTGCCAGCAGTCGTGGCCAACGAGGTTATCGTTCGTTGTCTCTACATGCTTTCAAGGCTCAAGGCCGAGCTAGAGCGTTGTGAAGTGAGCAAGGTCTCCGGCTTGAACAAACTCAAGGCTTCGCATTTTATGCCCTACAACAGTAGGGCTCTCACTCGCATGGTCACGGTTTCGAGCACTTCGTTTGTTCTGGCGAATCTGGCGACGGCGGCGGTCAGGGCAGGTATCGAATGCGAGGGAAACAAGGTCGTTTTCGCCCAGAAGTTCTTCTTGCGTATAAACTACGTCGGAGTTGGACGCCTTGCGTTTGCACTTCATGCCGACTGGGACTATATGGCGGAGGAAATGTCCGAGGCTTGGGCTGAGCGCGCCAGGCGCCGCCAGGATATTTTCGATGGATTTCACTTTTATAGCCTAGATAGAGAAACGACGAGGATTGTCTTCTCGCTGAAGCTTGCCGCCGTCAACTACGACTGCGGGAACGAGAAGAACGAAGTGCGCAAAGGGCAAAAGAGGCGCTGGGCCCACGCGTGGCGGGATTCGGTCGCGGATGGCTTAGGCATTGATGCAGACGGCTACTTTTTGAGCGAGGATGATGCGTGCGGAGCCCTTGAGGCTATTTCGCGGCAGCGAGGCGGTAAGGTGCGCGCTTTGCTGATCGCTCAGGAGCTGGTTGAGTTTCACCCCTATTTCCAGATAGGAGATGAAGAGAAGAAGGAATACAAAGGTTTGAAGGAGAGTGAGTCTTGGGTTAAAGATGAATTTCCCAGGAGACAAGACGCGGTTGATTCGGATGCCATACGTTCCCTCGAGAAACGCTGTGGGTCACGCGTTCGTGAGCTTTCAGGTACATTGCCAAAGCTCTTGACGGGCGGTGTCATTGCCGCGGCGGTGGTCGTAGGCGCAGGAGGGGCGGCAGCGTTATTCGCTTCGGATATTGCTGTCGGTATCTTCGGAGGCTCGTTTGTCGGCCTCCACGGAGCAGCGCTTGTCAATGCGAGCCTTGCTGCGGCTGGCGGCGGAGCCTTGGCCACCGGCGGCATGGGAATGGCCGGCGGGACTGCTTTGATTACGGGGAGCGGCGCCGCGCTTGGTCTTTTGGGGTCGGGCGGCGTTGCCTTGGCGGCATCGATGGGGGAGAACTATGCGCAGTTCGTGCTCGTTGAATGTTCGAGGCTTCTTGCTTTTCTTGATGTGGCAACTGACCGCTGCCCGCATGAGGGAACCGTTTTGGTGCGGAAGGCAGCCGAGGCCGTGCAGCGCAGCATCGCTGGTGTTGAGGAGGATGTCGAGAAGGAGAATGGAAAGGGGGATCGCAGGGATGGCAGGTTACTCAAGCAGTTGAAGAAGGGGCTTGGGTATTTGTCTTCAACCCTTAAGCTGATCGAGAAGATGCAGAGGCGCCTTGGCGCCGTCGGTGAGGGCGAGCCGCTCAACAGCTTGCCGGCATCGGGTGGCGAATAGGTCGGGGCGACTCGGCTGCAATTCCGTGCCATCATCGCCATCGCTCAAGATGGCCCTGTGCTTGCCCATTTTTTGCGAGGCGCGATGAGCATGTCGGCGACTTGCTCGATGTCTGATTTGCCCTGCGATCAGTTCTTGTCTAGCTCCTTTAGGCGGGAGAGGCGGCGATCTAGATATCCGTTCTTGGCATATGAGACAAGAAGCCCGTAAGACTGTGGCAATGTCAAAAGGCATACACAAGTGTCAGTCTTTTGACATCGTATGATTTTGGAGAGTGGCGTGCAGCGATCGCGCTCCACCATGACGGCGTAAGCGTTTGCTTACGTTGTAGAATCTAACGATATGAGCATCCCGGTTGCTTCTGTGCTTCGATGCTCTCGTCTTTAGCTCCCTCCACTTAGTGGAGGACTGACGGTAAGTGACGTAAACAAGAAAAGGGGGCAACCGCAAATGAAAGCAACCGAGGCGAATTTGCTCGACCTTATGGGCGTGGCGAAGATGCAGTTCGTCATTCCCGTGTACCAGCGAGTTTACTCGTGGAGTGAAAAAGAGTGCGAGGTGCTTTGGGACGACGTCATGCGCGCTGGCCGTGATGGCGTATCGCACTTCGTGGGGTCGATGCTCTATATCCCCGAGTCCGAGAGCTCTGCTACGAGTATCTCGCGAGTGCTTCTGATTGACGGACAGCAGCGCCTGACGACGTTTTCGCTGATGATTGCTGCCTTGGCTGACTATCTGGAGAGTAATCCCGACAAGGCTGGCTTCCTTGGCGATCTCAAGATTTCGGCGCTGCGGAAGAACTACCTCTTTAACGATGATGACTACAACGGTCTGGCGCGCTATAAATTGGTGCTCTCGCAGGACGATAAAGAGACGCTGTTCTCCATCGTGTCTGGGTCTCCCGTGCCGGATGAAAAATCGGATCGCATCGTCGAGAACCATACGTTCTTCCGTGAAAAAATGCGCGGGAAATCATTCGATCCGGCAAGGCTTTGGGCAGGGCTAAACCGCGTGCAGGTCATCGACACCAAGCTCACCGCTGGCGTTGATAATGCCCAGCTCATATTTGAGTCCATGAACTCCAAAGGCAAGCCGCTTACGCCTATTGACCTCATTCGGAACTACGTCCTTATGTCGCTTCCCAACGACGAGCAGACCAAGCTTTATGAGGGCTACTGGCATCCGCTCGAGCGCTTGTTCGGAAAAGGCGGCGAAGAAGAGTTTAATGCATTTATCTGGTACTGGTTGTGGCTCAAGGTTCCCAATAGGATGCCGAAGGAAAACGAGGCCTACTACGAGTTCAAACGCTATTTCGCTGACGACTACGATGGGGATACCGAGGGCCTGCTGAAGGAACTCCGCGAATATGCGCAAAGATATGCCAGGTTGTTCCTTGACGAGGAGAAAGACGATGGCCTGCACCAAGTATTCGGCAGAATCGTAAGCCTTGATGTGAAGCAGATCAGGCCTCTTTTGATGCTGCTTTACTCGGTTTACGAGGGAAATATGTTAAACCACAATGCGTTTCTGCGTATCTGCGAGACTATCGAGTCGTTCCTGTTCAGGCGGGCGGTTTGCGGCAGGCTTACCACGGGCCTAAATAATTTCTTTGCTGGCATGTATCGCAACCTCGAGCAGCAGGACGATATAGAGGAGTACGTTACGGCGATGCTCCTTATCCACAGCAGCGGTATGACTGCGTACTTCCCGACAGACGAGCATTTTGTCGAGGAATTTAAGACGCGTGACTGCTACAACCGCTTCTCCAAAAAGCGCTATTACCTGGAGCGCATGGAGAACTGGCGCCACCCGAAGGAGCCCATCTCGGCTGACAATTACCAGATCGAGCACGTCATGCCCCAGACGATCGATGATGAGCACGGCTGGAAGGAATCGCTTGGCGAGAACTGGGAAGACATCCACGACAGGTTATGCAACAACCTGGGCAACCTTACGCTGACGGGCTACAACCAGGAGTACTCAAACCGGTCGTTCTCGGACAAGCTCAATCTTCCTGACGTGGGGCTTAAGTGCAGCCCGCTCTACCTGAATAAGTCGATTGCCTCGCATGAAAAATGGGGTGAGGAAGAGATTGGACAGCGCGCGGACGAGCTGGCGAAAGAGGCGTGTGAGATATGGAAGTATCCCGACCTTCCGGCAGATGTCGTCGGCAAGTACCGTCCTTCTCGCGGAGAGTCTGATGAGGCTCCTATCTGGACCTTGCAAGAGAACCATCCAACCTTTGCCGAGGGTGGGCTTAATCAAAAACTGTTCGAAGAGATATGCGAGTCCATCCTCAACGCCAATCCTTCGTGGGAATCCTATATGGCCAAGTACTACGTAGGATTCAGGTCGGGCAAACGAAAGTTGCATGTCGTGCTGGAAGGCAGGACTAGCAACGGTGGCTGGATTGCCGTTGGCTTGGCAAAGAGTGTGGATGATCTAACGGATCCGGAGGACATGTGCCAGGACAAGCGTACGCAGGGTGGATTTGGTCCAGGCCTACCGACCTATGTTGCCCTTCGGAATGCCGATGACATTCCCGCGGTACTCGATCTTATTGGGCAGTGCTAGGGCTCATCTGAGACTTACTGCGGACCATGGAGCAGAGGGCTTGCCGGCATTTCAGCCGAATATAGCTTGTGGGTCTTTTGCTCATGGGGCTGGCGGCGGTAAACGCAATCGCCCGCAACTGAAGGGGCGTACAGGCCCGTGCTCAAAAAAAGGGCTTCCAGAAACCCGGAAGCCCCCTGCTGGCTCGATGCGATACTCGCATGCCTCGTGATATCTTTTGAGCTGGGCGGCCAGCCCAATCGCTAATTCAGCTTGACCCAGATGGCCGGGCGCACGCCGAGCTCTTCGTCCTGCGTGCAGTCGTCATCGCTGTTGACAATATCGCCGTGCCGGTCGACATAGCTACTAAGGAATTCACTATCGCTATAGTCCCAGTCGTCTTCGTCGTCCCAATACCAATCCCAGTCGTCATCGTATTCTTCTATGGTCGAAGTCCACCACCTTGACTGGTATACCGTATCAATCGACGCTGCATCCAAGATGTCGTCGTCGGAAACATAGGTATCCAACTCCACAGCGCTCGGAAGGCTAACGCCGTTCTTCAGCAGAGCTCGTTCGGCACTCGAAAACGCATGATTCATAAAGTCGGCGTTCAGATACTTATACAGAGAGCTATACGCAAAATCCGATACGTCGCCGCTCTCATCGACCGCTTTCGAATCGATAATCTGTTCGGTCATGAGAAGAGCCCTGTCGCCATCCTTGTGAACGACGATCCACTTAATCGGTTTACCCTCGACAGAGGTGCCTTTATAGACGGGCAACTCACCCGAATACGTGCCAAGCTCGACGATTCCGCCAATCCGAGCATCTCTAATTTCGGCTTGCTTCGCCTTTGTCTGCGTGAAGCCAAAGAGAGAGAATGCAATCAGGCCGACAGCTGCGATCGCGCCCACGATTGCGGCGCGTTTGAGTAGCTGCTTCTTTTTCATATGGGATGTTGCGACGCGCTGCTCCGCCTCGATGACTCGCTCCGCTGAATCTTTGTATCCCAGCTTGGCAAGTTCCTCAAAGTTGTCTTTAGCTTGCTGTAACAGCGAGACGTTATAGGATTCGAGCATCTCTACGCTGGTCCTATAAAGCCTATCTTTTCGCGACTCTTCTAGGTAGGATGCGCTTTCGAGGTCGGCCAGCTTTCCGTGCGTTGCCCCACAGTCCCAGCAGTCTCTGCGCACAATATTGACGGCTCCGCAGCCGCATTGCCACCATCCGTCATGGTCGGTGTGGGCATTCGTGCATTTGTCCGGCTGCGCCTCCATTTCTAGGAGTAGCACAATGCGCTCAGATTCTTCGTCTTCATTGAGCGTGAGCGGCTTGGGGCTGTCAATTTCGATTGCCGCGCCAAAGTCGCACTGGTTGTCGACTCTTGTCACGGTGGCCTTTGCACCGGCAATTACCGACAGCTCGATCTTTTTTGCTTGTGGTCTAAGGATTTCGCCGCCTGGGAGGTCGGCATCCAGAAGCGTAAAGTCGACTGACTCCGTCTTTCCATCCTCGCCTGTTAGGTCAATGGTGAACTCAATACGACTGATTGCTTGGCTTGTCACATTGACGAGTTTAGTTTGAAGAAAGCAGGTGCCCGTCTCGGTGTCGCGCGCGACCTGAATAGCAAGCATCCGTACGGGGCATAGCTCCTGCCAGCTTAGATTGTCGTCGCGATAGATAACCTTGTACTTGGACATGACTACACCTCGGGCAGAGCGTCGTCATTGCGCGTATAAGACGTCTGGGTTGCAGGGATGGCTCGATCGGGCAGGGCGCATACGATGAGGCCCAGTACGAGCGCTGTGCCGCAAAGTCCGATAAACCAGAGGAGTCCAGCACTGTCAGTATAGTAACCCTTGATTTTAGCGATTTTGACAAGCTCCGAGACGCCAAGGATGTTGGCTACGAACGGCAGCAAAAAGATGAGAATGATGATCAGCTCGGGTAGACGAAACAACATGATAGTCCCTTTCTTTTGAGTTCGCTGCAACGACAGCGAACCTTTGTTAAACCTTTCACTAACCAATTCTACTGACGCTACCTGCGAATTTGTTGAGCAACAAATTCGAATATGCGAACGGTTGATTGCATGGGGCGGGCGTTAATTTAGTCGTCATGCCACGTGGCCCTCGATAGGGCCGACGCGGCATGATGCCCAATGTTGCCTGCATCCTCGCAATTCCGCGCCGTCGGCAAAGAGCTTCCAGCTAGACGGTGCGCGCAGACAGAAATCAAGCGCCGCCTGCGAAATGACGCGCAGACGGCGCTTGATTGCATGGCAATCACCCGGCCTCCATCCGGAAAAGTGTCGAAATCAGCCGTATAAAAGTTCGGAAAAGTGTCAAATTCGGCACGCCTAAACTTCGGAAAAGTGTCGAGACTGCCATCATAGAATTGCGGAAAAGTGTATCCTAATACTAAAACAGCACGTAATAAGGGGCACGCTCATGCTACAAAGAAAAGCGAAGGCACAGTTTGAATCTTGGCTTGCCTCGTCTCCTAACAAGGCTCTTTTGGTCAAGGGTGCCCGACAGGTGGGAAAATCATATCTGGTCAACGCGTTTGCAAGTGAATCGTTCGAGAATGTCGTGACATTCGACTTTATCGCCGACACGTCCGTGCGCGATTCATTTTTGGCGGCAAAAAGCGCGGATGACCTGTTTATACGCATGTCTATCGCCGCGACGCAGCCGATGGTTGCGAACAAGACCGTTGTAGTTATCGACGAGGTGCAACGATGTCCCAACGTGGTGACCTTTATCAAATACCTCGTGCAGCGCGGCGACTTTCGCTACATCCTCACCGGATCGCTCCTTGGCGTTGAGCTCGAGGGCATCGACTCGCTGCCGGTGGGGTATGTCGAACAGGTCCAGATGTACCCGCTCGACTTTGAGGAGTTCTGCTGGGCAAATGGCGTTGGCGCCAGCGCGTTTGACATGCTCAGGGGTTGTCTAAAGGACGAAAAGGAACTCCCTGATTATCTGTACGATCGACTACTCGACCTGTTCCATCAGTTCGTGGTGGTGGGAGGCATGCCCGATGCGGTCAATTCCTTCTTGGCGACGCGCAATATCGACGAGGTTCGAAACATCCATCGCGATCTTCACGCCCTGTATCGCGATGACATCGCAAAGTACGCTCCGCCCGAGCTACGCTTAGTTATCCGCGATATCTATGATTTGATTCCCAGCGAGGCTGGTTCCAAAAACAAGCGATTTAAACTGTCATCGATTAACGGTGTCAAACGTTTTTCGCAGGTGACGGATCATTTTCTCTGGCTGTCGGAGGCGGGCGTTGCGCTTTCCGTGTATAACGTATCGGCGCCTGTAGCACCCCTTTTATTGGGGGAGCAGCGAAGTCTTTTTAAGCTGTTTTACTTGGACACCGGAATGCTCATGTCGTCGTATTCCAAAAAGGTTGCCCAAGGCGTTTTTGACGGAGAGGCAGAAGGCGCCTTCGGCATGAACATGGGAGCGGCGTTTGTGGGCTTTGTTGCCCAAGAGCTCAAGGCCCGTGGATTCAGATTGCGCTACTTTACGTCCAAAAAGGTCGGCGAGCTCGATTTTGTCGAGGAGACGCTCGATGGGGAAGTGCTTGCCATCGAGGTTAAGTCAGGCAAGAGCTTTAAGTCTCACGCGGCGCTCGATAGTGCACTCGCAACGAAGAGCTACGGAATCGATCGCGCCTTGGTGCTTGCGGAATATAATCTCCACCGCGATGGTGACGTGCTGTATCTGCCCATCTTTATGGCGGGGCTTTTGGAGCCGTAACGTGCCGCCGGCTCTTCCGGCCCTCCTTTAACCTTCGCTACTCGTCTCCGTCGTTGGGGTCGCCCTTGAGGGTGTTGATGTCCAGGTACTGGTTGTCGTCCTCTTTTTGCTGCGTGGCCGATTCGGACGCGGTGGGGCCGCGGAATAGCTGGAATCCCTCAAACGCGATCATGCCGAGCAGGGCGATGACGATGGCGATAAAGACGACCTTTGCCGCTTGGGGAAACTCCGAGAAATGCGGAGGCTCTTCCTCGGTGTAGTAGTCGGCGAAGCGCTCGTCATCGGTACCGTGGGTGTACGACGATGCCGAGGCTGCCTCTACACCGGCGTTGTTGCATTCGGGAGCAGACGCGGTGGCAAACGGGTCACGGGAATAGTCGCTCGACGCGCTGCTGTAATCCTCGGTTTCGATGCGGCCGGCACGGGGCTGCTCGCTCGGACGGCTGGCATATGCCGCGGCGTCGTCGTATGCGGAGTCATGCTCCTCGGCGGCCGCAAACAGGGGGTTTACCGGAATATCGAGTGCCGGCATGCCGGCCGAGGTTTCGTCCAGATCTGCCGCCGCCCAGGAATCAAAGGCAAACTGGCGGTTGGAAAGGTCGTCCAGATCCATAACGGGCGGCTCGAGCTCGGGCTCGGGAGCCGTGTATGCCGGCTGCTGCGGGGCGACATGTGAGGGCGTGCGGCCGGGCACGGGGCGCTGAGCCGCTGCGGCGAGAAACGCCGCCGTTTCGGATGGATCGCTGGTAGCACGGGGCGCAGGAGCAACCTCGCGCGGTACCTGCATGATGGGGCGGGTGGCAAAGTCGTCCGCGGGCACAGATGCCGGCGCGGGCGCAGCGGAAGGAGCGGGCTTTGCGCTTGCCGGGCGAGCGCCGCCGCCCATGAGCTCGTCGGCGTTCCAGGGGCGGTCGCCCATCACGTCGTCGAGGCTCAGCGCAAAAAGGCCGTCTTCGCCATCGTCAAACGCGTGTTTCGCGTGCCTTGCGGTAGGCGCGGCGCCTCCGCGGCCGTTGCGTGATGCGTAGCTCGACCCCATCTTGTTCCATCCTTTCGAACTGTCTATCTCATCGATTATATGGAACTTGCCTTACGGCCGAGTCTTGGATTCGTGCATTTCAGAACTCACGCCCAAAAGGGGAGGGGTGATTCGGTGAGCTGCCTACTTGTCGCCGGCGGCTGCCTTGGCCTCGTTGAGATAGCTATAGAAGCTGTACTTAGAGATGCCAAAGAACTCGCAGGCGCGTTCGCTCGACTTGGAGATAAGGAAGGCGCCGCGACGGTCGAGGTAGCCAATGGCGCGAACGCGCTCGTCTTTGGTCATGAGTGCCGCAGGCTTGCCCACAAACTGCTCACACTCGCGCAGTAGGTCCTCGAGCAGGTCGCCGATGTTTTTGGTAATAGGCTCGGGCTCGGTGTAGCCCGTGCCGCCGGTGCCGGTGAAAGCGTCGAGCGAGCGCTCAAATGCCTTCATAAGCGTAATGTCAAAGTTGATGCCCAAAATGCCGACGGGCTTGCCCTCGTCGTTGCGGATAAAGATGGTCGAGGACTTGAGCAGCTTGCCGTCGGTGGTTTTGGTGAGGTACGGCTCGCGGTCGTGCACGTCGGTGGTGCCCTCGTGCATGGACTCAAACACAATATGGCTGGGGCCGTCGCCCAACTTGCGCCCGCTGACGTGACCGTTTTCGATCACCACGATGGAGTGATCAACGTCCTCGGTCTCCAGGTCGTGGACGACAACTTCGCAGTTGGGGCCAAACTGGAGCGCCAAACCGTGTGCGAGGCGCTTGTAAAACTCAATCTGTGCGGGGGTCATGGGTGCCTTCCTAAAAATTAGTTTGGGCACACTTTGCCATAAACCACACTTGTTCGCAAATATCAAAAGTGACGCCGCATTATGTGGCCGTTCGGCGGCGAAAAGGTACCGATTACGGCAACAAACAATTTGTTAGGTTTTCCAATCAAAAAGTGTGATAGAACAGTGCTAACAAACTTTTTGTTTGGCATCCACATAAAAGTTCAGTCGCATGAATGGGAATGGGCTGAAACGCGTATGCGGGGGCCGGCAAGAGAGGACTTAAGGAGTTCACCGTATGGCCGATAAGATCCAGTGGGCGAGCAACACGATGCCCAGGAGCGATGACAAGCACTTGGGAATCATGAGCCTCGACCACGTGAAGAAGGCCCGCGCCTTCCACCAGTCGTTCCCCCAGTACACCGTCACTCCGCTTGCCCGCCTGGACGGCCAGGCCGCGCGCCTGGGCCTGTCCAACCTGTGCGTTAAGGACGAGAGCTATCGTTTTGGCCTCAACGCCTTTAAGGTCCTGGGCGGTTCGTTTGCCATGGCCAACTACATTGCCGACGAGACCGGCAAGGACGTTGCCGACTGCACCTTCGATTACCTGACCTCCGATCAGCTGGCCGAGGACTTTGGCCAGGCTACCTTCTTTACCGCCACCGACGGCAACCATGGCCGCGGCGTGGCATGGGCTGCCAACAAGCTGGGCCAGAAGGCCGTCGTGCACATGCCCAAGGGTTCCACCAAGCCCCGCTTTGATAACATCGCCGCCGAGGGCGCCACGGTGACCATCGAAGAGGTCAACTACGACGAGTGCGTGCGCATGGCCGCCGCCGAGGCCGATGCCTGCGAGCGCGGCGTCATCGTCCAGGACACCGCCTGGGAGGGCTACGAGAAGATTCCGTCCTGGATCATGGAGGGCTACGGCACCATGGCTTCCGAGGCTGCCGAGCAGCTGCGCGAGATGGCCATCAACCGCCCGACGCATGTCTTTGTCCAGGCTGGCGTGGGTTCGCTCGCCGGCGCCGTGGTGGGCTACTTCACCAACCTGTATCCCGATAACCCGCCCACCTTTGTCGTGGTCGAGTGCGCTCCGGCCGCCTGCCTGTACAAGGGCGCTGCCGCCGGCGACGGCAATCCGCGCATCGTCGACGGCGACATGCCCTCCATCATGGCCGGCCTGTGCTGCGGCGAGCCCAACATCCTGGGCTGGGATATCCTGCGCAACCACACCACCGCCTTCGTGTCCTGCCCCGACTGGGTCACCGCTCGCGGCATGCGCACCCTGGGCGCTCCCGAGAAGGGCGATCCGCGCGTCATCTCCGGCGAGTCCGGCGCTGTGACCACCGGCCTGGTCGAGACCCTCATGCTCGATCCCGAGTACGCCGAGCTCAAGGAGCTCATCGGCCTGGACAAGACGAGCTCCGTGCTCTGCTTCTCCACCGAGGGAGATACGGACCCGGATCAGTACCGTCGCATCGTCTGGGAGGGTGAGTATCCGACTTGCTAGCAGACTGACCTGTCCGGGCAGTGGAGTATATGTTTACTCCCTGCTCGGACAGTCCTGCTCGCACGGAGAGCACATATGCTCCGCTGCCCTACGTTAACTTGCTTGCCGGGTGCTCGACCTCACGCTGCTTGGCACAAGTGATCTATCTGAAATATCTACCTGTAGGTAAACCCTTGTAGAAAGGTTGACTGTTATGACTAAAGAGCTCGATTTTGAGGCAATTAAAAACGCTGCTGAGTCTCACCGTGCGGACATGACGCGTTTTCTTCGCGCCATGATCTCGCACCCCTCTGAGTCTTGCGAGGAGGGCGAGGTTGTCGCTTGCATCAAGGCCGAGATGGAGGCCCTCGGTTATGACGAGGTCAAGGTCGACGGCCTGGGCAACGTTATGGGCTTTATGGGCGAGGGCGACAAGATCATCGCCATCGACTCTCACATCGACACCGTTGGCATCGGCAACATCGAGAACTGGGACGCCGATCCCTATGAGGGTTACGAGACCGACGAGATCATCTACGGCCGCGGCGGCTCCGACCAGGAGGGCGGCATGGCTTCTGCTACCTACGCTGCCAAGATGATGAAGGACATGGGCCTCATCCCCGAGGGCTACAAGATCATGGTCGTCGGCTCCGTGCAGGAGGAGGACTGCGACGGCATGTGCTGGCAGTACATCTACAACAAGGACGGCATTAAGCCCGAGTTCGTCATTTCCACCGAGCCCACCGACGGCGGCATCTATCGCGGTCACCGCGGCCGTATGGAGATCCGCGTCGACGTTCACGGCACCTCCTGCCACGGCTCCGCTCCCGAGCGCGGCGACAACGCCATCTACAAGATGGCCGACATCATCGCCGACGTCCGCGCCCTCAACAACAACGGCTGCGACGAGTCGACCGACATCAAGGGCCTCGTCAAGATGCTCGACCCCAAGTACAACCCCGAGCACTTCGAGGACGCCCGCTTCCTGGGCCGCGGCACCTGCACCGTCAGCCAGATCTTCTACACCAGCCCCAGCCGTTGCGCCGTGGCCGACTCCTGCGCCATCTCCATCGACCGTCGTATGACCGCCGGTGAGACCTGGGAGTCCTGCCTGGACGAGATCCGCAACCTGCCGGCCGCCAAGAAGTACGGCGACGACGTGAAGGTCTCCATGTACATGTACGACCGTCCGTCCTGGACCGGCGAGGTCTACGAGACCGAGGCTTACTTCCCCACGTGGATCAACAAGGAGAGCGCTCCGCACGTCAAGGCCCTCGTCGACGCCCACAAGGCTATGTTCGGTGACGAGCGCATCGGTTGCGAGCCCAGCATGGACAAGCGCACCGGTCGTCCGCTGTGCGACAAGTGGACCTTCTCCACGAACTGCGTCTCCATCCAGGGCCGCTATGGCATCCCCTGCGTCGGTTTTGGCCCGGGTGCCGAGTCCCAGGCCCACGCTCCCAACGAGGTCACCTACAAGGACGACCTGGTCACCGCTGCCGCCATGTATGTGGCTGCCCTGAACCTCTACGATCCGAGCCAGGCCGATGGCGACGCCACCGTGTTCCGCGCCGGTCTGACCAACAACAAGATCGATTAGTCCCATTCTTCGATTTTGTTGAGCCGGGGACAGCCTGTGTCCCCGGCGCCCTCTGTTGACTTGGGGCCCGCGGTCGTTATCTCCCATGCTTCCTCGACGGTGGCGGGTCCTCGTCATAGCGCTCTGCATGTTCTAGCCACACGCGCATGCCGGAGCGCATCTACCCATTACCATCATTCGCATCTTTGGAAAGGACATTTACATGGACGCTAAGTTTACCGAGCTCGTCGAGCAGTTGAACGGCCTCGACTTTAAGGGTATGTACGGCAGCGACTTCCTGCACACCTGGGACAAGACCACCGATGAGCTCAAGGCTCTCTACATCGTCGCCGACGCCCTGCGTCAGCTGCGCGAGAACAATGTCTCGTCCAAGATCTTCGACTCGGGTCTTGCCGTCTCCCTGTTCCGCGACAACTCCACCCGTACGCGCTTCTCCTTCTCTAAGGCCGCCAACCTGCTTGGCCTTGAGCTGCAGGACCTGGACGAGAAGAAGTCCCAGATTGCCCACGGCGAGACCGTCCGCGAGACCGCTACCATGATCTCCTTCATGGCCGATGTCATCGGCATCCGCGACGACATGTACATCGGCAAGGGCGACGCCTACATGGCCGAGGTCTCCGAGTCTGTCCAGCAGGCCTACGAGGACGGCGTTCTGGATCACCGTCCCACGCTCATCTCCCTGCAGTCCGACTCCGATCATCCCACGCAGTCCTCTGCCGACATGCTCTACCTCATCAACGAGTTTGGCGGTCTTGAGAACCTCAAGGGCAAGAAGGTTGCCGTCACCTGGGCCTATTCGCCCTCTTACGGCAAGCCGCTGTCCTGCCCGCAGTCGCTGATCAGCCTGCTGCCCCGCTTTGGCATGGACGTCACCCTGGCTCACCCCGAGGGCTACGACCTCATGCCCGAGGTCGTCGAGCGCGCCAAGGGCTACGCCGCCGAGTCCGGCACCACCTTTAAGCAGGTCAACACCATGGCCGAGGCCTTCGAGGGCGCCGACATCGTGATCCCCAAGAGCTGGGCTCCGTTTGCCGCCATGGAGAAGCGCACCAACCTGTACGCCGAGGGCGACGACGCCGGCATCGCTGCGCTCGAGAAGGAGCTGCTCGCCCAGAACGCTACGCATCAGGATTGGTGCTCCACGACCGAGCTCATGGAGAAGACCGCCAACGGCCAGGACACCATCTTTATGCACCCGCTGCCCGCCGACATCTCCGGCGTCTCCTGCGAGCACGGCGAGGTTAACGCCGACGTCTTCGACATGCACCGCGTGGGCATGTACAAGGAGGCCAGCTACAAGCCGTACGCCATCGCAGCCATGATGTTCCTGCAGAAGGTTGCCGATCCGGCCGCTACCCTCAAGGCCCTCGACGAGCGCAACACCGCCCGTTGGTTCCAGGCCTAAAGTCGGGCTGAGTAATGGCTAAGCGTATCGTTGTCGCCCTGGGTGGAAACGCCCTCGGCGCCAACCTTCCCGAGCAGATGGAGGCCGTCAAGACGACTTCCAAGGCTATCGTCGACCTGATCGAGGAGGGCAACGAGGTCGTCATCGTGCATGGCAACGGTCCCCAGGTGGGCATGATCGCCAACGCGATGGCCGAGCTCACGCGCTCTAACCCCGAGAAGTACATTCCCTGCCCGCTGTCCGTCTGCGGCGCCATGAGCCAGGGCTACATTGGCTATGACCTGCAGAACGCCCTGCGCGAGGAAATGCTCGACCGTAATATCGACAAGGGTGTCGCCACCGTGCTGACCCAGGTCGAGGTTGCGGCGGACGACCCCGCCTTTGCTGATCCCGTTAAGCCGATTGGTCCGTGGATGAGCGAGGCCGAGGCCAAGGAGCTGGAAGCTGACCGCGGCTACCAGTTCATCCACGACGAGAAGCAGGGCTTCCGTCGCGTGGTGGCTTCGCCCAAGCCCGTGAGCATCGTCGAGCTCGACACCATCAAGTCGCTCGTCGAGACCAACCACGTGGTGATCTCCTGCGGCGGTGGCGGTATCCCCGTCACCAAGGCCCAGGGTAACCACCTTAAGGGCGCTGCCGCCGTCATCGATAAGGACTTTGCGGCCGAGAAGCTCGCCGAGCAGCTCGATGCCGATGCCCTGATTATCCTGACGGCCGTGGAGAAGGTTGCCATTGGCTTTGGCACCGACCACGAGCAGTGGCTCGACACGCTGACCGCGGCTGACGTAAAGCGTCTGTCCGAGGCCAACGAGTTCGGTCGCGGCTCCATGCTGCCCAAGGTTCAGGCTGCCTCGACGTTTGCCGAGAGCAAGCCGGGCCGTACGGCGCTCATCACGCTGCTCGAGAAGGCGCGTGACGGTCTTGCCGGCAAGACCGGTACCACGTTTACCGGCGACGCTGAGTAGGCATATCTGCACCATTGAGGAGGGTGCCCTGCGTCGCGGGGTGCCCTCCTTTGTGCTATGGAGAGCCGAGGAGCGCTCGCTGAAAAACTAGCGCGTGCCTGTTTCGACGGAGTGTGAGCTTGGTATGGTGGGTATAGCAACGTTGACGTCCAACGCAGTCAGGGGAGGGTTGCGGAGATGAAACTCGGTTGCGTGATTATGGCCTCGGGAGAGGGCAAGCGGTTTGGCTCCAACAAGATGCTCGCCGACATTTATGGCGAGCCGCTGATCGCGCGGACGATTGATTCGGTTCCCAGGGGCTTTGACATGGTGGTCTCGACGCGCTGGCCCGAGGTCGCCCAGATTTGCAAGGACAAGCATTGTCCGTGCGTGCTGCACGATGGTGAGCTGCGCAGCCAAAGCATCAAAGCCGGCCTTTTATGGGGAAAGCGCCGCGGCTGGAGGGGCTGCATGTTCCTGCCGGGCGACCAACCCTTGGTGAGCGAGGAGTCGTTTGAGGCGATGGCGCGAGTCTTTGACGAGGGCGGTCGCAAGCATCCGGTGCGTCTGGCATGCAATGGCGAGCCCTCGAGCCCGGTACTCTTTCCGGTGCACCTATTTGCCCCGCTCATGCGTCTTGAGGGCAAAGACGGCGGAGGCTCGATTTTAAAGGGGTGCGACGAGGTCGCGCTGGTTGAGGCGCGCGCCTACGAGCTGTGGGATGTCGACACCGCCAAGGGACAGCGTCGCATAACGGAGCATATCGCCGCCTGCTCGTATTTTGATCGCGTGGCCAACTGCATCAATCAATAAGGAGCAATTATGATCATCATCAAAAACGGCGCGCTCGTGACGCCACAGGGGCTTCGCCGCGCCGATCTTGCCATGGATGGCGATAAGATCGTGCGGATTGCCGCGGCGATTGAGCCGGCCGAGGGCGATACCGTCGAGGACGCCGCGGGCTGCTGGGTGTTTCCCGGCTTTATCGATGGCCACACGCACATGCAGTGCTGGACCGGCATGGACTGGACGGCTGACAGCTTTGAGACCGGTACGCGCGCGGCTGCCTGTGGCGGCACCACGACCATTGTGGATTACGCGACGGCCGATCGCGGCGTGACCATGCCCGATGCCTTGGCCGAGTGGCATCGCCGCGCCGACGGCACCTGCACGTCCAACTACGCTTTTCATATGGCGCTTGCCGAGTGGAACGACCGCAACCGCGTCGACCTCACGGCCATGCGCGAGGCTGGCGTGTCGTCGTTCAAGACCTACTTTGCCTACGACCATCTGCGTCTGGACGATGCCGAGACGCTCGAGGTGCTCGAGGAGCTTAAGCGCCTGGGCGGCATACTGTGCGTTCATTGCGAGAACGGCACGCTGGTCAACGCGCTGCAGAAGCGCGTGTACGAGCAGGGGATTCACGGACCCGAGGGCCATGCGCTTAGCCGTCCGGATGTGTGCGAGGCCGAGGCCGTGGGCCGTCTGCTATATCTGGCGCACCTTGCCGGCGACGCTCCGGTTAACGTGGTGCATCTTTCGACCAAGCTGGGGCTCGAGGCCATCCGTGCCGCCAAGGCGCGCGGGCAGAAGAATATCTATGTCGAGACCTGTCCTCAGTATCTGATGCTCGACGATACCTGCTATTTGGAGCAGGGCGAGGACGGCTTTGCCGGTGCCAAGTATGTGATGAGCCCGCCGCTGCGCCATGCGGGCGACCGCGCGGCACTGCGCGAGGCGCTTGTGGCCGGCGAGATCGATACCATCGCGACCGACCACTGCAGCTTTAACCTGCACGGGCAAAAGGACCGCGGGCGTGACGACTTCCGTGCGATTCCCAACGGCGGTCCCGGCGTGGAGCATCGTCCCGTCGCGATTGCCACGAGTTTTGAGGGGCAGCTGGGCCCCGAGGATCTGTGCCGCCTGATGAGCGAGAACCCTGCGCGCGTGTTTGGCTTGTATCCGCGCAAGGGCTGTCTTGCCGAGGGCACCGATGCCGATGTGTGCGTGTGGGATCCCCAAGCGCGCTGGACCATTAACGCGGCGACGCAGCATCAGGCCGTGGACTACACGCCGCTCGAGGGCTTTGAGGCGCACGGCCGCGCCAAGGCCGTGTTTGTGAACGGCGTGCTTGCAGCGCGCGACGGTGAGCCCACCGGAGCCCAACCCGGCCGCTACGTCCCTCGCTAGCAGCAAGGATGCCGGGGTAGCTAATTTGGGACGGGGCTCTTTTAGCTACCCCACCACCTGCCTGATGATTTTTCTGGGACGGGGATGAAATAATCATCTCAGGGCGTTTGCTCAATATGGGGCAGCTAAAAGAGCCCCGTCCCAAATTGGCTACCCCTTGAGGCTGGTGGCGATGATGGGGCGGTTGAGGGCTGCCTCGAAGCGATCTGCCATCGTTGGGTCGGCAAGCGTGTCGGCTTGGTTGAGCATGATGCGGGCATTGTTGAGGTTCAGCATCCGCAACTCGGCATTGAGCACCTGGGCGACGCGCTCTGGGGTGGCGATGTCGGTGGGCTCGCAGCCGCAGCGCTCGCAGAAGAGTTCGGGGCGGTGGACAACCTCGGCGACGGGCTTGCCGAATCCCGAGGCGCCGACGACCCAGACAACGTTTGCCGTGCCGGCGGGAATGACCGGCTCCCAGGCGGCATGCGCCTTGAGCGGGAGTCGCTTGCTGCCGTCTGCCTCGGCCAGCACGTAGTCAAAGCGCTGCGCTAGTTGGTCGAGTGGCTCGGCGGGGGAGGAGAGCTTTCCTGTCTCCGGGTCTAAGACACCCGCTTGGCAAATACTCCCGCGGACAAGTCCCACGCATGCCTCGCAGGTGCAGCCGGGAGCATGCAGGGTTCCCGGCTTCCACGGTGCGGCGTCCAGACGACGGCTCGACCCGTCCCACGGCACACCGGCGACGGGAAACATGTGTGTGGTGGTGCAAAGGAGCACCCGGCCGCCCGCGCGCATGAGCTCGAGCCCCAGTGCCCTCAGCAACGTCGACTTGCCGCCACTGCCGATAATCGCGGTAATGCCCGGCTCGATTTTGAGTGCCGAGGCAAGGTTGCCGCTGACCGTTTCCATATGTTCACCGCCGTATAATACTGTGATAATAAATAATCATCAGAGTAGCGGTCGAACCGCTTTTGCTCTGCTCAAACCGTAGCACAGGGAGGTGCCCCGGGAATGCTCGTTTATGTTCGCGGCGCCGGCGATATCGCCACGGGCGTCGCCGCTCGCTTGGTGCGCGCCGGCGTGTCGGTCGTCATGGCCGATATCGCGGTTCCCACGTGCATCCGCCGCACAATCAGTTTTTGCGAGGCCATTCGTCTGGGCGAGGTCGAGGTCGAGGGCATTCGCGCTCGCTTGGCACAGACGCCGGCCGAGGCGCTTGCGATTACCCAGACGGGGGATGTCGCCGTCGTGGTGGACCCCCAGGCCAAGATGCTCGACGAGCTTAAGCCCGCCGCCGTGGTCGATGCGATCCTCGCCAAGCGCAACCTAGGCACCACGCGCGACATGGCGCCTGCCGTCATCGCTGTGGGGCCAGGCTTCACCGCACCAGTCGATTGCGACGCCGTGGTCGAGACCATGCGTGGGCATTTCCTCGGCCGCGTCATTACCCAAGGCTCGCCCCAGCCCAACACGGGTGTGCCGGGCATTATCGCCGGCTATGGCAAAGAACGTGTTATCCACAGCCCCGCCGCCGGCGTGTTTCGGTCCGACCGCGCAATCGGCGACATTGTGAGCGCCGGTGACGAGATCGGCTATGCGGGCGATACGCCCATGTGTACGCAGATCGATGGCTGCCTGCGTGGGCTTTTGGCGAACGGCGTGCAGGTGACCGAGGGCTTTAAGTGCGCTGACGTCGATCCGCGCGGCGATGCTAGCTATATAAACTATATTTCGGACAAGGCGACGTCGGTCGGCGGCGGTGTGCTCGAGGCACTCGCTATGCTCACCGATGTCTTTAGAGGATAGGAAGCGGCAATGGAAAAGCTCGATGTGGTGAATGCGGCGCTTGCCGCCCTGCGTGCTGGCGAGTCGTGCGAGCTCGTGGTTGTGGCCGGCACAGCGGGTTCGTCCCCGCGCGGCGTGGGCGCTTGGATGACCGTTTTTGCCGATGGTGGCCAGGCGGGCACCATCGGTGGTGGCAAGATCGAGCTCTTTGCGCTGGATGAGGCTCGTGTGCTGTTGGATGCGGGACGCTCGCGCCTAGTCCGCTACACCATGGGCGGCGAGAACTCCGATACCGGCATGATCTGCGGCGGAGCCATCTGCCTGTGCTACCTGCATCTTGATGCAACCCAGGCCCCGTTGCTCCAAGAGATTGCCGACGTCTTGGCCTATCGACGTATCGGCGACTTCGTCATCGACTTTGAGCCGTTTATTACGAGCGCGCTCGAGGGCGAGGTGGCCGAGTACCATGGCGAGGAATCGCGCCGCACCATTGCGGGCTGCCCCGGGCTTTCGCTGGTGGAGGAGGGGAGTAAGGTCACCTGCACCAACGCCGCCTCCGAGATTCCTCCCGCGCACATCGAGACGCTCTGCCCCGAAGGCCTGACCTATATCTTTGGCTGCGGACACGTGGGCGCCGCGACGGCGCGCGTGCTCACGGCGGCGGGCTTTGCCGTCGTGGCCTGCGACGACCGCCCCGGAACACTGACGCCCGAATGGGTGCCCGGTGTCTACGACCGTCGTCTGGTCGATTACAAGAACCTGGGCGAGCAGTGCCCCATCGGTCCGCGCGACCTGGTGGTTGTGGCCACGGCAGGCCACAAGTCAGATATCGACGTGGTAATTCAGGCCATGCGCGCCAAGCCCGCCTATCTGGGCTGCCTAGGTTCGCGCCGCAAGACGGCCTTTGTGCGCGCCCGTCTGGAGCAGGAGGGCTTTACGCAGGAGCAGATCGACGAGCTGCACCTGCCGATCGGCGTCGCCATCGAGGCCGAGGACCCCGAGGAGATCGCCATCTCCATCGCCGCCGAGATGATCCACCTGCGCCGTACCCAACTCGTCCCCCGCAAGCGCTAACCTCATCCCATTTATATAAGTTGCGGTGGAATAGTTCCTAGATAAGCCCAACGGGCGGTCAGCCAGGAACTATTCCACCGCAACTGCTTTTTGGGAATCAATTTGTGCGGGGGAGTTGTGGAGTTGTGCAGGCAGACGAGGTTTTTCTGGAAATACGCCCCTAATGCGCGTATAGTACCGATTGTTTTGTCGGCTCCTGCTGCGTCGAGTCCAAACCGCGAAATGCCATGAGCGGCGCGGATGCAGCCAGGAGGCACGAGGACAACCCGTCGTGGCCACGCCCCGTGCTTAAAACCCCAAGAAGGAGTGAACAATGGCAGAAGAGAAGTATGTGCCGCGTCTGAAGACCAAGTACAACAACGAGGTCAAGCAGCAGCTTCAGGACAAGTTCCAGTACGAGAACGTCATGATGATCCCCAAGTTTGAGAAGATCGTCGTGAACATGGGTGTCGGCGAGGCCGCTACCGATTCCAAGGCCATCGACGGTGCCGTGCGCGACCTGCGCGCCATCACCGGCCAGCAGCCGATGATCACCCGTGCCCGCAAGTCCATCGCTACCTTCCGCCTGCGCGCCGGTATGCCGATCGGCTGCAAGGTTACCCTGCGTGGCGACCGTATGTGGGAGTTCTTCGATCGTCTGACCTCCGTCGCGATCCCCCGTATCCGCGACTTCCGCGGTATCTCCGCCAAGAGCTTCGACGGCCGTGGTAACTTCTCCATGGGCGTCACCGAGCAGCTCATCTTCCCCGAGATCGACTTCGACTCCGTCGATCACCAGCGTGGTATGGACATCACTTTCGTGACCACCGCCAACACCGATGAGGAGGCCAAGGCCCTTCTGGACGCCTTCGGTTTCCCGTTCAAGAAATAGGTTCACCTGCCCTATAAGCGCCGTTCTCACAAGGGGACGGCGTTTGGGGCGAACAATACTCTATGTGAGGAGGATATAAGTGGCTAAGACATCGATGATCGTCAAGTGCAATCGCAAGCAGAAGTTCTCTACTCGTGAGTACACGCGCTGCCAGCGCTGCGGCCGTCCGCACTCTGTGTACCGCAAGTTCGGCCTGTGCCGTGTCTGCTTCCGTGAGCTTGCACTCAAGGGCGAGCTTCCCGGCGTTAAGAAGGCCAGCTGGTAAGTCACTACCAGCGTTTCAAGCATCCGTTTGGAACAGGGAAAACGCGCTAGTTAGGCTTTGCCGTTAAGGGCGGCGAAGAACCAAGAGCACGTGTTCATCAAGAACGAAGGAGAATCTGTATGAACCTTACAGACCCGATCGCAGATATGCTTACGCGCATCCGTAACGCTAACTCTGTGAACAAGGCCACGGTCTCCATGCCGAGCAGCAAGAAGCTCGTCGAGATCGCTCGTGTTCTGCACGAGGAGGGCTACATCGAGGGCTACGATGTCGAGGACACCGTTCCCCAGAAGACTCTGCACATCACGCTTAAGTATGGTCCCAAGAAGGCTAAGGTCATCAACGGGATCCGCCGCATTTCCAAGCCGGGCCTGCGTAAGTACACCGGCGTTGCCGACATGCCCCGCGTCCGCGGTGGCCTTGGTACCGCCATTATTTCCACCAGCCATGGCGTCATGACCGACCGCGATGCTCGCAAGCACAACGTCGGCGGCGAGATCATCGCTTACGTCTGGTAATTCGCTCGGTAGGTAGAAGGAAAGGAGATCACCGTGTCTCGTATCGGTAATAAGCCTGTCCAGATTCCCGCCGGAGTCGAAGTGGCAGTCAACGGCAACAACGTTGTCGTCAAGGGCCCCAAGGGCCAGCTCGAGCTCGATGTCTATGAGAAGCTCGCTATCAACGTCGAGGACAACGTCCTCACCGTTTCCCGTCCCGACGACGAGCGTGAGACCCGTGCCCGCCACGGCCTCACCCGCGCCCTCATCCACAACATGGTTGTTGGCGTTTCCGAGGGCTTCGAGAAGAAGCTCGAGCTCGCCGGCGTCGGTTACCGCGTGCAGCAGAAGGGCAAGAACCTCGAGTTCTCCCTGGGCTTCTCGCACCCCGTGATCGTCGAGGCTCCCGAGGGCATCACCTTCGAGGTTCCCGACAACACCCACGTGAACGTCAAGGGTATCAACAAGCAGCAGGTCGGTCAGATCGCCGCTGAGATCCGCGGTCATCGTCCTCCCGAGCCTTACAAGGGCAAGGGTATCCACTACGTTGGCGAGCACATCCGCCGCAAGCTGGGTAAGGCCGCCAAGTAGTCGTAACCGACTCACTCGCATAAGACCAGCACCCCGTCAGGTGCTGGCAAGATCAACCTTTTTAGGAGTTTACGTATGAACAAGCATAAGGCGAAGCTGGAAGGCCTCAAGCGTCGTCAGCGTCGTGTTCGCGGCAAAGTCTCGGGTACCGCCGAGCGTCCGCGTCTTCGCGTGACCCGTACTAACGCCAACATCTATGCCCAGATCATCGACGACAGCAAGGGCTCCAGCCTGACGCTCGTCTCCGCCTCGACCCTCGAGGCCGAGTTCAAGGGCACCCACACCTCGAACAAGGAGGCTGCGGAGAAGGTCGGTCAGCTCGTTGGCAAGCGCGCCATCGAGGCCGGCATCACCAAGGTCGCCTTCGATCGCGGTGGCCGTATCTACCATGGCCGCGTCAAGGCCCTCGCCGACGGTGCTCGTGCCGCCGGTCTCGAGTTCTAGGAGGTATGTAGCACATGGCTCGTAATCAGAAGCAGCAGCGCGAGGCCTCCGAGTTCGAGGAGCGCGTCGTTTACATCAACCGCGTGTCGAAGACCGTCAAGGGTGGTCGTCGCATGAGCCTCGTCGCTCTCGTCGTCGTTGGCGACGGCAAGGGCAACGTCGGCGTTGGCATGGGCAAGTCCGCTGAGGTGCCCCTGGCCATCTCCAAGGCGTCTCTCGATGCCAAGAAGAACATGTTCCACGTGCCGGTGACCGAGCAGGGCACCATCCCGCACGAGGTTCTCGGCCACTTTGGTGCCGGCCGCATCATCATCAAGCCCGCTGTCGAGGGTACCGGCGTTATCGCCGGCGGCGCTGTGCGTCCCCTCTTCGAGCTTGCTGGCATCAAGAACGTCCTGTCCAAGTCCCTCGGTACCGACAACGGCCTCAACATCATCAAGGCTGCCGTCGAGGGCCTCAAGGAGCTCTCCAGCCCTGAGGACGTCGCGGCTCGCCGTGGCCTGACGGTCTCCGAGATGTTCGTCGGTAAGGAGAACTAAGCATGGCTGACACCATCAAGATCAAGCAGGTCCGCAGCACCAACGGTTGCAAGCAGGACCAGGTCCGTACTGTCCGTGCCCTCGGTCTCCACAGGATCCGCGAGGTTCGCGAGATTGCTGACAACGAGTCCGTCCGCGGCATGATCTTCAAGGTCAAGCACCTTGTCGAGATTGTAGAGGAGTAGCAAATGCAGCTTCACGATCTTACTCCCGCGCCCGGTTCCACCAAGAACCGCAAGCGCGTCGGCCGTGGCAATTCTTCGGGTCACGGCACCACCTCTGGCCGCGGCCAGAAGGGCCAGGGTTCTCGCTCTGGTGGCACCAAGGGTGCCGGCTTCGAGGGTGGCCAGACTCCGCTGGCTATGCGCCTGCCCAAGCTTCCGGGCTTCCGCAACCCCCGTCGTATCGAGTACACCGCCGTTAACGTCGAGCGTCTCGAGCGTAAGTTCGAGGATGGCGCTGTGATCGACGGTGCCGCTCTTAAGGCCGCTCGCATCACCAAGAGCGAGTTCGAGCCCGTCAAGGTGCTCGGCAACGGTGAGCTCACCAAGAAGTTCACGGTCAAGGTCGACAAGGTCAGCGCTTCTGCGCAGGCCAAGATCGAGGCCGCCGGCGGAAAGGTCGAGCTGCCGTGCTAAATGGTCTTAAGAATGCTTTCCGCATCAAAGAACTGCGCGAAAAGATTCTTTTTACCATAGCTATGCTCGTCGTGTACCGCATTGGTGCGCACGTTCCTGTGCCCGGCATTCCCTACCAGGGGATGCTGGGCCTTTTGTCGACCGACACTACCTCGGTCGCCTCTGGCGCTATGGCCCTCCTGAATCTTTTCTCTGGTGGCGCGTTGAGCTATGTTTCGGTGTTCTCTTTGGGCATCATGCCTTACATCACGAGCTCGATTATCCTCCAGATGCTCCAGGCCGTCGTGCCTTCCCTGCATGAGCTTGCCCGCGAGGGCGAGGTCGGTCAGACCAAGATCACGCAGTATTCGCGTTACCTCACCTTGGCTCTGGCAATCCTCAACTCCGTGGGTTACCTCTTCCTCTTTAAGAGCTTCCGCATCAGCTTCAATGGTGCCGGTGCTCCCGAGATCATCTTCGACCTCATGATCGTCGGCACGCTTACTGCGGGCGCCATGCTGATCATGTGGATTGGTGAGCTCATCACCCAGCGCGGTATCGGCAATGGCATGTCGCTGATTATCTTTGCGAACATCATGGCCGGTCTTCCGCAGGCCATCTTCTCCAGCACCGAGGGTAACGCCGGTAGCATCATCACCATGGTGATCATCTGCGCCATCATCCTGCTGGTGATTCCGCTGATCGTTTTCCTTGAGCGCGGCCAGCGCCGCATTCCGGTCTCCTACGCCAAGCGCGTCGTGGGCCGTCGCATGATGGGTGGCCAGACCACCTACCTGCCCATCAAGGTCAACACCGCGGGCGTCGTGCCGATCATCTTCGCATCGGCGCTGCTGTACTTCCCGGCCCAGATCGCCGTGTTCTTCCCCGGCATCGACTGGATCCAGGCAGTTGCCTCTGCGCTTTCGACCGGTTGGCTCAACTGGGTGCTTAACGTTGTCCTCATTGTGTTCTTCGCGTACTTCTACACCTCCATGGTGTTCAACCCCGATGACACGGCCGACAACCTTAAGAAGCAGGGCGGCTTTATTCCGGGCGTCCGTCCGGGTAGGGCTACCGCGGCCTACATCAAGAACGCGCTCAACAAGATCACGCTTCCCAGCGCTGTCTTCTTGGCGCTCATCGCCATCGTGCCTTCGATCATCTTCTCCTTCACGGGTAACCAGCTGATCCAGGCATTTGGCGGCACGTCCATCCTCATCATGGTCGGCGTCGTGCTCGACACGGTCGACAAGCTCGAAGGCCAGATCAAGATGTATGATTACGATGGATTCTTTAAATAGGCTAGAGGAGGATTGCTCATGAACCTCGTATTGCTCGGAGCTCCGGGTGCCGGCAAGGGCACCGTCGCACAGGAGCTCGTCGCCGAGTTCGGCGTCGCCCACATTTCCACGGGCGACCTGCTGCGTGCTGCCGTCAAGGGTGGCACCGAGCTTGGTATTCAGGCTAAGAAGTACATGGACGCTGGCGAGCTCGTTCCCGACCAGCTCGTGATCGACCTTGTCAAGGAGCGCCTTGCCGCCGATGACGCCCAGCAGGGCTTCATCCTCGACGGCTTCCCGCGCAACACCGCCCAGGCTGTGACGCTCGATTCCGAGCTCTCCGCCATGGGTCGCGAGATCGACTGCGCCCTTCTGGTCGACGTGGCCCCCGAGGTCATCATCGATCGTCTGTCTTCGCGTCGTACCTGCCGCGCCTGCGGTTACACCGGCACCGCTGCCGATGCTACCTGCCCCAAGTGTGGCGGCGAGATGTATCAGCGCGACGACGACAAGCCCGAGACCATCAAGAACCGTCTCGACGTCTACGAGAAGTCCACGAGCCCGCTCGTCGACTACTATCGTGGCCAGGGTCTGCTCAAGTCGGTCAACGGTGACCAGGCTCGCGAGACCGTGTACGGGGATGTCAAAGAGGCTCTCGGTCTATGATCAAGATTAAGTCTGCAACGCAAATCGAGCAGATGAAGAAGGCAGGAGCGCTATCTAAGATGGCGCTCCGCCACGTTGGAGCCATGGTTCGCCCTGGCGTTTCCACCTTTGAGCTTGATCAGCTCGCGGAGCAGATTATCCGCATGCATGGCGGCACCCCGGCCTTTAAGGGGTACGGCGGGTTCCCCGGAACCATTTGCGCATCGATCAACGATGCCGTGGTCCACGGTATTCCCAATCCTGACATGATCCTGCGCGATGGCGATATCATCTCCATCGATACGGGAGCCATTGTCGACGGTTGGGTCGGCGATAACGCTTGGACGTTTTTCGTCGGCACCCCCACGCCCGAGGCCAAGGCGCTGTGCGAGGTTACGCGCGATTGCCTCAAGGCTGCAATCGAGCAGGCTGTTCCCGGTAACCACATCGGGGACGTCGGTTACGCCGTTCAGTCTCTCGCCGAGTCTCACGGCTACGGCGTGCTTCGCGATTACGTGGGCCATGGCATTGGCCGCGTGATGCACGAGGACCCCAACGTTCCTAACTACGGAAAGAAGGGGAGGGGCGTTCGCCTTCAGGCCGGTATGGTCATTGCCATCGAGCCGATGGTTACGATGGGTTCCAATCATGTGAGCACGGGCTCCGACGGTTGGATCGTCACGACCAACGACCATCTGCCCGCCGCGCACTACGAGAACACCGTCGCCATCACCGATGACGGTCCGGTGATTCTCACCACCGACGCCCAAGGTTCGTGGTGCTCCTTGCAAGGAGGCGAGATGTAGAGGCCGCGTTTAAATTCGTCGGCATTTACATTTGCAATGTAACAAGTTCCACTTAGTTGTGGAGCCATTACGAAGATATTACGATACGTGCATGCGTATTGTAGAATACTCAATCGCTGTCGTTTTCTAGAGAAAGATGATTGCTTGTGAAGAAGGAAGACGCAATTGAGCTCGA
>CAKTWW010000012.1 GCA_934630855.1 uncultured Collinsella sp.
TCCCAGGGTAATGTGACTAAGGCTGGACTCTTGGCTGTGGGCACCTACCCGCAGCAGTTCTATCCCAAGCTCTTTATTGATGCGGCCGTTCATGTCGGGACCCAGAAAGGCGCGGCGGGATCGCTGAGGTTCATGGATCGCACAATCTGCGAGGGAACGTTGGGCGAGATGATCTCGGATGCCGTCGCAGCCGTCGCCAAGAATATGCGGCGAACCTCGACCATCCAAGGCGTCTCGCGTGTTGACTCGCTGGAGATTCCCGAGGAAGTTCTGCGCGAGGCAATCGCCAACGCCGTAATCCATCGAGAATACGGGGATCGATTCTGTGGACAGTCGATTGCCGTCGACGTTTTCGACGATCGCGTCGAGGTGACGAACCCGGGTGGCCTATACGGAGGAAAGACTCGCGAGAACTTGTTTGACGGTAGCTCCCGATGCCGCAACGCGACGCTCGTGAAACTCATGTCGATTGTTCCGCTGCCGGATGGCGCAGGTTCGCCGGCTGAGGGCGATGGCTCGGGCATTCCGATGATGATTGACGCCATGCGTGCGAATGGTTTGGCCGAGCCCCTGTTCTGCCCGGGATTCGACCGCTTTAAGGTTGTTCTCTACCGAGCGAAAGTTGCACAGATCGATCACGGCGGGGACTTAATCGTGACGGCGCTCAAACGCTACGGTGAGCTGGGGACGCGCGAGCTGGCAGAGCGCACGGGGCTCACCATTTCCCAGGTTAGGTCGCGCGTCAACACGCTCATTGCTCAAGGCGAGCTTGAACCCACGGCGTCAGCGACGAGCCGCAACCGCAAGTACCGGCTAACGGAGCACGCAGAGCAGATGCGTTAGTGGACGAAGTGACCCAATAATCGACTCTCGATTGACGCTCGCTAAGGTAAGGCGGTTGTTGCCCAGTCGACGGCGATGCTAAAGACTTGGCTTACGCTGGCATGGCCCCGAGCTGTCCATCAAGAACAGCCTAAGAACCAGCTTGATGGCGTATCCCGGCTTGATCTCGGCAGCGTCAAAGACGTGGCGCTCGGTAAGCTCGCTGCAGTATGCATAGATGTCGCGGATGAGCTCCGCGCCCGAAAGCGTAAACATGTAGCCTGCGTCCGAAAGCGCGTTGGGTGCGGTAGGCAGCTTGGCCATGCGGCAAAACGTGGACAGGTCGGGTGCCATGGTGCCCTGGTAGTCAAGGGCGCTGCCGGCTTCCTGTGTGGCAAGTTCTAACTGGCGCACGCGCTCGAGTGCCGCTGCCAACACAAAGCTCGGCGTGGGTGCATTGATGTCTTCCGTGGTCGCCACGAGCCTGCCTGCGGCCTGCGTGACAAGCCAGGCAACCTCGCGCTGGCACCGCACAGCCTTGCGCGTAACCGGTTTGATGGATGAGGAGGAAACGCTCCCCTTAGGCGGATTCGAAGCAGCCACAAGACCCTCCCATGAATGATCGGGCCCAACAAGCCCGGATGAAACACGTGCTACATCAGTATACAGGGGAGTGGGGTAGCGGGGTACAAGCGCGCCAGCGGCAAACCGAGAGCATCAACGATGTGCCGATCGCGGAATGTGATCTCGCAATAATTGACTCCCGGCCATATTATTGAGGGGCATGACTCGCGTTCGTATGGTTGTAGGTGCTGGTGATGAACGACATTGACCTTGCTGTTCCGTTGATGGATGGACCTAGCTATGACCGCGCTTGCAGCCTCGTGCCTTCCGAGTACGTTGAGGCGTGGGAGTGGTTTCTGAGCGAGGAGCAGCGCGGCGGCGTTTGGACCAGCCTTCCGCACCACACCAAGGAAGAAAGCCCTCAGTATCAGTATCGTTTGAGAATTGGCTCGGACCTCTTTCCCGTAACGCGGGATTCAGGGATCTTCTGGCCGGGCCAGGATAAGGTGAAGCAAGACCCTAATAAGACCTTCGCTCTCTCGGTTCATAACTCTAAAAAGAGCTTCTATACCGATGTGCCTCCGCTCTATTTGGGCGATGGTACGTGGGTCATTAAGTACTCGGTTCAAGCGCCGGGTACCGTTGGTTTTCGGGACCAGAATTACAACCGGAAGATGCTCAACTGCATGGAATGTGGCGTTCCAGTCGGAGTCATATTTGCAACCGAGGTGGGCTATAAGGTGCTCGGCCTTGCGTTTGTTGAGCGGTTCGAGCCCGAAAACGGCTGGTTTGTGTTGCACGGACCTGTTCATAAGGGTGGTCCAGACCCCCGTTTTGCGCCCGACATGAGCTATTTGAAGCACATGCCCGTCGATATTGAGTTTGCCGGACAGGGTGCGACCGACGACGAAAAGGTCCGCTATGCGTTAAGGCGCGAGCGACTGGGGCAACAATGGTTCCGCAAGCAGCTCGTTGCCGCCTATGACGGCCGTTGCGCGGTGTCGGACTGCGGCGTCAGCGAAGCTCTGGAGGCTGCACATATCGAGAATTACTCGGGCCCTAAATCGCAGGTTGCCAGCAATGGCATTCTGCTTCGGCGCGACTTACATGCCTTATTCGATGCTCATCTGATTTCGTTTGAGCCTGTTTGCGGTGAATATCGGCTGTGTGGTTCGTACTTGCTGGATAAGACCGATTACGCTTCCTTTGCGGGTGCGACGCTAAGGCAGCCGAATGAACATCAGTGGCGACCCAATACGGTGTTTCTTGAGGCCCATCGCATCGAGTTCGATCGCTCGGAAAAGAAGCGTGAAAAGGTGGGGCTTCTGCCGTATTAGCGTATTAGGATTTGGCATTCTTTGACGATCGTGTCGTTTGATCGGATCGCGTGGTAATGCAATCTCATGCGCACTTGCTGGTGCATGCTCTTCCTGGTTTGAATAACGGGAAGGGAGCGAGAGTGAGCTGGCGGGGCGATGTCGTGATGGGGAAGTACGGAAAACTGCCGCGTGCCCTTATCGACAACAGTATGTTTCCGAGCGTAGAAGTTAATTGCGGGTCGTTTACTGTCGCCTGTCCTTGCTGCGGTTCGCAAATACCGTGTCTTGACGTTCGGTTCATCGATGCGCATGACAAGCTCAGCGACGAAGCGAGAAAGCGTACAGGCGTTCATATGCCGGTGTATCCGGAGAAGTGCCCCGTTTGCAACCTCGATATCGTGTATGACGACGGTGGCGAGGGATAGGTGATGCGGAGGAGCTGGCTGTGAAGGCCTCCCTCTCCCTACAAATAAACCCCCTCACCGAGTTGCTTGTGGAACTCGGCGTGATGGTCGCGTGCCCAGGTAAAGAGCGCCTGGTCAAAGTCGGTGCGCATGGCCGGGACGCCAAAGACGCCGGCAACTTCGACGCGCACAAACTCCAGTGCCGGCAGCTTGTTGATGGCAGTGAGGGCAAACGGGGATGTGGGCTCCTCGAACAGATAGCGGCTGCCCTGCAGCGCGTCGCAACTGGTGCACGTGTTGCCGAGCGACGGGGCTTTGGAGGCTCGCGCGCCTACGGGCTTGTAGCCGCAGCGCTTATGAAGGTAGTCGCGGATCTCGCCCGGCACGCAGCCAAGAGCGGGCACGATGGCGAGTGCGTTGGCATTGGCCGTGTCGATGGCAATGTGCCCGGCTTCGTTGGGCGCGTGCGCGATGGCGATGCCCTCGCCGTTATCGGTTCGATAGGGAATGCCGAAGGCTGCGACTGAGGTCTCTTTGTGGCACTTCCAGCACTCGCGCTTGCCCAGCACCAGATATATATACGGTGCGGAAGGGTCGGATCGGTCTACACCGGGCAACCACTCGGCAAAGGGCTCGGGATTGACGCCGCTGGGCACATACCAGATCTTTTTGGTCCGGTCCCATTTGGCGCCCAGCGCCTTGGCTTCTTCTTTGTGCGAAAAGGGGACATCGAGCTCGGTGCGCATGGCGGCTCCTTGGTGCGCGGGTGCAGGTGGCTCAAGGATACCGCAGGGCGTGGACGTCGTAGCGTTTGGCCGAGAAGTCGCCGTGCGGGCTGGTTGGTTGTGGCGTCGGACAAATTGGCAAGTAAATGGCCAGCTTTTGGTCGGCTGGCGGCAACCTTGCCAAGAGCTTGACGGATTGCGGTTTAGACGTCGGCGAATGAGCACTTGGGGATGCGCGATGGCAAGATAGCCACGGCCAGTTGCCAAAACTCAAAAAGGAGCGCCATCTGTTGCTCGTGCACATCAAGCGAATTTATATTCGTGATGGATATCAAAGTTATTGTTGATGTTGGGGTATTGAATTTGTTTGGCTGCCATTCGTCAGGTGAATTGATGTTACGTTGCGATGACGGTTGGAACTGTCAGCGGATTTGGCGACATAAAACAAAACAGCCCAGAGACATAGCCTCTGAGCTGCGAACATTTGGTGGGCGTTAGAAGATTTGAACTTCTGACCTCTTCCGTGTCAGGGAAGCGCTCTCCCCCTGAGCTAAACGCCCGATCAAGGGTGCGCAAGTGCGCAAGGGATAATATAACGGAGCCTGAACTCGGTGGCAAGAACATTTTTAAAAATCGCTTACATTGTGGAATTCGGGGGCTTTGTCATATCCATTTCAAAAGAGCCTGCTGCCGCGATTTGGCTGTCGCATAATGCAAGGCCATTGCGGTATCGAGCTATGGAAAGACGCCTGCGGAATTGTCCTACCGATAAGCGGACAAGCCTCCTGCCGGTGCCTTCGCCGTGGTAAGGTAAGCCGAATTGCTTCTAGACTGTTTCGGGGGAGTGGAATGAGCAAAGAGCGTGTCGAGCAGGTCGAAGGCGCAGGGGCTTCGGTGCCGATGACCGATATATCGAACATTGATGTGCCCGAGGGCACCGACGAGCTCAGCCGCAGCACCCGTCGCGCCTGGCGCGACCGCCTCAATAATGCCTCGACGCGCAAGATGATCACGGGCGTCGTGGCGACGCTGGTGGGCGGTTCGTTTTGGGGCTTCTCGGGCACCAGCGCGAGCTTTTTGTTCGACACCTACCACGTCGACACGCTGTGGCTTATGAGCGTGCGACAGATTCTTGCCGGCCTGCTCTTTATGGCCGTGGTTGTCACGCGCGACCGCACGCGTCTGGTTAAGCTCTGGACCACGCCTGCCGACCGTAAGCAACTTTTGTTCTTTACCGCCTTTGGTCTGCTGTTCAACCAGTTCTGCTACCTTTCGGCCGTGCGCCTGACCAACGCCGGAACCGCGACGGTGCTCCAGTGCCTGCAGCTGGTCATCATCATGGGCTACACCTGCGTGATCGATCACCGCATGCCGCGTGTGCGCGAGGCGGTCGGTATTGGCCTGGCCCTGGGCGGCACCTTTTTAATCGCCACCGGTGGCGACCCCACCAGTCTGAGCATCTCGCCGCTTGGTCTGGCCGCAGGTCTTATGTGCGCGGTCAGCGCCACCTGCATGGCGGTGATTCCCGCCAAGATTTTGCCCGAATACGGCAGCCCCATCGTTACGGGCTCCGCCATGCTCACGGCGGGCGTGGTCTCGTGCGCCCTCGTGCAGCCGTGGGCTCATATGCCGGCGCTCGACGCCGCTGGTATCGAGGCGCTCGCGGTGTTTGTGGTCATTGGCTCGTTCTTGGCGTATATGCTCTACATGCAGGGCGTTAAGGACATTGGTTCCGTGCGCGCGAGCCTCATCGGAACCGTGGAGCCGGTCTCGGCAACCATTACGAGTGCAGTCATGCTGGGCACGGTGTTTTTGCCGACCGACCTTATCGGCTTTGCCATGATCATCGTGATGATGTTCCTGACGGTGTAGCCGGTACCGCGTTCCAGGCAGACATGGTGTTGTACCACAAATCCGTCAATTGCTGCCCGCGTCTGGAGTTTAACTGACGGTGCGCAATATGTCATAAACTAATAGCGTTATTGACGTTATGTATTGCGAGGACTCCTCTATGGCTGGTAACCACTTTAAGAACAGCGACGGCAACCGTCCTGCAGTTCCGCCGCGTTCAAACGGGACTGGAAATGCCGGCGTGCCGAGTGGATCTGGCCAAAACAGCGCCGGCAACCGCACGTCTCCGGGCGAAACGGCAATGTTTACCGCTCTGTATGAACAGTCCCAGAAGGCTAAGCAGACTGGTCGAGCTGGTAGACAGGCATTTCCCGGTACGGCAGGCCCCGCGGCTTCGTCGGGCAGGGCTCGTCCGGCATCTGCGGACGGCGCGAATGCCGCCGGTCCTACCAGCCCTGCCAACAATGTCAGCCCCAATAACCATGCAAATTCCGCCAACAACGCCAACCCCGCCAGCAACGCTCCTTCTGCTGGAGACGCAGGGTTTGGTGACAACCTTGGCACCATCTATACGGGCGCTTCCGAGACCGGCACGTTTGCCCGTCTCAATGACGACGGCGCCGAGTTTAAGGGCTCGGGCTCCAAGGAAGATTATTACGATTTTGGCCTGAACTACGGTGGCGATTCCTCGACCAGCTCGACTTCGGACGGTCTGGTTCGCCATCGCCATCGCAAGGGCGAGCGTAAGAAGCGCCGCATCGCCGCCATTGTCGCCGCTGTCGTCGCGGTGATTCTCGTCGCGCTGGGCGTGAGCGGCTTTATGCTGTTGAACTCGGCAAAAACCGTGAAGGGCCAAGCGAAGGAAGCCGTCCAGATCGTCGCTGGCCTTAAGGGCAAGGTCACTTCCGGCGATTTTTCGACGCTGCCCGACGACGCGAAGAAAATCGACGAGCTCTGCAAGAGCATGAAATCGGAGACCTCGAGCCCGCTGTGGACGATGGCTTCGTTTGTCCCGGTGTACGGCAGCGATGTCGCTGCGGCTCGCACCATGATCGACGCCCTATCCGATGTCTCGAGCAACGCGCTGGTCCCCATGGCCGATAACCTTTCGCAGGCAACGCCCGGCAAGCTGTTCCAGGACGGAACGATTAACGTGTCCGCGCTGCAGGCGGTCGCCGATTCGCTCTCCGATAGCTCCAAGGTGTTCAAGAGCGCCAATGAAAAGGTCCAGGGCATCGGCGATACGCATATCGCCCAGGTGACCGAGCTGGTCGATAAGGCCAAGGACGGTTTTGCCACCCTGGACGGCGCGGTCGACGCGGCAGAGCAGGTCGCCCCCGTCCTACCCCAGATGCTCGGCGCCAACGGCCAGACGCGTCACTATCTTGTGCTCGCGATGAGCAACGTCGAGATCCGCGCCTGCGGCGGTTTCCCCGGTTCTCGCGGCGTGATGTCGGTAACCGACGGCAAGCTCGAGCTTGGCGATTTCGTCAAGGTCGACATGATGAAAGAGCCTTTGAGCCCGCTTCCCATTACCGATGAGGAGGCAAACCTGTTCACGACCGGATGGGGCCTGACGGGATTCAACACGCTCGGATACACGATGGGCGACGTTACGATGACTCCCGATTTCCCGCGCGCGGCTCAGCTTGCCAGCGATATGCAAAAGGCCATTGTTGGAGATGACATCGACGGCGTATTCGCGGTCGATCCGGTATTTCTGCAGTATATGCTCGGCATTGTGGGCGGCACGCAGCTTCCTGACGGCACCGTCGTCGACGGAAGCAACGCTGCAAAGGTGCTGCTGCATGATATTTACTGGAATTACCCGGTAGAGGAGCAGGACGCCATCTTTGCGGCGGTCGCCGGCTCGGCTTTCAACAAGATCGTGGACGAACTGGGCTCCAGCGATATCACCAAGATCGCCGCTGCTATCGAAAAGGGTGCTTCCGAGGGTCGTATCCTGATGTATTCGAGAAACGATGACGAGGAAAAGGCCGCAAAGGCCCTTGGCATTTCCGGCGCTCTCCAAAACGATCCTTCGGAGGACCCGATTTTGGGCGTCTACGTCAACAACTACAGCTACTCCAAGATGGATTGGTTCCTCGATAAGCGAACCAGCATTGATTCTGCGGTTGAAAATGCCGACGGTTCGACGACGTATCGGGTGACTACCACGCTCAAGAACACCATGACTTCTCAGGAGAAGGCCGAGATGCCGGGTTATTTCCAGGGTCATAACGGCATTAGCCAGGATATCGACGACGAGATTCTGAGACTCTACCTCTATGCTCCCGCGGGAGGCAGTATTTCGGACATTAAGACTTCGGGCTCCGGTTCTATCGAGATGAACGAAGCGACGCACGATGGCCTGAAGGTCGCATGGGGCGGTGTCCACATGCTTCTGGGGCAAGACATAAAGGTCGAGTACACGGTCACGACTTCGAAGGACTCTGGGCACAAGGAGCTCCAGGTTCGTACCACGCCGACCGCACAAACGTTTGAACAGGATCAGTAGGATATGAAGTACTTTGGCACCGATGGCTTTCGCGGCGAGGCCAATGTTGGGCTGACCGTAGAGCATGCGTACAAGATCGGCCGCTTTGTGGGCTGGTATTACGGCGCCAATCGCGAGCGCAAAGCACGCGTGATTGTTGGCAAGGACACGCGTCGCTCGAGCTATATGTTCGAGGCGGCACTGGTGAGCGGCCTGGTCGCGAGCGGCGCAGATGCCTATATGCTGCACGTGATCCCGACGCCGGGTGTGGCGCATCAGACCGTGGAGGGCTGCTTTGATTGCGGCATCATGATCAGCGCGAGCCACAACCCGTTTTGTGATAACGGCATTAAGCTCGTCAACGGCGACGGCTTTAAGATGGACGAGGACGTGCTGGAGCTCATCGAGGGCTATATCGACGGCAAGAGCGAAGTGCCGCTGGCCACGGGCAACCACATCGGTGCCACGGTGGACTACATGCAGGGCCGTAACCGCTACATCGCCTCGCTCATCGCAAGTGCGAACTTTTCGCTGCAGGGCGTCAAGATCGGCCTGGACTGCGCCAACGGCTCGGCGTCCTCGGTCGCTAAGCCGGTGTTTGACGCACTGGGCGCCGACGTGCGCGTAATTAACGCCGCGCCCGACGGCTTCAACATCAATGTGGACTGTGGCTCCACGCACATGGAGCGCCTGCAGCGCCATGTGGTTGAGCAGGGCCTGGACGTGGGCTTTGCCTATGACGGCGATGCCGACCGCTGCCTGGCCGTGGACGAGCGCGGCCGCGTGGTCGACGGCGACCAGATTCTGTATGTGTGCGGTGTGTATCTAAACAAGCACGGTCGCCTTTCGGGCGGTACCGTGGTGCCGACGATCGCCAGCAACTTTGGTCTGATCAAGTCGCTGGAACTTGCCGGTCTGAGCGCCGTGACCAGCGGCGTGGGCGACCGCCATGTGTATGCCAAGATGCGCGAGGGCGGTTACAGCCTAGGCGGCGAGCAGACGGGTCACACGATCTTTGGCGATATCGAGCGCACGGGCGACGGCATCATGACGTCGCTGCGCGTGATGGAAGTGATTCGCGCCGAGCGTGAGACGCTCTCGCAGCTCACGGCGCCGTGCAAGCTGCTGCCGCAGGCGCAGGTCGCCGTGCGCGTGGCCGACAAGGACGCGGCGCTGGATAGTATGGGCGTGCAGAACGCCATCGCCGAGGCCGAGGCTTCGCTGGCGGGCGAGGGCCGCGTGCTCGTGCGCAAGAGCGGAACCGAGTCGGTCATCCGCGTCCTTGCCGAAGCTCCCGACCAAACAGCCGCCGAAGCCGCCATGAAGCGCATCGCCGCTGCCCTAGAAACTCTGTAAGGTAGTCGTTGGGGACGTTCTTAAACGACTAGTTATCGGGGACACTCTTCGCCATCCGGCACTTGGCTGACAAAGGGTGTCCCAAACGACTAGTCGTTTAAGAACGTCCCCAATGACTAGGTGGAGAAAGGGGGCGCCGCGAAACCAATCCGCAGCGCCCCCTTTGCGTTGACGTGTCGGTTATGTCTTACAGCTCGTACAGCGTGGTGAACTTGTCCTGGAGATAGCTGCAGTAGTAGCGGGCGTCAAACGCCATGCCGCAAGCGCCCTTGATGAGCTCCGGCGCGTCCTTGGCGCGGCCCCACTGCCAAATGTGCTCGCCCAGCCACGCACGGACGGGTGCCAGGTCGCCGCTTGCGCAGGCGCCGGTAAGGTCGACACCGTCGCGGCACATGGCCGGTACAAACATGGCGTCGTAGGCGCTGCCCAACGCATAGGTTGGGAAGTAGCCAAACGAGCCGCCGCTCCAGTGCGTGTCCTGCAGGCAGCCATGCATGTCGTCGGGGACCGGAATGCCCAGATACTCGTCCATAAAGCGATTCCAAAGCGCGGGGATATCCTTGGCCGTGGCCTCGCCGGCAAACAGCATGCGCTCAATCTCGTAGCGCACCATAACGTGCAGCGGATAGGTGAGCTCGTCGGCCTCGGTGCGAATCAACGACGGCTGCGCGATGTTCACGGCGTGGTAGAGCGTATCCTCGTCCACGTTGCCGTAGACCTCGGGCGCGTGACGGCGCAGCACCTCGAGCAACGGACCCATAAAGGCACGGCTACGACCCACGGTGTTCTCAAAGAAACGGCTCTGGCTCTCGTGGATGCCCATGGAGGTGCCGCCCTCCAGGCACGTGCGCGCGTAAGCGGGGTTCACGCCCAACTCGTACATGGCGTGGCCGGCCTCGTGGATGATGCTATAGACGTTGGAGATGCAGTCGTCCTCGTAGATGTGCGTGGCGATGCGCGCGTCGCCCACCGAGAAGCCCTCGCTAAACGGATGCTCGGTAAAGGCGAGCGTGGTGTCATCCAGATTGAGGCCGACGAGCTTCATCAGGTCAAAGCTCATGGCGCGCTGGGCGGCCTCGGGCACATGGGCGTGCAAAAAGTCGGCAGCGGGCTGCTGGCCGCGCTCACCGATGGCGTGCACGAGCGGCACGACCGTGGCCTTGACCTCGTTGCAAAATGCGTCGAAGCTCTCGGTGGAAAGGCCGCGCTCATACTGGTCGAGCCAAACGTCGTACGGGTCGCGCTGGGGGTCCATGAGTTCGGCCTGATGCTTAAGCTGTCCGACGATTCTGTCCACGTAGGGCTCAAAGCTCGCCCAGTCGTTGGCGGACTTGGCCTTGTGCCACACGGCGTCGGCCTCGCAGGTGAGCCTGGTCCAGGCCTCGGCTTCCTCGGTGGGGATAGCGCTGGCCTCGCGCTGGTCGCGGCCGAGCACGCGGATCTCGTCGAGCAGCTGCGGGTCGTCGACCTTGCCGCCCACAACCGTCTCGCGCGCCAGCGAACGCACGAGTTCAACGGACTTTTCGCTGGTCAGGAGCTTATGATGCTCGCCTGCAAGGGTACCCATGGCGTCGGCGCGGGCGGCGGCGCCGTTGGCGGGGGCGATGGTCGCGCCATCGAACTCGGCGATCTTGAGCAGATACTCGCGGGTCCACAGCTTGCCCTCGAGTTTGCGGAACTTCTTGACGGCCTTTTCGGCCTTGATGCCCTTGGCGGCTTTTGCCACGGCGGCCTTGGCCTTCTTATCGAACTTCTTTCCCATACCATAACCTTGATCTCGCAGGCCGAGCGCCAAAGGTGGACGTGCGGCCAGTTTGCACAGCTACCTGCCTTGTACCCAGCGCGAACAAAACGGAACGCGGCGATGTGTACGCAGAATGTGTTATCCTATAGCCCAATGCGTTGACGGAGAGGGTTTTGCCCGCCGCGTCGCCGGCAAGAGAGGGAGGGTCATGGGCTGCAAGCCTTCCTGCGGTGGCAAGGGCCAAGCGTTCACTCCCGAGCAGCGACCTCAACGGGCGCGCGGCCAGCGGCGGCGAAGCCCCAGTAGGGAAGCCGTGAGCCTCGCGACAAGGGGCGCAGAGTGGGCACGGCGGGCCAGACATCCGCCGGGTCAAACAAGGTGGTACCGCGGAATTCAACCGTCCTTGGGCAATGCACATGCCCGAGGACGGTTTTTTGTTACCGAACCGGGCCGCACATTCGCAGCGTCGGGTGGCGTCAGCCGCCGCGGCATGTGGACGTGCGAGAGACGAAAGGGAAGACATGAGTCTGATTGATGATCTGGTCAAACTCGAGGAAGAGGCCAAGGAGCTCGTCGCAGGCGCCGACGACGCCGCCAAGCTCGAGGCCGCACGCATTGAGCTGCTCGGCCGCAAGGGCCGCATCACCGGCCTGATGCGCATGATGGGCAAGCTCGCCCCCGAGGATCGACCCGTCATGGGCAAGCGCGCCAACGAGATGCGCCAGCTGATTGAGGGCATGCTCGACGAGCGCACGACCGAGATGAGGGCCGCCGCCCTCAAGCATGCGCTTGAGCACGAGGCCGTCGATATCACGCTGCCGGGCATCCGTCCGCAGATCGGTCACCAGCACCTGATCAAGCAGATCATCGAGGAAGCCGAGGACATCTTCTGCGGCATCGGCTACACCGTCGAGTCCGGCCCCATGGTCGACACCTCCTACTACAACTTCACCGCGCTCAACGCGCCCATGGATCACCCGAGCCGCTCGGCCCGCGATACGTTCTACGTGGTCGACAACAACCCCGGTAGCGTCGCACACCCCGAGGCGCACGCCCACGGCGAGTCCGACGTGCTGCTGCGCACCCAGACCTCGGGCGTGCAGATCCATACCATGGAGTCGCAGAAGCCGCCCATCTACATGATCTGCCCGGGCACCGTCTATCGTCCTGACACGGCCGACGCCTGCCACCTGCCGCAGTTCAACCAGATCGAGGGCCTGGTCGTCGACGAGGGCATCACCTTCGGCGATCTGAAGGGCACGCTCGACTACTTTGTTAAGTGCATGTTTGGCGAGGACCGCAAGACGCGTTACCGCCCGCACTTCTTCCCCTTCACCGAGCCGAGCTGTGAGGTTGACGTGAGCTGCCACGTGTGTGGCGGCAAGGGCTGCAACTTCTGCAAGCACAGCGGCTGGATCGAGATCCTGGGCTGCGGCATGGTCGACCCCAACGTCCTCATCAACTGCGGCATCGACCCCGAGAAGTACACCGGCTTCGCCTTTGGCATTGGCGCCGAGCGCGTCGCGGCCCTGCGCTACGACCTGCCCGACCTCAGAACTCTCATGACGGGCGATATGAGATTCTTAAATCAGTTCTAAATCACCCGTTCTAGCAGGCATTTCTTTCTCATAAGGAGTAATCAAGTGAGAGTTTCTTACGACTGGCTCAAGACCATGATCGATATTCCGGAGGATCCCAAGACCCTTTCGGACGAATATATCCGTACCGGCACCGAGGTCGAGGCGATCGACACCGTGGGCGAGTCTTTCGACCACGTGGTGACCGCCAAGGTGCTCACCAAGACCCCGCACCCCGATAGTGACCACATGTATGTGTGCTCGGTCGACGTGGGCGACAAGAATCTCGACGCCGATGGCAACCCCGCTCCGCTGCAGATCGTCTGCGGCGCGCAGAACTTCGAGGCCGGCGACCACATCGTCACGGCCATGATCGGCGCTGTCCTGCCCGGCGACGTCAAGATCAAGAAGAGCAAGCTTCGCGGCGTCGTGTCCATGGGCATGAACTGCTCCGCGCGCGAGCTCGGCTTGGGCGGCGACCACTCCGGCATCATGATCCTGCCCGAGGACACGCCCTGCGGCATGCCGTTTGCCGAGTACGTGGGCTCGAGCGACACCGTGCTCGACTGCGAGATTACGCCCAACCGCCCCGACTGCCTGTCCATGATCGGCATGGCCCGCGAGACCGGCGCCATCTTCGACCGCGATTTCCACGTTGAGCTGCCCGCCATCAAGGCCGAGTCCGGCCGTGCGACCGACGACGAGCTTTCCGTCGAGATCGCCGACGAGGGCCTGTGCGACCGTTACGTTGCCCGCATCGTACGCAACGTCAAGGTCGGCCCGTCGCCCGACTGGATGGTCAAGCGCCTCAACGCCCTGGGCGTGCGCCCGCACAACAACATCGTCGACATCACCAACTACGTGATGATGCTCACCGGCCAGCCGCTGCACGCCTTTGACCTCGACACCTTTGCCGAGCGCGAGGGCCGTCGCCGCGTGGTGGTTCGCGCTGCCCAGCAGGACGAGAAGTTTACGACCCTCGACGGCGAGGAGCGTGTGCTCGACGCCGGCATGGGCCTGATCACCGACGGCGAGCGCCCCGTGGCGCTGGCCGGTGTTATGGGCGGCATGGATTCCGAGATCGAGGACGATACCGTCGACGTGATGGTCGAGAGCGCCTGCTTCAACGCTGGCCGCACCTCGCACACCAGCCGCGACCTGTCGCTGATCTCCGACGCTTCCATCCGCTTTGAGCGCCAGGTCGACGAGACCGGCTGCGTGGACGTCGCCAACGTCACCTGCGCCCTTATCGAGGAGATTGCCGGCGGCGAGGTCGCTCCCGGCTACGTTGACGTGTTCCCCGCGCCCAAGACCATCGACAGCATTAAGCTGCGCCTGGCCCGCGTGCACGCCATCTGCGGCGCCGATATTGAGCCCGACTTTATCGAGCGCTCGCTTACCCGCCTGGGCTGCACCGTCGAGCGCGACGGCGAGGACTTTATCGTCACCCCGCCGAGCTTCCGCCCCGACCTGCCGCGTGAGATTGACCTGATCGAGGAGGTCCTGCGCCTGTGGGGCATGGGCCGCGTGACGGCGACCATCCCGGCTGCCAAGAACCACATCGGCGGCCTGACCTGCGAGCAGAAGCTCACCCGCAAGGTCGGCGAGATTCTGCGCGCCTGCGGCCTCAACGAGACCACGACCTTTGGCTTTGCCGCACCGGGCGACCTGGAGAAGATCGGCATGTCCACCGAGGGCCGCGGCTGCCCCGTGGTGCTCATGAACCCGCTGGTGGCCGAGCAGACCGAGATGCGTCGTTCGCTGCTGCCGGGCCTGCTGCAGTCCGTTACCTACAACGAGGCCCACGGCACGCCCAACGTGCATCTGTACGAGGTCGGCAGCCTGTTCCACGGCCGCGAGAACGCCAGCCTGCCCAAGGAGACCAAGTCCGTGGCGGGCGTGCTCTCGGGCCAGTGGAGCGAGCAGTCCTGGAACATGAAGTACCGCAAGCTGCGCTTCTTCTTTGGCAAGGGCATCGTTGAGGAGCTGCTTGCCCAGCTGCGCATCGAGAAGGTTCGCTTCCGTCCCGTCGAGGGCGAGGGCTATGCCTTCCTGCAGCCGGGCCGTGCGGCCGAGGTTCTGTCTGGCGGTACCGTGCTGGGCTGGGTCGGCGAGATCCACCCCGAGGCACGCGAGGCTATGGGCATTGACGAGGTCGTCGTTGCCTTTGAGCTCGACCTGGACAAGCTGATCAAGGGCGCTCGCAACCAGGAGAACTACCGCGAGTTCTCGCAGTACCCGGCCGTCGAGCATGACCTTGCTATCGTGGTCGACAACGCCGTGACCTGCGAGGATCTTGAGCGTCGCATTACCAGCGCTGGCGGCAAGCTGCTCGAGGGCGTGCGCCTGTTCGACGTCTACCGCGATCCGGTTCGTATCGGTAAGGGCAAGAAGTCCATGGCATTCGCGCTTACGTATCGCTCCGATGACCACACGCTCACCAGCGAAGAGGTCGAGAAAGCGCACCAGAAGATCGTCACCAAGGTGTGCAAGGGTGTGAACGGCGAGGTCCGCGGCTAGGGCTTGCGACTGAGGCGTGGACCGACGGGCGACGGCACGACTGAGGTGCCGCCCGTCGGCGCCTTGCGTCTGTGACATATGTATTGCAAAACGGCGTGCTGCTTTGTTGGCGGCACGCCGTTTTGCTATCATAGCCCGCGGAGTGTTACGAACATGACGAGTCGTAACACTGACGATATGGTTCAAACGGCGCCGCGATCCTGCGCGCCGACAACCGGGAGGCGTATATGCACATTCCAGATAATTACCTGTCCCCGCAGACGGACGCCGTGATGGCGGTGGCGATGGTCCCCGTATGGGTCCACTGCATTAAGAAGGTGCGCGCCACGCTCGACCGCGAGCACATGGCTTTCCTGGGCATTTGCGCTGCGTTCTCCTTCCTGCTCATGATGTTCAACGTGCCGCTGCCCGGCGGTACCACGGGTCACGCCGTCGGCGGCGCCCTTATCGCGCTGCTGCTGGGCCCCGAGGCCGCAGCCATCGCAGTTTCGGTCGCGCTCGCGCTGCAGGCGCTGCTGTTTGGCGACGGCGGCGTCCTGTCCTTTGGCGCCAACTGCTTTAACATGGCCTTCGTGCTGCCGTTTACCGCCGCTATCGTGTTTCGCGCGCTCAACAGCCGCCTGCACGACAAGAGCTGGGGCACCTCGGTTTCTGCCATCGTGAGCGGTTGGGTCGGCCTGTGCCTGGCGGCCCTGTGCGCGGCCATCGAGTTTGGCATTCAGCCCATGCTCTTCACCAATGCCTCGGGGGCTCCACTGTACTGCCCCTTCCCGCTGTCTGTTTCCATTCCGGCCATGTTGATCCCGCATATGCTGGTCGCCGGTGTCGTCGAGGGCGTGGCGACGGCCGCTATCTACGGTTTCATTAAGAAGACGGCGCCGAGCATCATTGTCGGGCCCGAGGCCGTTGACGGCCAGCTCGCCGCCGATGGCGCTGCCGCCAAGAAGACCTCGCTGATCCCCACGCTCATCCTGGTCGCCGTGCTTGTCGTGGCGACGCCGCTGGGTCTACTTGCTACCGGTGACGCTTGGGGCGAGTGGGACGCCGAGGGTGCCGCGACCGCCGTGCAGGAGGCTGGCGATGACAGCCTGCAGGCCTCGGTCGGTCTGGATGCCCCGACGTTTGCCGATGCGCTGCCTACGGGTGACTACCTGCAGGCGTATTCCGAGGAGCAGGGTCTCGGCTTTGCTGGTCAGGCCGCCATGTATATCCTCTCCGGCGTGATTGGCGTCGCGGTGCTTACCATCGTCTTCCGTCTTATTTCGTTGACGACAAAGGAAAGCGTAGCCAATGGCAATGGCCGAGTTGCCTAGCTGGCTTGCGGCTCAAGAGCGATACGAGCCCACGGGGGCTCGGCATCGCGTGATGCAAAAGAACGTCCTGCACCTGGCGAGCCTGCTTGAGCGGGTTCGCCTGGGCGGCGGCGCGCACGAGGGCGGGTCGATTATTGACCGCGCCCTTTCTTGCGTTTCGGCTCCGGTGCGCCTGGTGGGGATGTTCGTTTGCGTCCTGTGCGTGTGCCTGACGCAGAGTCCGCTGTACCTCATGCTGATGGCGGCGATCGCGCTGGTGCTGGTTGCCGTGCGTCCCGTGCGTGGGCTGCGTGCGACCTTAATGCCGGCGCTGGCCGCGGCGGGATTTGCCGTGGTCTTGGCGCTGCCGGCCTTGCTGCTGGGGACGTCTGCCACCGCCGCCATGCTCAAGATTGCACTTAAGACGTTCATTAACGTGTCACTGGTGTTGGGCGTTTCGTGGACGCTCACCTGGAGTCGCATGTCGGCGGCGCTTAAGGCGCTGCGCCTGCCCGACGAGGTCATCTTTACCTTCGATATGGCGCTTAAGCACATCGAGGTGCTCGGCCGCACGGCGCACGACCTCACCGAATCGGTCATGCTGCGCAGTGTGGGCCGCGCTCCTGCGGGGTTTTCGCGCACCGACTCGGTGGCGGGTATCATGGGCATGACCTTTATCAAGGCGATGGAATGCAGTCGCGCGATGGACGAGGCCATGACCTGCCGCGGTTTTGCCGGTGTTTATCCGGCGCTGGCGCGCACCGGGTTTAGCTGGCGCGATGCGGTTTATGCCGCCGCTGTGGTGCTGCTGGCGGCGCTGTGCGCCGTGCTGTAATGCTGCCGGCGGGCTGTTGATGCGAATGGGAAAGGGCGACGTTTTGACGATCGATATGAATGACGTGCCGGCTGCGCGCGGCGCGGGCGACGTGAATGGCGCCGTGACCACCCCGCTGATCGAGCTGCGCGACGTAGTGTTTTCCTATGCGGGCCATACGGTTGTCGATGGCGTATCGCTGCAGGTGGATCGCGGCGAGCTCGTTGCCCTGCTCGGTCCCAACGGCTGCGGCAAGACGACGATCATGCGCCTTATCAACGGTCTTGAGCTCGCGGACGCGGGCACGTACCTGTTTGATGGGCGCGTGGTCGATGCGACGTTTCTGAAGGATTCCGTGGCCGCTCAGCGCTTCCACCAGCGCGTGGGTTTTGTGTTCCAGAATGCCGACGCGCAGCTGTTCTGCGCCACGGTGGGCGAGGAAGTTGCCTTTGGTCCCGCTCAAATGGGTCTGCCGGCAGACGAGCTCGACCGCCGCGTACGCGATGCCATGGAGCTGTTCCAGGTTGCCGATCTGGTCGATGCCTCTCCCTACCAGCTCTCGGGCGGGCAAAAGAAGCGCGTGGCGCTGGCCGCAGTGGTGTCGATGAACCCGGATATTCTGGTGCTTGACGAGCCCACCAACGGGCTCGACGAGGATTCATGCGACATCGTGGTTAACTTTTTGCTGGCATACGTTGCGGCGGGCAAGACGGTCTTGATGAGCACACATCACCAGGATTTGGTGCGACGCCTGGGCGCCCGTGCGATCTATATCGATCGATATCACCATGTGGTCGAGGCGCCCACACCGTCGTATGGAACCGAGGTCGGTGTCGCCGAATAGTTGCTGCGTAGAGCATGCGTGGGCGCCCGCGCGGCTTTGCCGTGATGGTATATTTATCCAGGTTTTTATGGGGGTGGCTATGCCAAGCTGGAACATTCATATCGCTCAAACGGAACGACTTCTGGAGCGCACCGGTGCACTTGCCGATAGCGTGCGCGACCGCAATGCCTTTTTGTTTGGCTGCGTGGTTCCGGATATCTTTGTGGGCTATATGGTTCCCGGTATTGCCGATCCCATCCCGTACCGCATCACACACTTTGCCAAGCCCGAGCCCATCCCGAAACCACGCGAGCATGAGTTTTGGGATACCTATGTGGCACCGCTTCTTAAAAGTTCGCCTGCCGGCGCTCCGGCTGCGGCGACCTCGATTATCGAGGAGCGCGAGCGACTGAACCGCGTGCACTATCCTCAGCGCTACAAGGATGCCGAGCCGGTTGCCGGGCCGGATGCCGGCGAGTTTTCGCTTGCATCCGAGGACGTGGCACAGTCGTTGCTCGATTTAACGCTGGGCGTCTGGTCGCATCTGGTGGCCGATACCGTGTGGAACACGCGCGTGAACCAGTATCTTGAGGCGCACGGCGGCAAGCCGAGCGAGGAGTTCCGCATCAAAAAGCAGGGTGACTTTGACTGGTTTGGCAAGACGCTCGGCATCGTTTCCATCCCGCGTGCGACCGATCGCCTGTATACCGCGGCGACGCGTTTTGGGCAGTATCCCATCCATAAGGAGTACGTGCTCAAGACTATCGGCGTCATGCACGAGATTGTGCGCGAAAACCCTGGCGAGCCCGATCATCCGCCATATCGCCTGTTGACCGAGGAGTTCTTTGACGCGACGTTTGCCGAGGTCATCGAACTGACCGAAACCGGCTTCGCCGAGCGCGTCGCCGCTCCCGATGCGCCCGCGGTTCCTCTGATCGCCAGCTGCTAGCTGGTTGGCTTGACGGCGAACAGCTCATCCCAATCGACCAATAGCTCCCGTCGAAGGGCATCTTCGGCGGCGCGTTCTTGTTTGGTCTTCGGCGCGTAGGGGAGTCCCGCCTTTTTATGGATGAGCTCAGCGATGTTGTTAAAGCTCTTTGTGTCTTTGATTTGATCGTAGGTGATCTGGATAACGTCGTAGCCCATGCTTGTGAGGGCGGTGGTGCGCTCGGCATCGGAGAGGCTTGCGGCTTCGTTGTCATGAGCGGAACGGCCCTGGCATTCCAGGATGACGCCAATGCTGTCGGTAGCGCTCTCGATGAGGATATCGGCATAGCAACAGGTTTTGTCATACAGCGAGCGCGCGCCCTCGCTGAGCGGGATGCGCACATTGTTGGCGATGCCGATGCCCAGGCCGCCCTCGTCACGGGGGAGCGAGACGAGTATGGACGTTTGGACTTCGAAAGGTGAGGCGGTCTGCCCCGTCATGCGTTCTGCGGCCCAACGGAGTTGTTTGACGCCGCGCAGGCCTGCGGCCTGCTTGGCGAACGCGGCGATATCCGCTGCGTTCAGGAGCGGTGCGCGTTTCCATAGGTTGGTGTCGTTGCCATTGACGTCGTTAACTCGTTCCCAACCACAGTTAGGTGGAATGAGCTTAAGCGAGATAGCTTCATCGAGTTGTTGCCGCGTTCGCTCGCAGGGCTTAAATACTGCAAAGGAGCCGCACATCTCGTAACAGGCCATGAGTAATTGGTTACGTGAGACCTGCGTAGCAAGGTTGGGCAGCGTAAACTCCGGCGACGTGACATCAAACCCATGCTCAGTCTGCCTAAACGACCCAGGAGGTGGCTCTTGGGCCAGCAAGCGGCTGTGGAATAGTTTTCCGTTAAAGCGATTGCCGCGGGCGCTTACAAATCTCCAAACGGGCTTGCCAAGCAGGTCTTTAAATACTGGCTGCTGAGAGTAATGCACCAAGCGATGGTCATGGTCGGGCGGCAGGATTGCCGGATAGAGCCCTAGTATTTGAGGCGGGATGCGATAGTACTTGAAGGCCGTGGGTCCGCAGGCAAGAAATGACATAGCAATCCGATCGTTTGAGCGTTGTTTGGGCTTGAAAATGCTACTGGTTTCGGAAGTGCGGGGAAAAAGAGAAGCAGGCTAAGCACAGGCGGTATTTGAGCCAACTTTATCAGGGGTTTTGTTGAAATAAAAGGGCTTGTGCTCAGAGGTCAGCGAATTTTCCCCGCACTTCCGAAAACGCGATCGGATTAGGCTTTGCTAAAACGATTTAGCAGTCTTGGTCGGGGTGCGGGTTCGCCACCGGGCGGACACTATTGATGCTCGGAACGCTCGTTTCGGGCCTTGAAGGGCGATTTTCGCGCCCTTTGGTAAAAAGTTGGCGCAAGTCATGCCGCGTTCCGGCATCGGCATACAGAAAAAGGGCCCGGAAGGCGAAGCCTTCCGGGCCCTTTGCAATGCAAGTCTGCTTGCAAGTGCGATTTAGCGCACCTGAGCGACGTAAGCGACGTTGGTCGAGGAGACCTTGTCCTCGAGCTGGACGCTCATGCGGGGATCGCCGGCGGTAGCGACGGTCAGGTCGCCGGTCTCGACGTAGCCGAGCTCCTTAGCGGTCTCGATCGCCTTGACGATCGTGCCGTTGACGGTGCCCTGGGTGATCTCGGCCTGGTGCGGGATAACGCCCCAGTACATGATCATCTGCTGGACAGCCCAGTCATGACGGGAGAAAGCACAGATCGGCATGTTGGGACGGAAGTGCGAGATCAGGCGAGCGGTACGACCGGTGGTCGTCGGCACGGTGATGCATTTGGCGCCAACGGTGGTGGCCATGTTCACAGCGGACATACCCACAACATTGTTGACGACGCGGGTGCCGTGAGCGTCGGCCGGAACCTCGAGCGGAGCGTGAGCCGGGAGGTACTTCTCGGTCTCCATGGCGATGCTGGCCTGCATCTTGACGGCCTCGACCGGGTACTTACCGGCAGCGGACTCGCCGGACAGCATGACGGCGTCGGTGCCGTCATAAATGGCGTTAGCAACGTCGGCAACCTCGGCGCGCGTCGGGCGCGGGTTCTGCTGCATGGAGTCGAGCATCTGCGTAGCGGTGATGACGGGCTTGTAGGCCGCGTTGCACTTGGCGATGATCTCCTTCTGGATGTGCGGAACGAGCTCGGGCTTGATCTCGATGCCCAGGTCGCCACGGGCGACCATGATGCCGTCGGAAGCCTCGAGGATCTCGTCGAAGTTCTCGACGCCCAGGGCGCACTCGATCTTCGGGAAGATCGTCACGTGCTCGCCACCGTTCTCGCGGCAAAGCTCGCGGATGCCGCGGACGGACTCGCCGTCACGAATGAAGGAAGCGGCGATGTAGTCGATGTTCTCGGTCAGGCCAAAGAGGATGTCCTGACGGTCGCGCTCGGTGATGGCGGGCAGCGAGATGTTGACGTTGGGCATGTTGACGCCCTTGCGCTCGCCGATCAGGCCGTCGTTCTTAACGACGCAGGTCATGTCCTGGCCGTCGACGGACTCGACCTCGAGGGCAACCAGACCGTCATCGATCAGGATGAGGGAGCCCTTCTCGACCTCGGAGGGCAGAGCCAGATAGTCGAGGGAGATGTGCTCAGAGGTGCCGTGGAAATCCTCGGACGTGGGCTGAGCGGTGACGACGATCTTGTCGCCAGTCTTGACGGCAACCTTCTTGCCGTCAACCAAAAGGCCGGTGCGGACCTCGGGGCCCTTGGTGTCGAGCAGGATGCCGACGGGCATACCGAGCTCCTTGGAAATACGACGGACGCGCTCGATGCGACCGTGGTGCTCGTCGTAGGAGCCGTGCGAGAAGTTAAAACGGGCGACGTTCATGCCCGCCTTGATCATCTCGCGGATGGTCTCGTCGCTATCGCAGGCGGGACCCATGGTGCATACAATCTTGGTGCGCTTGTACATTCAGACCTCCATCTGACATCGTCTTGCGCTGATAGATAAACCATAAGAAATAAAACCGAGAAGATTATAACGAATTGCCGACCGAATACCCCTAAAAATCGACCGTACGCCGATTGAGAAGTTCTTTTTTGCGGGAAAAACGGTATATGCAAAAACTTTATCAACCGCTCTTACCGCTGCTATCTGGGCGATATTTCAGTTTGACGATGTGCCAAAGAAAAAACGTTTTATCACTTTTGAGCATCACACCGTCTGCACCGTTGCGTCCATGCCGTATTTCCAAATGGAATGTTTTGGCTAGACGCGCCGCTTTGGGGTACCATAGCTCCACTATCAACTGCCGCTCAGCACGGCAGCCTTGATGAGCCCTTGCCCTTCTCCTGGGAATTATGATCGGGCATCAATCTGCTGAGTGGCCCGAATCCCAGGAGGGGACTCTATATGCAAAAGGAATACCTGTCCGCCGCGGCGGAGGTGCTCAGCGACCAAGGTGTCGATGAGAACCTCGGCCTGGGCAACGACGAGGCGTCGTCGCGCCTCGCCAAGACAGGCCCTAACAAGCTCGAGGAAGCCGAGAAGACGCCGCTGTGGAAGCGCTTCTTTGAGCAGATGGCCGACCCCATGGTCATCATGCTGATCGTTGCCGCCGTCATCAGTGCGCTCACGGGCATGGTTAAGGGCGAGCCCGACTTCGCCGACGTCGCCATCATCATGTTCGTCGTTATCGTCAACTCGGTGCTTGGCGTGGTCCAGGAGGCCAAGAGCGAGGAGGCCCTCGAGGCCCTGCAGGAGATGAGCGCGGCGCAGTCCAAGGTTCTGCGCGACGGCAAGCTCGTGCATCTGCCGAGCGCCGAGCTCGTGCCCGGCGACGTGATCATGCTCGAGGCGGGCGACTCCGTCCCGGCCGACTGCCGCGTGCTCGAGAGCGCCACGATGAAGATCGAGGAGGCTGCCCTGACCGGCGAGTCCGTCCCCGTCGAGAAGCATGCCAACGTGATCGAGCTTGCCGCGGGCACCGACGACGTGCCACTCGGCGACCGCAAGAACATGTGTTACATGGGCTCCACCGTGGTATACGGCCGCGGCCGCGCCGTCGTGGTCGGCACCGGCATGAACACCGAGATGGGCAAGATCGCCGGCGCTCTGGCCGAGGCCAAGGAAGAACTCACCCCGCTGCAGGTTAAGCTTGCCGAGCTCAGCCGCATCCTCACCATCATGGTGATCGTCATCTGCGTCGTCATCTTTGGCGTCGACATCCTGCGTCACGGCGTGGGCAACGTCCTCACCGACCCGACCGCGCTGCTCGACACCTTTATGGTCGCCGTCTCGCTCGCCGTCGCCGCCATTCCCGAGGGCCTGGTCGCCGTCGTGACCATCGTGCTTTCGCTGGGCGTGACCAAGATGGCCAAGCGCCAGGCAATCATCCGCAAGCTTTCTGCTGTCGAGACCCTTGGCTGCACGCAGACCATCTGCTCCGACAAGACCGGCACCCTTACCCAGAACAAGATGACCGTCGTCAAGCACGAGCTTGCCGCGCCCAAGGAGAAGTTCCTGGCCGGCATGGCGCTGTGTTCCGACGCCCAGTGGGACGAGGAGCTGGGCGAGGCCGTGGGCGAGCCGACCGAGTGCGCGCTCGTCAACGATGCCGGCAAGGCGGGTCTTACCGGCCTGACCGCCGAGCACCCGCGCGTGGGCGAGGCACCGTTCGACTCCGGCCGCAAGATGATGTCCGTGGTCGTCGAGACCCTGGACGGCGAGTACGAGCAGTACACCAAGGGCGCGCCCGATGTGGTGATCGGCCTGTGCACCCACATCTACGAAGGTGATAAGGTCGTCCCGCTGACCGAGGAGCGTCGTGCCGAGCTCGTGGCCGCCAACAAGGCCATGGCCGACGAGGCCTTGCGCGTGCTGGCGCTGGCAAGCCGCACCTACACCGAGATCCCGGCCGACTGCAGCCCCGCCGCGCTCGAGCATGACCTGGTCTTCTGCGGTCTGTCCGGCATGATCGACCCGGTCCGCCCCGAGGTGGCCGACGCCATCCGCGAGGCGCACGACGCCGGTATCCGCACCGTCATGATTACGGGCGACCACATCGACACCGCCGTGGCCATCGCCAAACAGCTGGGTATCGTCACCGATCGCAGCCAGGCCATCACCGGCGCCGACCTTGACCGCATGAGCGACGAGGAGCTCGACGCGCATATTGAGGACTACGGCGTGTACGCCCGCGTCCAGCCCGAGCACAAGACCCGCATCGTCGAGGCCTGGAAGTCGCGCGACCAGATCGTTGCTATGACGGGCGACGGCGTCAACGACGCACCGTCCATCAAGCGCGCCGACATCGGCGTGGGCATGGGCATCACCGGCACCGACGTCACTAAGAATGTCGCCGACATGGTGCTTGCCGATGACAACTTCGCCACCATCATCGGTGCCTGCGAAGAGGGCCGTCGCATCTACGACAACATCCGCAAGGTCATTCAGTTCCTGCTTTCGGCCAACCTTGCCGAGGTCTTCTCGGTGTTCATCGCCACGCTCATCGGCTTTACCATCTTCCAACCGGTGCAGCTGCTGTGGGTGAACCTGGTCACTGACTGCTTCCCCGCGCTCGCGTTGGGCATGGAGGACGCCGAGGGCGACATCATGAAGCGCAAGCCGCGCAACGCCAAGGACGGCGTCTTTGCCGGTAACATGGGCCTGGACTGCGTGGTCCAGGGCCTGATCATCACTGTGCTGGTGCTGGCGAGCTTCTTTGTGGGCGTGTACTTTGACATGGGCTACATCCACATCTCGGATATGATCGCCGGCAACGCCGACGAAGAAGGCGTGATGATGGCCTTCATCACGCTCAACATGGTTGAGATCTTCCACTGCTTCAATATGCGCAGTCGCCGCGCGTCGCTGTTCACTATGAAGAAGCAGAACAAGTGGCTGTGGGCTTCGGCCGCGTTGGCGCTGGTGCTGACGGTGATCGTGACCGTGCAGCCGACGCTCGCCGAGATGTTCTTTGGCCCCGGGATCACGCTCGAGCCGCGCGGCGTCGCCTGCGCGTTGGGGTTGGCGTTCTTGATCGTTCCGCTGGTCGAGGTGTACAAGGCCGTCATGCGGGCCGTGGAGCGCAGGTAACTTGGCCGTCCGGCCCGCCCGCCTGCGCAGTTTGCTATGCGCTCCCGCTTGCCTTCGGCAAAGGTCGCGTCTGGCAAACAGCTCCCGGCGGGCGGGCCTGCGGTGACCTCGCCGGCTCCTCTGCCGGTCTTGCGGGGGAGCTAAAAGAAAGAGAGTGAGCCGGTCGGGCTTTGCCCGGCCGGCTCGTTTTTTACGGGATGGGATTGTGTGGCCGCATCGTTGTGGGCTGCTTTAATTGAACCCAAACTCCGCCATTTCGCTGTAGGGAATCATTGGCATAAAGAAGACGATAACGGCCATAACGCCCCAATAGATCTGCAGCGGAAGTGGCGCTGAGGCCAGGGCTTTAGAGAACGGCAGCTCTCTTTTATGCCCGTATAGTTGAACTGAGCTGAGGAGTGCGATTCCAAACGAGATGGCGCTCGGCCAGCAGGCTTTGATAATAAGACAAAGGAAATAGCAAATAACTGTTATCGCTATGCAGCCAAATCCCCACAGCCACTTTTTGTTTAAGAAATACTGGATGCCCCAGACGCCTAGTATGGGCGCAATGATGATTGAGAGCATGGTTGCTTCCTCAGCTGTTCACGCAGCGCACGTATTCCCCGGAGTTGGGAGGATATACGCTGCAGGGAAGGCGATAGACATTTCCCGCGGGGACAGGGCGGCCAAGGAGCTGGTTTGCCGCGTAGCTGACCCAGTAATCACCAGTTTTTCCTGTTATCTGTTTGATAATTCCGTCAATTACGAGACCTTCAACATAGCCCTTTAGGGCTTTCCCAACATAAACGGCGATTTTTACAATCCACTGTCCAATCCCTCGAGTCTCGTACTCCTGGTCATTAATTTCAAGATGCTCGAATTGGGCAACGACATACATTTCACCTTCGGAATTTAATGCGTAGGTTGTCCATCCTGCTCCCGATTCATTGATGGCTTCGATGTACTCCTCGGGTGAAGAAAATTTTACGTTGAGAGGTTCAGCTTTGGACTGCTTCGGTGATGCAGCGAGGGTGCAGAGCGCGATTGCGCTTGCAATAAATGATTTGCGGCTCATGGGGACGTTGCGTAGCATAACTGTCTCCTTAGTAGTCTAGTTTTTCATTGTCACGCTGCTGAGTTTTGACCTCCAATCTGTAAAGCGCGACTCGAACGATTCGAGGGTTGATAGGTCAAATTCGGATAAAGCCTCGCCATTTGAAATAGCGTAAATTGAGGGATAGAACTCAAATGAGGGGAAAAGTGTTTTGAGCGTTTTTCTGTTGGTCTCCTTTTGACACCTGGGAACAACGAGGGTGACGATATCGTTCTTAAGGCCCGGTGAAAGTGTTCGCTCAGCCTGCTTGAGCTTTTCGCAAGCCGGGCAGCCTTCCAGTTCAATTTGGACGATAAATGTCTCATTATTTGCGAGCTTCGACTTGAGCTCAGACATTGAGATTGTTCTTGAACCGAAGCCAAGTTGAATCAATAAAGCAAGAGCGGCAAAGGCCAATAGCGAGATGGTGATAAGGGCAACGCGCTTTTTCATGTGGTCCTCCAAACTCTCTAAATCATAAATACTTAATACAAAACATTAAAGATAGAGCATTAAAGGTGAATGGTAGAAATTTACTGGTAAATGGTTGGAGAATGAGAGCGCCGAGTCGGAAAAGTACAATGGGCGTGTTGAAAGAGAAGGACGCAAGGAGGAGAGATGATAGATTCGCATGCCTATCTACGTTTGACGACGGGTTTTCTGACGGTCTTCTGCATTGCGCTTGCGGTTCAGGCCGTGGCCTGTTTGGTACTGTTTGCCCATATGGTGGTTTTGCTGTTCCATAGGGGAATCTCAGCGGATGGCGGGAGGTTTCTTCTCCTGCTCATGATGAATACGCTCTGCGATGCCGCTACGTTTTTCCTATTTACGATTCTGACCGCAAAAGTCAGGCGGGACGGTAGGCCCTTCGGAAAATGGCAGACGAGGATGTTGGTCGCAACTGGAATCTTGATGTCTTTAAAGGCTATCGTCAGTACTATGTGGCCGACTTTTCAGCTGCCGTATAGCGAAATTCTCGGAGCGGCTGAGCTCGTGTTTCCTGAGTTCGACTTTCAATCGCTTTCCTACGGACTCATTTTCTTTGCGTTGGCGGGGGTCTTTGAATACGGTAGGGTGTTACAGGAAGATTCCGACGAGATTCTCTAGGAGGTGGCACGGTGCCGATAGTTATGCGTCTTGACCGCGTGATGGCGGACCGTAAGATCTCCTCGCAGGAATTGGCCGAAATGATAGGGATATCGCCCGTTAACCTCTCACGAATCAAAACGGGAAAGCTCAAGGGAATTCGTTTCTCGACGCTCGAAGCGATATGTGAAGCGCTTCGGTGCAAGCCCGGTGACATCATCGATTGGATGGATGACGATGAGTATGCCGAAGCATTTGGTAGGCCTAACGGAACGATGCGTTAAAATACCTGCTCAGTTGTGTGGTTGTTTGCTGGGAGGCGTTTGTGGGCAAGGCTAAGGCTAAGGCGAAGAAAAAGACGACGGGGGCGCGGGCTAAGCGTGATCGTCGTCGGAAGCTTGCGGCCGAAGCCCCTGCGTCTGCCGAGGAGCTACTGGCGAGCGTGCCGGGGCTCGACGCGCTGCAGGATGTTCCGGCGTTCGATGACCTGCCGGTCGATGCGGCTCAGCAGACTGCTTTCGATGATTTTTGCGCACATGCCGAGGAGCCCGAGCAGATGCAGCTCGGTGCCGTGGTGCGCCTAGACCGCGGGTTTCCGCTGGTAGCAACCGCCGATGATACCTTCCGTGCCGAGCACGCCGTGGGGTTTGCCAAGTCACGTGGCGAGGACGAGGTCCTACTGCCCGCCGTGGGCGACCGCGTAGCGGTGCGTCGCGCGCCCGGGCACGACATGGGCGTGATCGAGTGCGTTCTGCCGCGCCGCACGAGCTTTGAGCGTTGGCGCGGCCGCGCTCGCGGAGAGCGCCAGGTGCTCTGCTCTAATGTGGACAGCGTGCTCATCGTGCAGGCGCTCGGCGCCGGTGAGGTGCTGCTCGACCGTGTGGCGCGCTCGCTGGTGCTGGCGCTCGACTGCGATGCCGAGCCGGTGGTGGTGCTTACCAAGGCCGACCGCTGCGAGGCCGACGAGCTTGCGCGCGACCTGGACCGCGTGCGTCGTCTGGTGGGTCCGGACGTGCGCGTGATCGTGACGTCTTCTGCCGAGGGCCTCGGCATGGACGAGGTGCGCGCCTGCGTGCCGGCAGGGAGCTGCGCCATGATCCTGGGCGAGTCGGGTGCCGGCAAGTCGACGCTGCTCAATGTGTTGCTGGGCCACGACACGCTGGCTACCGGCGGTGTGCGCGAGCGTGACGACCAGGGTCGCCACACCACTGTCGCACGCGTGATGGTGACATTGCCGGGCGACGCCGGCGTGATCGCCGATGCCCCGGGCCTGCGCAGTCTGCCGCTTGTGGGCCACGAGCGGGGTTTGGCGCGCGCTTTTCCCGAGATCGTCGAGGCGTCGCGCGCGTGCCGATTTGGCGATTGCACGCATACCCACGAGCCCGGTTGCGCTGTTCGCGAGGCCGAGGATGCCGGGGAGATCGACTGCCTGCGTCTGGAGACGTTCCAAAACTTGGCGTCATCCATGCGCGTGAGTGCCCAAATGCTCGATCCCGATGTTCATCTGTAATTGAATTTTCCTATGACAGCCGTCTCCCAACTGCTCGGGAGGCGGCTTTTTTGTTGCAGAAACGTCTTGAAACAGGCGTTTTGGCGACGTGCTGACCAAAACCTTGCCGCGAGCTTGACGGCCTGGTCAGCTTTTGGTCAGCAATTGGTTTGACCGCGAAACCTAGGATCGCCATCGCGACGTTTTGTGTCTTGGCCGCCCAGACAATGGTGGTACGGGCATCCGCCCGCTACCGCCATGAGAGGAGCGGCCGTGAACAAGAGCAAGCGCATCGCCATCAGTCTGGCCGCGGGCGTGCTTGCCGCGGCCCTTTGCATGGCTTACGGGTCGTCAATTCGCTCGCAGGCCGATCAGGCCCAGGCCGAGACCTTGGCAAAATACGGCGGCGACCGCATCGAGGTGTGCGTTGCCGCGCGCGATATCGACGCAGGTGAGACCCTCGACGAAACCAACGTCATAACCCAGGAGTGGCTGGCGAGCCTGCTGCCGCGTGATGCGGCGACCGAGCTGCGTCAGGTGCGTGGCGACGTGACGACCTCGCGCATTCCCAAAAACGCCGTGATTTGCGATGTCTACACCAAGGCCGAGAGCCACACGCTCGAGGTGCCCAAGGGCAAGGTTGCCGTTTCGGTGGCGGTCGATGCCGAGCATTCGGTGGGCGGCGCCACGGGCGTTGGCAGCTATGTGGACGTATACGTGCAAAAGGATGGCGTGACCGACCGCCTGTGCGGTGCGCGCGTAATTGATACCAGCGAGGAAGCCGGTACCTCGCGCGAAGGCAAGATCGAGTGGGTGACGCTGGCGGCGGATTCCGACGACGTTAAGGAGTTGCTGGGGGCCTCGGGCAAGGGAACGATCAGCTTGACGATTCCCGCCACGGCGCGCGGCAAAAAGAGCGGAGGCGACGAGTGATGAAGGCGATCTGGCTTGCGTGCTGCGCGTGTGGCGATTACGGCCTGCTGCAGCGTGAGGTCGAAAGCCGCGATGCGGGCGCACAGGTGCTGCGCGTTGGGGACCTGGATGGCCTGGTGGCCATGGCGCGCGCGTTTCCATCGCGGCGCGGGGCAGCCATGATCGCGGCGGCACCGTTTGCGCCTGCCGATGTGCGGACGACGGTCGCGCGCCTGACGGCCGAGGGCCGCGTGGGTCGTGTGGTCGTGTTGATAGAAGCGCTCGACCCGTCGGATATCGAAGGGCTGTTTCGCGCGGGGGCGACCGAGGTCATCGCCGCACACAGCGTGTGCGGCAGCGAGCACGCGGGCGAGGGAGCAGCCGATCCCGATCGGTTGGTGCCGATCGAGCCCGATGCTTTTGTTGATAGGGAACCCGGGGGGCCTCGCGCTACAGGAGGCCCGCGTGTTGATGATTATGGAAGAGCGGAAGCCGAGCATGGTCGGCGCCCCCGGGACCCCCTTACATATGATGACGTCGGGGTGTCAGCGCCGTATGGCGATGAGCCTCTGACGACAGATATGGGATACGTGCACGGCGTAAACCTGGCAGACGGACTCGATGAAGTCGAGGGCTTTGCCGCGGGTGCGAGCTCGTTTGATGGGCCGACGCCCCTGCAAGTGCCGCCCGCATGCCCCGCGCCGATCGAGCAGGCCGCGCCAACTGGGCAACCCGCTATGCCTGCCTGGGCACAGCAGGTGACTGCAGCCGGAGAGACGGGAATGCTGTCCCCGATGCCTGCTACCCCCGTTTCCGCGGTGTCCGACGACGTCGCGGGGTCTTCGCACCGCGCCCCGGTCATCTGCGCTGTTTCGGGCTCGGGCGGCTGCGGCAAGTCGACGATTGTTGCCGTCATGGCGCATGCAGCATCGCTGTTGGGCCTGCGTGCCGCCGTGCTCGATCTGGACCTTATGTTTGGCAACCTCTACGACCTTATGGGCGCCGAGGCCCCACGCGATATGGCGGCCCTGATCGAGCCGTCCGCCGCCGGCTCGCTGGCGGAGCCCGACGTGGTCGCCGCCTCTATGCGCGTCGCCCCGGGCGTCACGCTTTGGGGGCCTGTCGCGGCCCCCGAAAAGGCCGAGCTCATGGCGCGTCCAGTGGAGCTGATACTCGATATCTTGCGGCGCGAGTCCGACGTGGTCTTTGTCGACACCTCGGTCTTTTGGGGCGATGCCGTGGCCGCCGCCGTGGCGGCAAGCGATCGCTGCCTGGTGGTGGGTGATGCGGCGGTGTCGTCCGCGACCTCTGCGGCACGCGTCATTGAGCTGGCGAGTCGCGTAGGCGTGCCGCGCACGCGCATGAGCGCCGTGTTCAACCGGTTTGGTGCGCGCGGTGCCGATGAGGATGTCGCCATGCGTTTTGAGATCGCGTGCTCGCTCAGCTCCAAGATTCGCATTGCCGACGGCGGGCAGGACCTGGCATCGCTTATGGCATTCGGCCGCGCCGACGAGGCGATAGGCCAGACCAGTGCCTTTGCGACGAGCGTTCGTGAGGCTACGCGCGAGATGCTCGTGGAGCTTGGCTGTGCCGTCGGTCCGTGGAGCGACGTGGTCAACGACCGCGCGACACGCAGCGAGCGTCCGCGCATACGTCTGCCGTGGTCGCGCGAGGGTGATCCGCGATGAGCTTGCAGACAAGGATTAAAGCTGCCGGTGTGGCTGCGGCGTCAGCGCCCGTCGATGCGGGCCGCCATCGCGCGATCAAGCGTCGTACCAAGCGCGCGGTGATGGACCGCATGGGGTACGACGAGGTGGCGCGCATCAGCTCCTACGTCGACCCGGTGCTCGCCCGCACCGAACTGCGCCCGGCGGTGGAGGCGGCTCTTAATGTGGAGGAGTCGACCGACCTGGCGACGCCCGAGCGTGAGACCATCATCGACGAAATTCTGGACGACGTGGTCGGCTTGGGGCCGTTGCAGCCGCTCATCGAGGACGACACCGTCACCGAGATCATGATCAACGGCTGCCGTTCCGCCTTTTTCGAACGCGGCGGCGTTCTGTATCCCATCGAGCATGCATTTGACGACGACGAGCAGATTCGTGTGCTGATCGACCGCATCATCTCTCCGCTCGGCCGTCGTATCGATGAGCGAAGCCCCATCGTCAACGCGCGCCTCAAGACGGGTTACCGCGTCAACGCGGTGATTCCGCCCGTGGCGATTGACGGGCCGATTCTTACCATTCGTAAGTTCTCGGACCGCATTTGTTCGCTGGATGAGCTTGTGGGGTTGGGGTCGCTGCCGCTTTGGTATGCGCAGCTGCTGTCGTGCGCGGTGTCGCTGCGGCAGGACCTGGCCGTCGCGGGCGGTACGGGCTCGGGCAAGACGACGCTGCTCAATGCGCTGTCGTGCGAGATTTCCACGGGCGAGCGCATTGTGACGATCGAGGATTCCGCCGAGCTTAAGTTTGCGCACCATCCCCATGTCGTGCGTCTGGAGGCTCGCGAGGCCTCGATCGAAGGTGAGGGCGCGGTCACGATTCGCGACCTGGTGACCAACGCCTTGCGCATGCGTCCCGATCGCATCGTGGTGGGCGAGGTGCGCGGCGCGGAATGCTGCGACATGCTGCAGGCCATGAATACCGGCCATGACGGCTCGCTTACCACGCTTCATGCGGGAACCGAGCAGGAGACGGTGGTGCGACTGACGCTGCTCGCGCGCTACGGCATCGACCTTCCAAGTGAGCTGATCGAGGAGCAGATCGCCATGGCGCTCGACGGCATCGTGATGTCCGAGCGCCATGCGGACGGCAAGCGCTTCGTCTCATCGTACTCGGGGGTGCGTCGCGCTTCGACGGGTGGCGTGGAGCTTGAGCGCTATGTGACGTTCGACGCTGCCGGGCGCACTTGGACGCTCGACCGTGAGCCGCCGTTTATCGCAGAGGGCTTGCGCTCGGGAACGCTTACACAAGAGGAGGTGGACGAATGGAGATCGCTGTGCCCCTCGTCGTAGGGGGCCTCGCAGGACTGTCTGTTGTGACGGCGTGCGGGGCGGAACCCCGCGTGCCACAGGTCTCGCCAAAAGAGATGGCGCATCAGGCGCTGGAGTCGGTGGCGGAGAGGCTGCCCCGTGAGCTGGTGGAAAACGACGCATTGGCAAGGCTTGCTCGTTCCTGGGTGTCGTTGATCCCTGCGGACCGCTTGGGTGTCACTATTGAGGACGATGCGACACGTCTGGCGTTTCTGCTGCTATCGAGTGTCGTTGCTTGCGTTGCGCTAGCCGTGGTATCGCTTTCGCCCCTCGGGTTTTTCCTGGGGCTCGCGGCGCCGTTTGCCGCTTCTGCCGCGCGTGACACCTTTGATCGTCGCCGCGAGCAGCACGATGCGGAAGAGGCTATGCCCGAGGCTTTCACGGCGCTTTCCATGTCACTTGCCTCGGGGCATTCGCTGGCTCAGGGCATGCGTTTTGTTGGTGCCCATGCGCAGGAGCCGGTGCATACCGAGTTCTTGCGCGTTGCCGCAGCAATTGAATGCGGCATCTCGGCAACCGACGCCTTGGATGATCTGCTGGTTCGCGTCGATGCGCCCGGGCTTTCGCTCGTTACCCTGGCGCTCAAGGTCTCGCAGCGCACCGGTGCTCCGCTTGCCGGCTTGCTGTCCGAGGCGGCAAGCATGGTGGGGGAGCGTATCGAGCTTAAGCGCCGCCTGGACGTTAAGACGTCGCAGGCACGTATGTCGGCGCACATGGTCGCGGCGATGCCGGCGGGTATGTGCGCGGTGCTGGCGCTTCTTTCGGCCGACTTTCGCCGCGGTCTCGCGACACCCGCGGGGGCCGGTGCCGTGGTGCTGGGTCTGGCCCTCAATGTCGTTGCGCTGGTGGTTATCCGCCGCATTATGAGGATGGAATTATGAGTGCCCTGGTTGCCGCGACGGCTTGCCTGTGCGCGCTGGGCGCCTTTGTCGTAACGGGTTTTGCGCGTGCGGAGGCGCGCGATATCGCAATGGCCTGCAGGCGTGAGGCAGCGTTGATCTTTGCTGCCGCCCGTTCGCTGGCCGACGCTGTCGCCACGCGCGTTAGGAGAGCGGTCGGGGCGAGGGACGCGCAGCGTGTGACGCTCGGCGAGGTGTCCGAGATGATTGACGTCGTTCGCCTGGGCCTATCTGCCGGGCTTTCGTTTGACGCCGCGCTCGAGATCTTTTGCGCCAATCGCGCATCGTTGCTGGCGGTCCGACTTGAGCGGGCGTGCATGGCGTGGCAGGTGGGCGTGGGAACGCGAGAGGACGAGCTGATGGCGGCGGCGCGCGACCTGGATGTGCGGGCGCTCGAGACCTTCGCCATCACGGTGGGCCAAGCGCTCGCTCTGGGCGCACCGCTTGCCGAGACGCTTGCCGCACAGAGCCGCGAGATCCGTGCGGCTCATCGTGCCGCGGTCGAGCGCGAGATCGAGCGAGCGCCCGTCAAGTTGTTGATCCCCACCGGCACGCTCATTTTGCCGGCGCTGCTGCTATCCATATTGGGCCCGCTGCTGGGAGCAGGCGGGATGATGTAGGGAGGAATATATGAACACGATGACTGACATCGCGGGCAAGGTCTGGAGCTGGGCTTTTTACCAGACAATTCGCGCTCGCCAGCACACGGGGGCGTTACTGCGGGAGGAGAGCGCACAGGGTACCACCGAATATGCCATCTTGGTCGGCGTGCTCGTGGTGATCGCCATCATCGCCATCGTCGCGTTTAAGGGCAAGGTCGAAGAGCTGTGGAACGCGATCAGCGACGGCATCAACAGCCTGTAGGACATGGGCGACCTGTCGGTTCGCTGCTGGTGCTTGCCTGCTTGATCGTGGCGATCGTGGCTGTGGTGTGGGGGCTGGGCGCTGCGCGTCGGCATGGTTCCGATGGCTTCGAAGCTCCTGCTGCCGTAGCGTCCCAGGATGATGCGGCGCAAAATGACGGCGTTTCTGCCGCCGACGGAGATGCGCCCGTCACGGCGCAGACCTTTCTGCAATCGCTTGATACCCAGGCGGGTGCGGTACCGGAGCCGTCTGGGGACAGTGCCATTGCGGCGCGGCTCGCGTGGTCCGAGGGCCGTCCGATGACGGAGGCTGCCGCGGACATGTTGCGCGCCTACCGGGAGATGTCCACGGCGCATCTGGCCTTGAGCGGCTATATCGACATCAAGGGCAACCTATGGGGCGCCATCGTGCGCGACGACCGCGGATGGGTTGACATGATAACCGTCGCCGCAGATGAGGGCGATGCGTCGTGCCGCCTGCGCGCGGTGCGCCTGGTTCCGCAAAAGACGAGCTTGGAGGAGGGGTCGTGAAATGCAAGATGCCCTGCGCGAAGAGTCTGCCCAATCGACCGTCGAATACGCCATCGTCACGTTGGCGCTGCTCTCGATTGTGCTGGCAATCACCGGCCTTTGGCGCGCCGGCACCGATGGCCGTCTGGCGGCGTTGGTCGAGCGGGCGGCGTCGCATGGCATTGCACCTATGTCGATCATCGATGCCGCGACGGGTGCCAAGGATATCGCGCTGTATTGATGCCGCATGTGAGGACCGGGCACAGTCGACGGTGGAGGCCGCTTTTTTGCTTCCGACGTTTTTGACGCTCATCTTGCTGGCATTGCAGCCAGTGTGCCTGCTGTATACCCGCGCAGTCATGGAGTCTGCTGCTGCCGAGACCGCGCGGATTATGACTACGACGACGGTAGACGACGACGCCGACTTGGAGGAGTTTGCCCGCCGTAGGCTCGCCGCGGTACCCAACGTCTCGATATTCCATGCAGGAGGTTCGCTGTCGTGGGATATCGAGTTGGGCCGGGCGGGCGCGGGCGGCACCTCGTCCGTGTCTATTGCCGGCGACGTGAAGCCCTTGCCCGTGATCGGCGCCTTTGCGCAGGCCATGGGCACCGCAAGCGCGGACGGATACGTTGAGCTCAGGGTCGACGTCTCATATCGTTCGCGTCCCGACTGGTTGGAGGGAGACTATGATTCGTGGATTGCTTCTTGGGATTAAACGCTTTTGGTCAAACCGCATTTCGGCGCGCCGCCGGCGTCCCAGTTCCCGCCGAAAGCGGGGCGGCTTTATGGGCCGCACCGGTATCGATTTGTTTATCGAAGACGGCGCCTATACCACGCTCTCTTCTGCCGTGGTCATCTTGGTCGTGCTCACGCTGCTGTTTTCCTCGACGGCGGCGATATGGAGCATGTCGCGAGCCGGAGATACGCAGGTGGCGGCCGATAGCGGTGCGCTAGCAGGTGCCAACGTGGTGTCGTCCTATCATACGGCCGCCACGGTACTCGATGCGTGCATCTTGAGCTTGGGTTTGGCGGGCTTTGCCACCGTCGGCACCGGTCTGGTTGCCATGCTCATACCGGGTGCCGAGGTGGCGGGGGCCGATATCGTCGATACCGGTGTCGAGGTCATTAAGACACGCAACAAGTTTGCCAAAAGTGCATCCAAGGGTCTTCAGAAAGTGGAGACCGCCCTGCCGTATTTAATTGCCGCGCGTGCCATGCAGGCCGTGTCGGCGCAGGATACCGAGGGCGTGACCTATACCGGCACGGCACTCGCCGTGCCCAGGACCTCCGATTCGGATTTTGCCGCGCTCGAAGGGTCCGAGATCTCGACCGATGCCATCGAAAGCACCTCAAAAGACTTGGACTATGCTGCCAAGGAGCTGCAGAAGGCGTCCGAGAAAACGGCAAAGGCCAAAGAGCGTGCCTGGCTTGCCGACTGCGGCGGGTCGGATAAAGACGCAATCGGAAGCTGTTCGTGCATGTGGGAGCGTGCTAAGAGTCTGACGGACCTTTCCGGTGGCAAAAACCCGCATTTTGCCTCGAGTATTACGTGGGAGCCGCAGGAGGCGCTCGACCGCGCGAAGGCGTACTACCATCGGCGCTTGGCAACTGAGGCGCCGAAGGGTTCGAGTGTCGAGATGATGGCGGAATCCGCGGCGCGCAAGGCGTTCTACAGCTATGCGAGCGATGAGGTCGACCGAGCCTATATTCATGACGATGGCGAGCAGATCTCGTCCTACATTCCGTTGCTTCCGAGGAATTCGGATGAGGTGCGCGCAACCGAGCTCTACACCGATGCGATATGGCCGACGAGCACAAATGATGGCAAGACGTACCTTCACTATGGAACAAGCTGCCCCAACTATGCAAAGGGAACTCCAGGCAGATTGGCATCGATCGCCGATTACGATGGGCAGGATCCGTGTGGGCGCTGTGGCTTTGACGTGCTTAGCCTGGCTCGCGTGCCCATGCCCACATCGGTAATCGAGAGCGGCTTCGAATATCACTTTGATCGGTTTAAAGACGCCATGGAAGACTATGTCGATTGCCGCAAAAAAGAGATCGAACTCGAGCGTCAGACCGAGGACGAAGCCGAGCGCGCGGGCGGCGCATTCGACGATGCCATCAAGGCGCTTTCCGCCGAGCGCCCGCGTATCGCTCCGCCCGGGCGCAATGGCGTGGTGTCCTTTGCGGTCTCGGGCTCCATTTCTAGTCCCGACGAACTCAACTCTTCGTTTAACACGGCAGTTAGGCTTGGCGATCGCGGCGCGATTTCCGCCGCGGTGCTGGCACCCGATGACGCGACCGCGCAAAATAACGTGCTCGCGCGTTTCTTCTCGACGATGGAGGAGCGCTCGGGCGGAGGCATCGTGGGGGCGTTTGACGGCGTCATGGATGTTTGGGGCCAGTTGCTGGTGGGTTACGGAGATATCCAGCATGCGGCCGATGAACTCATGGACAGCCTGATTGGCGGCCTGGGTGGAAGCAACGGGGTGCTGGGCTCCATTGCGTCGTGGCTTGGTGACACCGTGTCGGGTTCTGTGGCGGGGCTGGGTCTTGAGCCGTGCGACCTGCGCCTGCGAAAGCCCGTGCTGACCGATACCGCAAATGTCATCAAGAGTCCGGGTTCCGACATCTCTGGTCTTTCCAAAGTTCAGGACAGCCTGCGAAAGATTCCGCTTGGTGTAACCGACCCCAAGGCGCTTTGCGAGGCCCTGCAGTACCAGGTCGAGCGTACGATCAACGAGGCAGTGTTTACCATTGCGGAGATTCCGCTGCCAGGTGGCGGCTCCATTCCGATCGCCGTCGATGTCGCCACGCTGGCGGGTGTGTTTGGCGGTGGGTCGTAATGGTCGTTCGTACGCGCTTGCGCGAGGAACGCGCCCAGGCAACGGTCGAGATGGCCATGATCACGCCCGTCCTGCTCGTGCTGGCCCTTATCGTGTACAACGTCATGATCTTTGCCGGCGCGGTCGCGCGCTTCGACCGCGTGGTGCCCGACATCGTGCTGGCACATGCCGTGTCGCCGGGCGGGGAGGGCGACGACAGCGCTGTCGATGCTTCCGCGACGGTCCAGGCTCAAATACAGGATGCCATGGAGGGATATGAACTGCAGATCGAGGTTTCGGGCGAACAGGGTACCGCGGCGACGGATGGTGGGCTGCTTTCGCTGTCTGGAACATTTAGGACCTATACCTGCACCATGCGCTATGAGCCGTGGCCGAGCTCGCTGAGCATCGCCGGCTTTTCTCTGGGGGCGCCGGCTGTGCTTACGCACGAGCGCGCGGTGACAGTCGATCCATGGCACCCGGGGGTGGTCATGTGACCGCGGTCTCGTCCTATATCGCCTACGCGCGGGCGCTCAACAGGTTGGGCTGGACGCCGGCCGAGTTTGTGGTGGCGGAGTCGTTTGCCGTGCGCCTGCGCGGCATGCTGGGGCGGCAGCCGGTTGCCGTCAGCGGACTGCCGCTTGTCATGGCATTCCCGCGCTGTTCCTCGGTCCACACCTGCTTTATGGCCTATTCCATCGACATCGCCTTTATCGATCGCAACGGCAATGTCCTCGCGTGCTACGAAAACGTTCGACCTTGGCGCATGTGCTCCCACCCATGCGCCTGGGCCGTACTGGAGCGCCCCTCAATCATCGTATCGCCTCCTGCTTTCCAACGAGTACCGGCTTAAGAAGTGGCGGCAGCGTACTTTCGTCATACGAAATTGGGTAAGATGGGGGAGGAGATACATGGATGTCGAGATTCATCCCAACGCCAAAAAGCACCTGACGGAAAGGGTCGATGATGGGCAAGACATATACGACCGCTAACGGTCAGGTTGTAACGGATGAAATGATTGACACGTGGTGCGAGTCGTACGAGCGTGGCGAGTTTCCGGATGGCGAACACACCGTTGGGGGGATCGTCCACGGACGGCCCCCACTCTCAAGCGAAGGGACGGCAACGCTATCGGTTAAGATTCCCCTGGGGATGAAGGAAGCGATTCGCCGAAGGGCGGCAGCCGAGGGGATGACGCCAAGTGAGTTTGCCCGTGCGGCCCTGAGCGAAAAACTTCTTGCGGCTGGATGATGCCTTTGACGTGCTGTTCTGTGGGGCCGAGGTTGTGGCTGGCGCCGTACTCAAAAACTTTTTTAAAATTCTCGGTTGACCGGCGCGCGTCCTTGGTTATACTAATCAGGCCTTGGAACAAGGCACACCTCAAATGGCTGGGTAGCTCAGTTGGTAGAGCAGAGGACTGAAAATCCTCGTGTCAGGGGTTCGATTCCCTTCCCCGCCACCTTGAATTGACTAGGACCTCTGCAAAGGGGTCCTTTTCTTTTATGTGGCCCCCGCACGGAATCGAACCCCGTGAGGGCGCGGAGCTGAGGAAACGCGATAGCGTTTGCCAGCGCAGCTCGCAAGGCGCGGGAGCGCCGCGGCGGTCCGCACGCGCGGAAGCGCGGGCGCGATTCCCTTCCCCGCCACCTTGAATTGACTAGGACCTCTGCAAAGGGGTCCTTTTTCTTTTATGTATGCCTCTGTGGAAAATGCGTCCCGGCATTTTGATCCAGAGCGGGACACACTTTCCGCTTCGGGGCTGTTTGGGAAAGCACGACCCGGAATTACGCGAAATTGCGGGACACGCTTTCCGGTTGGGCGGCTGGCGGAAAACGCGTCCCATTCTCGAGCGAAATAATGGGACACGCTTTCCGGCGCTTATCTTCGGTGCGTATGCACATCCCGGCGCGCCAAGTCGAACCCGTCTGCCCGGACATTCCTCCCACTTTTGCGCCACTTTGTTGGCCGTTCGTTCGCCTGTCTGCACGCGCGGGTATACTCAAAACGATAGTTATGTCATGCAAGAACGATGCGGGCTCAGCCCGTGTGATCCAAAAGGGGGCAGTGATGGAGAGGATACTCGGCGTTAATCTCTCTGGCTGGTTTATTCCCGAGCCCTGGGTGACCCCGTCGCTGTATGCGGCGACCGGTGCATCCAACGCGGCGGAGCTGCAGGAGGCCATGGGCGCCGCTGCTTATAACGAGCGCATGCGCCGCCATTACGAGACATTTGTGAGCGAGGACGATTTTCGTCGTATGGCGCAGATCGGCCTCAACGCCGTGCGCCTGCCGGTGCCGTGGTATGCGTTTGGCTCCCAGGAGTCCGACGCTTCCTACATCTCGGTCGTGGACTATATCGATCGAGCCATTGAGTGGGCTGCCAAGTACAACATCCGCGTGTTGCTCGACCTGGCGACGGTGCCAGGTGGTCAGGGCGATTCCAACGATTCGCCCACCACGCCAGAGACGGTTGCCGAGTGGCATTCGTCCACCAACGGCCGGCACGTCGCGCTCGACGTGCTCGAGCGCCTGGCCGATCGCTATGGCGAGGCCGAAAGCCTTCTGGGTATTGAGCTGTTGGACACCCCGCAGATGAGCGTACGCAAGAGCCTCTTTACCATGACGGATGGCATTCCTGCTCACTACCTGCGCAACTTCTATCGTGATGCGTACGAACTAGTTCGTTCGTATATGCCCGAGGACAAGATCGTCGTCTTTTCCTCCTCGGGACACCCTAGCGAGTGGAAGCACTTTATGCGCGGTGCCAAGTACAAGAATGTCTACATGGACCTCCATCTGTACCATTACCGCGACGAGTATGCCCTCGATATCACGAGCCCCCGCGGTCTCGTGACCGCCATCTCGCGTAACAAGCGCGAGCTCAAAGAGGCAATCGCGACCGGATTCCCCGTCTTGGTGGGCGAATGGTCGGGTGCGGCGATCTTCGCCAACTCGTCGGTTACGCCCGAGGGCCGCAATGCCTACGAGCGCGTGTTTATCGCCAACCAGCTGGCATCCTTTGCGCCGGCTGCCGGATGGTTCTTCCAAACCTGGAAGACCGAAAAGCGCATTGCAGCATGGGACGCCCGCGCGGCGCTCGGTACGCTCGAGCGCGGCATGATCGAATAGGTTGATATGACGCAAAATGGCGCCCGTACGGGCAAACTCTATGTGGTCGGTACGCCCATCGGCAACCTGGGCGACCTGTCCCCACGCGTCGGCGAGGCGTTTGCCGTCGCCGATGCGATTTGCTGCGAGGATACGCGCGTGACCTCAAAGCTTCTGATGCACTTGGGTATCTCAAAGCCGCTCGTCCGTTGCGACGAGAACGTCATCGCAAGCCGAGCCGCCGGGCTGGTCGATCGCCTGCTGGCGGGGGAGACCCTCGCCTTTGCCTCGGACGCTGGCATGCCGAGCGTGTCGGACCCCGGCCAGGCTTTGGTCGAGGCGGCGCGCGAGGCCGATGTACCTGTCGAGGTTATCCCCGGGCCTTCCGCATGCGTCACGGCGCTCGTTTCGTCCGGCATTCCCTGCGAGCATTTCTTCTTCGAGGGCTTTTTGGGACGCAAGCACGGTGATCGCGTGCGCCGTCTGCAGCGCCTCGCCGTGGTGCCCGGCGCACTCATCTTCTACGAGTCTCCACATCGCATCGTGGCGACGCTCGAGGCCGTGGCCGAGGTCTTTCCCCAGCGCGAGGTTGCCGTCTGCCGCGAGCTTACCAAGCTGCATGAGGAGGTCCTGCGCGGGCCTGCTGCCCAGCTTGCCGAAGAGCTGCGTGCGCGCGGCGAGGTGAAGGGAGAGATTGCGCTGGTCATCGCGCCGCCAAGCGAGGATGAGGAGGCCGGCATCGCGCCGGTTGGCATCGCGGCGGCAGACCCCGATGAGGCTCTGCGCGAGGATATCCGCGCCGCGCTTGAGGAGGGCGAGCCCGCCTCCGCGGTGGCAAAGCGCCTGTCGCAGAAGTACTCGCGCCGCAAACGCGATGTCTATGCCATGGTGCTCGATATGCAATAGATGGAGGATATGCAGCCCTTGCGCTAGAATCATCCCCTGTATGCAACGTTTTTCTGGAGGACAGACCCCATGGATCAATCCAAGCCTTCGTTTTTTATCACGACGCCTATCTACTACGTCAACGCCGATCCGCATCTGGGCACGGCTTATTCCACCATCATCGCCGATGTCCAGGCACGCTATCGCCGCTCTGCCGGCTATAACGTCAAGTTTCTGACCGGCATGGACGAGCACGGCGAGAAGGTCGCCGAGGCCGCAGCCAAGCACGACATGACGCCGCAGGAGTGGACCGACAGCCAGGCCCCGCACTTCAAGGAGCTTTGGAGCAAGCTCGAGATTTCCAATGACGACTTCATCCGCACCACCGAGCCGCGTCAGCATCACGCCGTGCAGTATCTGTGGGAGCGCATGAAGGAGTCCGGCTACCTGTATAAGGGCAGCTACGACGGCTGGTACTGCGTGCCCGACGAGACCTACTTCACCGACACGCAGGTCCAGAAGGGTGACGAGGAGTACGGCAGCGTCGGCCAGCACCTCTGCCCCGATTGCCACCGCCCGCTCGAGCGCGTGCAGGAGGAGTCCTACTTCTTTAAGCTTTCCGCCTTCCAGGACAAGCTGCTCAAGCTCTATGACGAGCATCCCGATTTTGTTGAGCCCGCGTTCCGCATGAACGAGGTGCGCAGCTTTGTCGAGGGCGGCCTCAACGACCTTTCCGTGAGCCGCACGAGCTTTGACTGGGGCATTCAGGTTCCGTTCGACGAGGGCCACGTGACGTACGTGTGGTTCGACGCGCTGCTCAACTACATGACGGCTGTCGGCTACGGTGTCGACTCCGACGAGGCCCGTGCCGAGCTGGCTTACCGCTGGCCCGCGCAGTTCCACATCGTGGGTAAGGACATCATTCGTTTCCACTGCGTCATTTGGCCCGCCATGCTCATGGCCATCGGCGAGGCCCTGCCCGAGCACGTCTTTGCTCACGGCTTCCTGACCGTGCGCAATGCCGAGACCGGCAAGGCCGAGAAGATGTCCAAGAGCCGTGGCAACGCCATCGCTCCGCAGGATGTCATCGACATGCTGGGCGTCGAGGGCTACCGCTACTACTTTATGACCGACGTGGTGCCCGGCACCGACGGTGCCATCAGCTTCGATCGCATGGAGCAGGTCTACAACGCCGACCTGGCCAACAGCTGGGGCAACCTCATCTCGCGTTCGCTCAACATGAGCGGCAAGTACTTTGATGGTTGCGCGCCTGCCAAGCCCGCGTCGTTCGATGCGTTCGACAACCCGCTGGCAAAGATCGCCGACGGTCTGGTCGAGCGCTACATGGCCAAGATGGACGTGCTCGATTACGGCGGAGCAAAGGACGAGGTCATGGAGCTCATCCACGCCGCCAACCACTACATCGAGGACTCCGAGCCCTGGGCACTCGCCAAGGACGAGGCTAAGGCCGACGAGCTGGCGTTTGTGATCTACAACCTGCTCGAGGCAATCCGCATCGCCGCTCACTTGCTGATGCCGCTTATGCCCCAGACTTCTGCCGAGGCCCTGCGTCGCCTGTCCTGCGAGGCCGAGGCCACGAGCGACGACCTCAAGAGCATCTGTGCCTGGGGTCTGCTTGCTGGCGGCCAGCCCGTCGAGAAGGGCGATCCGCTGTTCCCGCGCCTGGCGTAAAGACCGCGCGAGCGCCATATCGGCAATTTGCTGTTTAACGGTAAGGGCATGGCCACAACGGTCCATGCCCTTTCGCTTTACGATGCAGCCACCATGTTAAGGAGGCAACCATGACAACTTCGCCTTTGGCAAACCCCACGGCAACCAGGGAGCTGCTGGAGGAGTTTGGCCTTGCGACCAAGCATCGCCTGGGCCAGAACTTCCTGATCGATAACCATGTGATCGAGCGTATCTGCGAGCTTGCCGAGCTTGCGGGCGATGAGCGCGTGCTCGAGGTCGGCCCGGGTTGCGGTACGTTGACGTTGGCCCTGTTGCAGGAGGCTGCGTGCGTGACATCGATCGAGGCGGATCCCGAGCTCGAACCGGTGCTCGATGCCCACGCCGCCGATTACTCCAATTTCCGATTTATCATGGGCGATGCGCTCAAAGTGACGCCGGAGCAGATCGAGCAGGCGGCTGGTGGCGAGCCCACGGTGTTTGTCGCGAACCTGCCCTACAACGTGGCGGCGACGATTATCTTGCAGTTCTTCCAGACGATGCCGGCGCTCAAGCGTGCCGTGGTCATGGTGCAAAAGGAGGTCGCCGATCGTATTGCCGCGATGCCGAGCAACAAGACCTATGGCGGCTACACGGCAAAGCTCGGCCTGTACGCGCGGGTGACGGGCCGCTTTGAGGTGCCGCCGCGCTGCTTTATGCCGGCGCCGCATGTGGACTCGGCCGTCGTGCGCATCGACCGTGTTGACGGTGTGGTGCCCGAGGGCCTCGACCGCGAGTTTGTGGCCTGCGTGATCGACGCCGCGTTTGCCCAGCGTCGAAAGACCATCCGCAACTCTATGAGTGCCAACGGTTTTGCCAAGGATGTGCTCGATGCTGCCTTTGAGGCTTGCAGTATTGCGCCCACCACGCGTGCCGAGGCGCTCGATGTTGCCGACTTTGTCCGTCTGGCCCAGGAGCTTTCCCATGATGCCTAATGCCGAACGCGTGGTGTTTACCAAGAAAAAGAAAACGATCGCCTGTCCGGTGCCGCTGGCGCCACTTGTCGATACGCATGCGCACCTGCTTTCATTTTGGGGCAAGGAAGTGCCCCAGACGCTCGTACGAGCCAAGGCTGCTGGCATTGACCTGTTGGTGACGGTTTTCGATCCCATTGCCGATAAACGTAGCGTCGCAGACTATAGCGACTGGCTGGTTCGCGAAATACTGCCGATGCAAGATATCCCGCAGATTAAATATCTCGCCGGTGTGCATCCGTATGGCGCCCCGGACTATACGGACGATATTCATGCCCAGATTGTGGCGGCGCTCGATGATCCTCTGTGCGTCGGTATCGGCGAGATCGGCCTGGACTACCACATGGATTACGACGACGATATCGCGCCGGCGCCCCATGGCGTGCAGATTGACTGCATGGCGCGTCAGCTCGAGGTTGCTGTGCGTCGCAACGTGCCGGTTGAGCTGCATCTGCGCCATGAGGACACGGACCAGGAGCGCACCTCGCACGTGGATGCGTACAACGTGCTGCGCGAGGTGGGTGTGCCTCAGGCGGGCTGCGTGCTGCACTGCTTTGGCGAGGACCGCGCCACGATGGAACGTTTTGTGGACCTGGGTTGCTACATCGCTTACGGCGGCGCGGCTACCTTTAAGCGCAACGACGACGTGCGCGAGGCATTCGCGGCAACCCCGCTCGATCGAATTTTGTTCGAGACGGATTGTCCTTACATGGCTCCAGAGCCCATCCGCGGTCTTGAGTGCGAGCCCGCAATGATTTCCATCACTGCAAACGCGCTGGTCAACGACCGTGTTGACCGCACCGGCGAGGATGCCGAATCAATCGCTCAAGCCGCCTGGGAAAATGCCTGCAAACTTTTTAAAAAATAGTTCTTGCGTTCGCAGCGGCGCTCCGTTATTCTAATTCCTGCACGCGGGCGTGGCGGAATTGGCAGACGCGTACGGTTCAGGTCCGTATGGGGGCAACCCCATGAAGGTTCAAGTCCTTTCGCCCGCACCATTAAATGAAAGAGCTCCCAGCAATGGGAGCTTTTTTGTTATGGGCCCATCGCGGGGACT